>NZ_MUFD01000020.1:0-68325 GCF_001995405.1 Salinivibrio sp. AR640 | reverse complement strand
GAAAGATAGTGTGAAATTTTATAACCGTTTTAAAAGTGAGCACTTACATTTAATGTTTTCAGTGTATCTCACAGGAAACAATAATATATTGACATTAAAAAACAATAAGATAGAAAAAAGAAAAGGAAGGGGGTTTTACGGTGCTTCTCTGATAGCTTAGTGTGACGTTGTCACTATTAATTCCAGAGGCAGGGAAATATGTGGTAGTCTCACCCTACTGAGAACATGGAAGCACAGACTATGCTCGAACATCTCCAACAAATTGTGGTGTTGGCTGCCGTTGCACAAGAGCAGCATTTTACGCGCGCCGCTGAACGACTTGGTATTTCCAAATCACAAGTGAGTAAACAGGTTCGTTACCTCGAGGATCGTTTGGGCGTCCAACTGGTACAGCGTAACACCCGCTCGGTATCGTTGACCGAAGTGGGAACTCGATATGCGGATTATGGTAGCCAGTTAATGGCAACCTTAGATGAAGCCGAAGCCATGGTCGCAGGTTATCGGAATGAGGTAACCGGTAAGCTAAAAATCGGCGTCGCGCAGTCATTCGGTAATACTATAATGACGCGCCATTTTGCCAAATTCCGACAGCTGTACCCTGATCTTAATCTCGACATTAGTTTGTTCGACCATCGACCTAACCTGGTCGAAGAAGGCTATGACTGTTGGGTAGCGATTCATGAGCACCCTCCTGAGGGGATGGTGGCGAGAAAATTAGCAGACTGTCAGTTCAAACTGGTTGCTGCCCCAACCTACCTTGCGAATAACGGCACCCCGCAACAACTTAATGAATTACGTCATCATGACTGTATTACTTATCAAAGCCGTGAACGTCGTTATGACCAATGGCCCTTCACCAAGGCCAGCACGGAACAAGTGGTTCATATCAGCGGCCAATACACAATCAATAATGCCCCAGCGGTGCTCGAAGCAGTCAAAGCGGGATTGGGGATCGCCTATCTCGCGACCTATCTATTAAACGATGAGTTAGACACGGGTGAGCTGGTTGAGGTACTTCCCGACTGGCAGCCTTGTCTCGAACTGCCAATTTATATCGTTTACCCACGGCGTAAGCATCTTGCACCCAAGGTCAGAGAGTTTGTCGATTTCATGCGTGATGAAATTGGCGATCCACCGCCTTGGGATCGCCAATAAAGTGACAAGGTCACTCGGCGTTTTGTTCTCCTACAACGTCGACGACGTCGTCATCTGAAAGAACAGCACCTACTGTCTGTTGGTTGAGGACTGGATTGGCGTACATTTGTTGCAAATATTCACGCGCCGCTTCAGGCGCTTGAGCAATTTTTTGCTCGTAAAGACGGCGTTCGGCTGGTGTGACACTGTCATGTTCTACCCCAGCCGCAATATAGTTGGCCGGATACAGCCGATACAGCTGATGAATTTGGCTATCGATCTTCGCCGCCATGGAGTCAGGCGTATCTTGTGACAGTGTCACTGGCTCACCAAAGGCGACATGAACATGGCGCTTGTTGCCGACGATACCTTTGACGATGGTCTGAATGTCTTCAAACTCACTCTTTTCGTACGCCCCTAATCGCTTAACCGCATCCAATTCCGTCGCTTTGTCCAGATCACAAGGGTCGTTTTGATACGATATTGCTACAGGAACCACGTTTAAGTTGCCCATGTACGTATCAAAATCTTGCTTACGTTTTCGGCCTTCCATAAAGAACATTTTTAAGATCGCAGGATCAGTGATGTCTTCGCCGGTTTTTGCTCGCCCTTCTCGTTGCGCTATCCATATAGACTGCCCTTCATCGAGAGAAAGACGTAAGTAAGCGGATAATTGTGATAGCGATTTCATCATTTCACGGGGGGCTTTAGCAGAGCGCTTAACAATAAAACTTTTATTCAGTTTCATCAGCTCCGTTGCACACGGCTTACGCAACAAGTTATCACCAATGGCGATTCTTACCGTATCTAATCCGCGCTGATGCAAACACCAATTCACTAAGGCGGGATCCATGGCAATATCCCGATGATTCGAGACGAAGAGGTACGCTTGGCTTGGGTCGAGATTTTCAACACCGGAGACCGTGACTTTATCGCAGCTTGTTTTGATCATCTTGCGCATATAGCTGGCAACATGTAGCTGCACATCCTGTACGGTTCTGATGTTATTCCACTTTTTGGTCAGATACAGTTTTAGCGCAGGCTTGAGTAGCCAACCGAGCGGGCCGGATGCGTGTGGATAGCGATAAGACAGAATCGCATTGATAAATTCATCATCTTGAATAAGACGCTGAATCGCACCTGGAACTTCTTCGTCATAATAAGGACGAATCTCTTGATAGGGATCGTTAACTGTCTGCACGTTCTTCCATTATAGCTAATAAAAACCGCGCTATTTTACGCAGCCAAACAAGGATTCAAAGTGAATCCACCGATATTTTCCACAGGTTGGAGGTCAGACCTTATTGCACCAAAAGGGTTCCCTTTCGGGGTGTGTACTTGACCTTAACAGCAAAAGTGCTCACCATTGCCGCCTTGTTACATTGAGACGCCATTATGAAGTACACCAGCGAACATACGTTTTACCAACCATCATCACTGACTTTCACGCCTCGTAAGCGTCGTTACACGGCTAATTTGCTGTTTGTTGAAGACGGCGTCGTATTTGTTCGCTTAGGGAAAGCCGACATCCCTGTGCATAGTGGTCAAGGGTTTTGGCTTCCATTTGAGTGTTTGCATGCCCTGACCATCACGCCAAACACTCGAGTACATCAACTGGCCATATCGCCACGTGTCACGCAGAAGCTGCCTACACAAGTTGGCCATATCGAGGTGTCCCCCCTGCTTGTTGCCAGCCTTTGTGCACTGCTTACGTCAGGATATCAGCCGTCATCATCAGCGCAAGCACGCCGGCTTCAAGCTGTCGCATTAGATCAGGTTTCACTCATGACACCGTCACAAACACTCGACCGACAAACCCAAAGCTTGGCAGATTGTGTGACACGAGCGCAAACAGGTCAACCACCCGCAAACGCTGAACAACACTATCAATTACAAGCACTCACGCAACTGACCATGGAAGATTTACACGAATATTTTATCGTGAGACAACTCCGTGCAGCCCTTAAATCGGGGCAAACATTAACCAAGGCGGCGACAAATATCGGCATCGCGCACGCGCAAGCAGAATCACTGTATGCGCGTTATACCGACACCTTCGAGGCGTGATACACAAGACGAATCAATCTATCATGTGCTAATACGCCCTGAACGCTGAATCGGTTAGCTGTGCCGCGACGTTCGGGGTGGTTAACTCACTAATGGGTAGTCCCTGCTGGAGTCGTTCACGTATGTGGGTACTTCGGACCACCACTTTTTCTGGCATTCCTAATACAGACCAGCGCGCAAGGATCTCGTCACTATTCGCGAATTGACCAAACTTAACCAAGTTGTCTGGTCCAACAACAAAAGTTAACGCGGCCTCTGGATAATCTTGCTGTAACGCACTCAGCAGCATAAATGTTGTGACAGGGTCACCTTCAGCGCCAAGCGATGCCTCGCGTTGACATAGTGTCAGGTTCGAGAGCGCGACATCATCGATAAACGTCCGCACCCACGCACAGCGAGTGTCATAAGGCGCCATCGCTTTCCCCCAAGCATGCTTGTAGCTAGGGACCAGCAATACCTGATCAAAGTGGTTCAGTTGTGCTAATACCGACGCATGGCCTTGCGTCGGCGGATTAAAAGCACTACCAAACACTGCAATTTGCTCTGTCATCGTATTCTCTTAGCCGAACCATTCTGGATGCGGTGGATATCGCGCATAATGATGCCATGAAACCAATCAAAAACCTAACACGTAACCAGCAACGCGAAGGGATTGATTTGGCTATACCCAACGCGCCAGAGATCATGCACAATAATACGCAGCCAAACCTTCATTAAAGTCGCATGCCAGAGTTAAAAAGAGGAACACAACATGGAACACCCGATCCGCGAAGAAATGCGCGTGCAACCCACGATTGACGCAGCACTCGAAGTACGCCGTCGCATTGCGTTTATCAAAGCCATGCTACAACGTTCAGGGACCCGGAGTCTTGTATTAGGCATTAGTGGAGGCGTCGATTCTTCAACATGTGGAAAACTGGCACAATTAGCCGTTGACGAACTTAATCAAGCCGCAGGCACCGAGCAATATCAGTTTATCGCGGTACGCTTACCCTACGGTGAGCAAAAAGATGAGGATGAAGCCCAACTCGCGCTATCATTTATCCAACCAAGTAAAACCGTGACAGTCAATGTAAAACCCGGTGTCGACGGTACACATCAATCGGTACTCGATGCAGTGTCGGAAGTTGGGCTATTGCCAGCAAACGAAGGGCGGATTGATTTTGCCAAAGGCAATGTTAAAGCACGCGCTCGAATGGTTGCACAGTATGAAATTGCCGGTTTAACCCAAGGTTTGGTCCTCGGCACCGATCACTCAGCAGAGAACATCACCGGCTTTTATACCAAATTCGGCGATGGCGCCTGCGATCTTGCCCCTTTATTTGGTCTCAATAAACGCCAAGTGCGTCAACTTGCCGCCCACTTAGAGGCGCCGGATGTGTTAGTTCATAAAGTCCCTACCGCGGATTTGGAAGACTTATCGCCACAAAAAGCCGACGAAGACGCATTACAACTCACGTATGAGCAAATTGATGATTTTCTTGAAGGTAAGCCAGTCGATAATGCGGTGAAAGAGAAGATTATTAAGGTGTACCAGGCAACGCAGCACAAACGACAGCCCGTCCCAACTGTGTATGACTTAGATAACTAACGACTAAGCATTAACCGCGTCGTCGAAAACAGCGGTTAAGAGATCGACGCGTGGAGCTGATGATCAGGATGTCGGTCTGCGTGTTGGCCGGCATCAATCAAGCCATCTAGCTCTTGCCATAAGTTGTCACACAAACCGGGGCGATATACAGCAACGCGAAAGCCGCCGTGTTCGCGTTGATATTGCTCAAACCGTTTTGGGCTGTGTTCACTACTGGCAATGACGTTCGCGAGTCGATCACAGGTTTTTACCACCAAGGCAAGCCAAGCCGCCTCATCCGTGACATCAAGCACAATCAAACGCTGGTTTAACGCGCGTTTTCGCTCTTCGCGATTGGGTCGGCGCGGATCGGTCACCAGCATCACAGCGCGGGCTACCGTGGGGCCGAAAAGCGCAGAGATCTCATCCACACGCGTCGCGGTGTCTTCCAAAATATCGTGCAGTTGCGCCACAATACGTGCTTGTTCACCAAAAGGCGTGGCAATCCGCTCGACATGATCCAGGTGACAACGATAGGGCTGAGCGCCATACCGCTGGAGGGCATGTCTTACCCTCGCCCACTCTCGCGCTTGTTCCAGCCGACTACCCATCCAACACTCCTTTACTGACCTACTTTAAATTAATCAGGGATTGTTGGAATTGTAAATAAAAACACAATATGTTTGCAGTGTGTCTCACTCTTCAGACGAAGAGGCTTGAGCCGCTTGCGCTGCTTGCGAACGTATTTCATTGGCAACCTGCATAATCGCCTCACCGCTGCTCATGCCTTTTGCCATCAGCGCGTGAATGCGCTCTGCCGCTTCTTGTTGTTGCTCGTGGTTTAGCGTAACGCCGTCAAACATTCGGTTACTCTCTTGATGATCAATGATTGGTAAGTGATGATTAAAAAAGGCAGGCCATTTTAGGGCCTGCCCAATCATTTGTCATGCAGTAACTGATTTAAAACGTAAAGGCCAGCTGAGCGGAACCACCATAGCTGTTGCTATCGATGATACTCGCGGCGATATCAAGATTGGCGACACCAAAGGGGGATAAACCAAGACCGAGGGTAAAGGCATTATCGACATTGTCTTCTAGATCCGCACGATAGCCGGTGCGTAGTTGCGCATGGCCAAAGGCGTCAAACTCTGCCCCGACTCGGAAAAACTGGGTGTCATCATCCACATTAAGCGTACCTTTAAAGCCGCTTTTCTTGTTGAGATCTAAATCGGCAGCAACGGTCACAAAGTCAGACACAAACGCCGAGCCCAGGGTAAATTGCGGCTCAAGCTCATAAGTGAAACGGTTGTTATTGATGGTTACGGTATCGACATCTTGGCTAACTAAATTCTTGCCGGCAAGGCCAACCCGGTAAGGGCCCGATTGCCACACGGCGCCCAAATCAAGATTGAAAGCATTTTCTTCTTCGCGGTAGCGGCTATCATCCCAGTCGTCGGTATCATAAGCATCAACCGAGACGCCATAGTTATAGGTAGTGATCCGTTGCAGTTTAGGCGTTACCCCCACCGCGACGCGCTGGCCGGCAATATCAAGGTTGGTTGCCAGTGCGACCCCTAACTCACCAACCCCAGCGGCAAGAATGGTTGCTGAGGATTCTGGTGTAAAGTTACCAGTTGATTGATTAAAGTCATCGGAATCGATATCTGTTAAGACTGCTCCCTCAATTAACCCAGATGTATAGAGTGTCGCCGAGATAGAGCCTGTGGGAATCCCCACCGCAGCACCAACACCCGCATTGACGTAGGCTTTATCGCCTTGCACCGCTCTCAGTGAAGATTCAATTTTTGTTGCATCTTGTTGGTCAAACGCATCGGCGACATCATCGAGGCCGTCAATAAGCTCATCGGGATCTCGCGCTTCGGCACCAATATACGGGATAAGCACCCCAAACGCGCTATCGGGATCAAGTGCAGCCAAAGCTGGGTTATGAAAGCCTGCGGAAAGATAATCCCCCGATGCCACGCCTACCCCACCCATGGCATTGGCACGGGCATCGGTTGGGTTAGTCGCCGCCAACGCACTGGTTGAGCATGCGGCCAGTGCCACCACAAGCGCTTTTGTTTTAAAGGTCATTGCGTTACCCCTATGTTTTGATTTGCTATTTAAAAGGCAAGCATAGAGGTAAAAGTGAAAAATTGGACCGAACTCACTAAAAAGGTGTGAACTTTATCAAATTGACCATAACGCAAATGTCTATTTATTCGTCACTTTGTTTGTCCGAGCGGCTCGGCGCTATCCTATTTAAAGCGTCAGGATCCAAATCCGGTAAATCAATCGCCCGGCCGATACGCTGAACTTCTTCAATTGACAGCGCGCCCTGCCAGCGCCGTTCAATCAGGGCAACACTAAACCAGTATTGACCATTAGGCACATCTAACATTGGCAGCTGAGTAGGAAGCCGCTTATGCTTTTCAGCAGACCAGATCGGGGCACCATCCGGTTGATTGTGCGGATACAGGTTAAGGCTCAGAAAGGGCCGTTGACAGGTTGAGTTAAAATCATCAAAAGGGGCAATGTGCCAGCTTCGGGTATCTTTCCAGCTCAATGTTTGACGTGGCTGAGGCTGGGTCAGAAGCAACCAACTCGACCACGTATGGCCTGATACTGACTCTGCTGTGAGTTGATAAAGACCTTGGGAAATAGGATCGGAAAGGCCATCTTTGATCAAACGCCAACCGTGTTGCTGCGCCGGAGAGAACTCACCATGCATCACCGTTTTATCCGGCCATTTTTTTAACGTGAGTGCATTCACCCCCGTTTGCGACTCCCCTGACACTTGGAGCCGATAATACACCCGACTCGTGGTTTGGACCGTTTCGCGACGCACAGATATATTGCTCAACCAATCAGGCAATGTCTTTTGGCTTAAACTGCGCCCACAGTCCTCCGTGATCGCGAGCGCAAGCAGCTGAGCGAGATGATCCTGCTTGGCAGCAGAAAGATTGGGTTGCTGCCAGGCTTCAATCATGGCCTCTACACTGGCTGCGGTTTTTCCATTTAATAGGCGCTGATGGGCACTGGTTAACGCGTCATTGCCGTTAAACCACGCGGCCTGCGCGCCACCAGCACCCAGCATAGTTGCTAATAGTCCAAAGAGAGCGCGCGTTTTCATCATGCCTTCATGCGATAGCCGACGCCACGTAGCGTCTCGATATTCACCGAGGGCAGCTTCTGGCGTAGTTGTAATATATGGGTGTCAACCGTACGCGTGGTAGGATAATGGTTATACCCCCACACTTGATCGAGCAATTCATCACGCGTAAATACACGCCCTGCGTTTTTGGCGAGGAAATGCAACAAGTCAAACTCAGTGCGTGTCAATGTCATCTCTTGGTCACCACAAAAGACTGCACGACTCGCGGTATCGATTCTCACCTCATTGATCACGAGATCGTCACTCGATATTTCCGCTTCTCCGACAGGGTGACGAAGATGGACACGCACGCGCGCGAGCAGCTCTGCTTCGGCAAAGGGTTTAGTGATATAATCGGTAGCGCCCGAGTCTAACCCGCCAACGCGATCACGCACGGACACCATGGCTGTCAACAAGATCACTGGCACGGTTTTGAGTTTATTCCAATCCGCGAGCCATTCGATTGAGTCGCCTTCAGGCAGTTGGCGGTCCAAGATGACAAGATCCGCATCACGCCATAACTCAGCAACTTTCGTCGCACTATCAGCATATAAACACTGGTAGCCCGCTTGCTCCAAACTTGCCAATAAGCCGTCTGCTAGATTGGCATCATCTTCAACCAGAAGTAACGTCGGTTGCGTCACAATGAATCTCCAAAGTAAATGTGGTGGGTGGACCAGAAAGGATTAACTTGCCCCCCATTCTCTCAATCATCGATTCTACGATCGTCAGCCCGAGCCCAAGACCGCTTTGGCTGACAAAGGGTTTACGTATGTGCTTCCAATCCTTGGCGGTCAGATCGCCTTGGTCGCATATTGCAATGGTGAAACGATCCGCTGATACCTTTGCATGCACTTCAACCGGGGCGACACCATATTTGACCGCATTGGCAATCAAATTGTTCAATGATGTCGTCAACCAATAGACATTGGCCCGCACCGCGCCATCTTGACTCACCTGAAGCGTCACTTGATGTTCTTCACAAATGTATCCTAACCATTCTTCGATAGACGGAATCGTTTCTTTGCCCAATGGCTTTTGATTCGACTGCAAGTAATCCTTACTCGCTTCCGCCAGCTGTTTTAGACGCCTTGAATCTTCACACAAACGACGAAACTCATCATAAAAGGGCTCTGGTAACGTATCGAATTTACGCCGAAACCCCTCAACCGTCATCGACAAGCTGGCAATGGGGGTACGTAACTCGTGCGTCAATATTTGTAATACCAGCATACGCTCTTGCATCAACCGACGCTGTACCGTCCATCGGTTAAATCCCCAACCACCGAGGGCAACCAGGTTGATGATAATCAGCGCGCCGACAAGATAAGGCCAATAGCTAGGCGCTTTTTCTTCATTCCAACAAATGTTCCCCACACGGGCCAAACAAAAATCTTGCTCCCCCCGAGGCCTAAGGT
The DNA here is from genome assembly GCF_001995405.1 of Salinivibrio sp. AR640. Classification (NCBI taxonomy): domain Bacteria; kingdom Pseudomonadati; phylum Pseudomonadota; class Gammaproteobacteria; order Vibrionales; family Vibrionaceae; genus Salinivibrio; species Salinivibrio sp. AR640. The sequence goes on along the minus strand of NZ_MUFD01000020.1, from coordinate 58,982 downwards.
GTAAATCAAATTCAGCAACAAGAGGTTGCCATTGCTGCGCGGCATACAAATGGTAATAGCTGCCCACACGGATCCACATTTCATTTTGACTGACCAAGGTTTTAGCGCCGCTATTCAATGCCTCGACGGCTGATGAATCCATTCTTTGCAGTCGACCGAGTAAACTGTCAGGTTCGGCTTTGGGTCGCTCTTGGATATGAAAAAAGCGCACAAGCTCGCTGCGTCGCGCTGGATATTTCTCCGCGTATTTGGCCGCATAGCTCCCGCCACCTGGATGAATAAACCCAGAGCGAGAAAACCAAGCAACCGGAAGCTGGGTGTTATTACACATGGCACGAGTAAACACCAAAGGCTCTGTCACTTGCGGATTCACTGGCCAAGGTCCTTGACACTTTTGCGCAGCCTGATACAAGCGGCGAATATCTTTTAACGGGTAGCGCGCCGTCTGTGGCAATAGGCTCTCTGGACTGAGCAACACACGTGGAAAAGCACGGTTAATACCGATGAGGTTATAACGAGCAACAGGATCCGCCAACAGTAACTGAGCACGGAACGCAGTCATTTGCTCTGAAAATGTACTCGCCGCCATCGCTGGCCAAGCTGTCAACGTAAAAATAATTAGCAGCAGAATTCGCATAGTGACAGCTTACCACCAAACCTATAAATAATGTCAGTGCATTGTAAGTTCAGACTGTCAGGATGCAAGATAGCTATTACGCAAGATGGCCTTTTAAGCAAGATAGCTATTAGGCAAGATAGCTTTTACTCACATCCAGCGCCGGCGATCGTGCACAAAAAAAGAGCCAGCTGAATCACTGGCTCTTTTGAAGGACGAGCTCTTTAAAATAATAGCGTCCCAGAGTTCAACTATAGTGCCTTTGAATTTAACTATAGCGCTTTAGAAATAGCCTCGACACTTTGTTTCGCATCGCCAAAGAGCATGGTGCTGTTGTCTTTAAAGAACAATGGGTTTTGCACCCCAGCATAGCCGGTATTCATTGAGCGTTTAAAGACCACTACATTTTTAGCATTCCAGACTTCAAGTACGGGCATCCCCGCAATGGGACTAGACGGGTCATCCATTGCGGCGGGGTTAACCGTATCGTTGGCTCCGATCACCAGTACCGTATCCGTATCTGGGAAATCATCATTAATTTCATCCATCTCTAATACGATGTCATAGGGGACTTTCGCTTCTGCGAGCAACACATTCATATGCCCAGGCAAACGCCCTGCAACGGGGTGAATCGCGAATCGCACGTCAATGCCCATATTACGCAGTTTTTCTGTTACTTCGTAAACAGGATATTGCGCTTGCGCAACGGCCATACCATAGCCGGGTGCGATCACAACACTGTTGGAGTCTTTTAGCATTTCTGCGACTTCTTCAGCGGTACTCTCGCGGTATTCACCGACCTCTTCATCACCCGATGACGCGGTGCCATCTGAACCAAAGCCACCAGCAATCACACTAATGAATGAGCGGTTCATGGCCTTACACATGATGTAAGACAAAATGGCACCCGATGAGCCAACCAATGCCCCCGTGACGATCAGTAGATCGTTCGCCAGCATAAAGCCTGCCGCTGCCGCTGCCCAACCGGAATACGAGTTCAGCATAGACACCACAACCGGCATGTCTGCGCCGCCAATCGAGGCAACAAGGTGATAACCAAAGGCCAGCGCGATGAGCGTCACTACAATGAGTGCGAACGTGGAGCCTTCGGCATTGACGAAGTTAATCAACAGTAAAAAGGAAACCACGACGGCGGCAAGGTTAAGCTTATGACGATGCGGTAACGCCAGCGCTTTCGACGAGATCACGCCACGCAATTTACCAAAGGCGACAATCGACCCGGTGAAAGTCACTGCACCAATAAACACGCCTAAGAAGATCTCAACTAAATGAATATTAAGCATCGCACCAGTCAGCGGTGGATGATCAATATAGGTGTTAAAACCGACTAATACCGCCGCCAGGCCGACAAAACTGTGCAGCATCGCCACCAGCTCCGGCATTTCGGTCATCTCAACCCGTTTGGCGTAGTAAATACCAATCGCGCCACCAATGATCATCGCGAGTATAATCCAACCAACGCCTTGAACATCGGGACCCCAAATCGTCGCCACCAGCGCGATGGCCATCCCGGTAATCCCGTAGTAGTTACCGGCACGCGCAGACTCTTGCTTTGAGAGCCCAGCCAAACTCAGAATGAAACAGAGTGCGGCAACAATATACGCAGCTTGTACCAATCCTTCAGACATTCTTTCTCCTTACCCTTTACGGAACATTTCAAGCATGCGCTTTGTAACAGTAAAGCCGCCAAAAATATTGATACTGGCGATCAACACGGCAATGAAGGAGAGGAAGGTAACAAAACCGATCCCTTGTCCTACTTGCAATAGCGCCCCGACGATAATGATGCCTGAAATCGCATTGGTGACGGACATCAGTGGCGTATGTAGCGCATGGGTTACATTCCAGACCACGTAGTAGCCCACAACACAGGCAAGCACAAACACGGTCAAATGAGAAAGGAACTCACTTGGGGCGTAGTTGGCTACCCAGCCAAACGCCCCCAACCCGGCGGCCATTAAGCCATACTTGGTTGCCCGTGACGTTTTTTTCGCCTCTGCTTTCGGTGCAGGTTCGGGTTTAGGTTCCGCTTTCGGTTGTGCCGACACTTGAATCGGCGGTGCAGGCCACGTCACTTCGCCTTCTTTAATAACGGTGACGCCACGTACGACTACATCGTCAAAATCAATGGTGATATTGCCGTCTTTTTCTTTGCAAAGCAGTTTGGTGAGGTTAACCAAGTTAGTGGCATACAGTTGTGATGACTGAGTCGGCAAGCGCCCTACCATATCGGTGTAGCCAATCACTTTGACCCCATTTGGCGTGGTGATGACTTGGTCTTTTTCGGTGTACTCACAGTTGCCACCATTGGCGGCTGCCAAATCAACAATCACACTCCCGGATTTCATGCTGTCTACCATCTCTTTAGTAATCAGCGTTGGCGCAGGTTTACCAGGGATCAGCGCCGTGGTGACGATAATATCGACATCTTCTGCTTGTTGCGCATAGAGCTTTTGCGCAGCCTGATTGAATTCATCCGACATCTCTTTGGCATAGCCATCACTGCTGCCTGCACTGTCTTGTTTGAAATCCACTTCAAGAAAGTCAGCGCCCATGCTTTCAACTTGTTCTTTCACCTCTGGGCGAACATCAAAGGCACGAACAATGGCACCTAGGCTCCCGGCAGCACCAATCGCAGCCAGACCTGCCACCCCTGCACCGGCAACAAATACCTTGGCAGGCGGTACTTTACCGGCCGCGGTGATTTGCCCGGTAAAGAAACGGCCAAATTCGTGGGCCGCTTCGACAATAGCGCGATAGCCCGCAATGTTTGCCATCGAGCTCAGCGCGTCTAAAGATTGTGCTCGAGAAATCCGCGGCACGGCATCCATCGCCATCACATTAACATTGCGCGCCGATAATCGCTCAAGTAGCTTTTCGTTTTGGGCAGGCCAGATAAAGCTGACAAGCGTGGTGCCTGCTTGTAGTCGTTCCACTTCATCTTGACCGGTTTGTTCAATCACACCCGGTGCGTTGACTTTAAATATGACCTCAGACTGCCAAACGGCATCCGTATCAACAATGGTCGCCCCGGCAAGTTCGTACGCAGTATCTTCGAAGCTTGCTTTTTCGCCCGCTCCCTTTTCTACCACTACGTCAAAACCGAGTTTGATAAGCTGTTCCACCGACTTTGGCGTCGCAGCTACCCTCGTTTCATTAACGAGCCTCTCTTTTGGAACACCAATCTGCATAGCTATTCCCTGAATGTTGGCTTATAAAAAATTTTTTAATCGTCACAGGTGAGTACCACCTGAGAGACATTCACTGACTAAATTCGTATTGAAAACGGCTTTACCCATTGTTCACTCAGTTGCGGGGGTCAGTAATTTGTGCTTAGCAACGCAACAGCCTTAACTTAACGAGTTTATTCCTTAATCACCACAGGGCGAGGATCGCCATTAGGGTATAAATGTGATCCAATCGACACTTTATCTGTTTTTATTGTTCATAGTTATGCATTAATTTTGGTATCACTCAGCATCGCCTAACCGCCACGCGCAAAAATCTTGTCGCCATTCTGGTCAATCATCATTTTGGCCTTTGTGATCATCAAGCTATTTGCATCGTCTTGATTTCCCAATAGATCAGAACGGATAAAGTGATGGGTCATCACCTGTTCATCGATTTCTTTGCAAATACGCCCGCATACACGGTACTGGCCGCTTTCTGCGGTCGCTTCGGGGTAAATCAAATAGCCTTTGTAATCTGTTGGGGTCACAGTCGCTTTAGCTTGTTTCGATTGACCACCAGAAAAAAGTGCGGAAAACCATCCCATCTTTCTTTACTCCTTTTTATCTTTCGGCTCGGACAAATCAGGCAATATATGATTGGTTAATGCCAAGGGTGATTAAACCACAAATAAAAAAACGCCACATCTCGATGATGTGGCGTTTCGCGTTCTGTCTACGTTTTTGTCGTCTTATCGGTTTATGCCGATATCACGCTGCAAATGCGCCGGTAAACGGCTTGCATCATAAGCAGGTGCTTGCGTGCTGCGGGTAAACAACACATCCATGGCATGAGCGATCAGTCCTTTGATAGTTACCGCGTAAGATCGACGTGAACGTGTCATATTAACCGTTGCAGTCGTCATACGATCCTCGCTTTATTTTCTGAATCACTCGGCGCGTAGTATAGGCGGCTAACCCACAATGATAAATTGATGAAAATTAAAGCATAGGATTAGTTTTTATAATCCGAAAAGCAAGCAATCGCTAATCAGAAAATCATGTTAACTTACGGTTAAAAAAGCGCCTATTTGCTTTTACGTTCCCCTGAGCTGTCATTATATTTATTTTGTTTGAAAGCCGTCTCCACACCCATGCGATACCTTGTCACTTGCACATGGCCGTGTCTTACTTATTAAAAATGGCGATTTATCGCTCGATTATCGATTAAAACCTGATAACATCAATGTTACACATGTCACTAAGGTGTTGACCATGCTTGCGTTTCTAGCCCGACACTCTGCGATCTTTCTTTTTATTGCTGCGCTGATTGGCTTTGCATTTCCAGCGGTATCGCTAGCGTTGTTTCCTTTTCTTCCCTATGTTTTGTTTGCGCTGATGCTATTTACACTGCTTGGCATCCACCAAGGTTTACTGGTAAAAGCACTGGGCCAGTGGCAAGTGTGGGTATATGCATTTATTCATGCGGTGGTATTAACGCTGATAACCTGTTCGATCGCTTGGTTATTGGGTGCATCGACAGGGTTATTACTCGCGATTAGTGGGGTCTGCGCAACCGGCTCCTTGTTTGCCACACCCGCCATTATCCGTTCGTTAGGCATGGACGCGCTGATCGCCATGGCCTACACCATCGCCTCAACGTTGCTGATGCCAGTTGTCTTATTCGTCAATTTAACAATATTCAGTGGTGATGCTTTTTCACTGGATTTACAAAGCTACGTGATTCGATTAGTGGTATTTATTTTCGGGCCCATGGCGTTCGCCGCGATTTTTCACGCGCTGGTCAAGCCCGAAAAACTCAAACGCATTCACGGCAAGCTCGCACAGTTTACTATTGTGCTGGTGTTTAGCTTTCCTTTGGGGCTGGTGGGGCCATTTGGAGAAACCTGGCAAAACGATCAAGCGTATGCCCTAGAACTGTTAGCAATTTCAGTCGCAATTTGCATGCTTTTTTTTACCATTGCCTTCGGTTTATACCGACGACAAGGACAAGCAGCCAGTATGATCGCCGCGGTGGCCGCCGTAAATCGCAATGTATTACTGACTTATACCGTTGCCGGCGTCGCACTTGGCCCGGTATTTTTACCCTTAATCGGTGCCATTCAGTTACCCATTTACCTACAGCCTCTTTTGGTTCGCTGGGCCATACGTCACGCGCATCGCGCTGACACGCAGGTACCCTAGCGCGGCTCGTTTATACAACCGGTACAAAATAAACCAAAGATGCCCAAGCTATCAGCCAAAAGCTAATCAACCCCACATCAAACCAATCACGTTTTTCCATCATCTTCACCTTTCGATAGTATGGCTACATTCAGAGCACCTATTACGGTTATCGACAATAACGATCCAAACTTAATCTAACGGCAATGTTATGCCGAACGTGCAACCTATCGATGAATAAGCAAAGGATGGGCCAAGTTATTGACCCCAACAGGTTTGAGTCTGATCGGGTGTACTCAAATAACACACTAAAGGCTGGCTCGGGAGCGTGAGTGCGTTTTGCTGCCGTGCATACCGAATAAAACACTCCGCCATTGATAAACCAATTGAGCGACGACGGCCTGTCTGCAGTGCGTCATAGCCCTCTTTACCTTGTGCCGTATAAGATGAGGACACACCGGTATATCGGTGCGCATCGTCCATCGCCACCCAATGCTCACCCCGTTTGATTTCTAATTGGGTGATGCGCTGCCCCATCGGGCGCCACGCTTCATAACGATAACGGATAGCGGCACAATACGGGAAACTGCCGGTCCCAAGACCAGCAACGCCATTGTTGGTCGCGTTGTTGATTGCCCCTTCTAACGCGCTGCGGATTTGTTCGCCTGTCACTCGATACGCGATCACGTCGATCGCAAACGGCAGCAGTGTACCGGCAATTAATGCAGCAGAAAGCGGGCCAGCGTTCAATCCAACTCGAACTCCTCCCGCATTATGTATCGCAAACTCCGCATCAATCCCTTGCTCACGCGCCGCCCAAAGAAAACTCTCGGTGACCAAAGGGGCCACGTCGCTACTACCTTCGCCGTCAGGGACGCGAACATGGCGTAAACGCTCGGGCACATGCGTGACAATATCACGCTCTAATTGTGCCACTTGTGGACGATATGTCTGTTGCAAGTGGCGTTTTAGATCTAAATCACTCGGCAAAATGAGTACATTCGACTGACTATTCAGATAGTCGCGCGCCGCTTGATAAGAGGTGTCGGTTAATTGCTGCTCGCGCGACGCATCCATCGCCAAACTGCGTCCAAGCAGCACGTAATTTTGACCATTAAAGGCTGTTGGCCGACCTTTTTCATCGATGGATAACGTAAAACGGCCAATAGATTGCGCATGGCACCCGGCTTGCACAATCCAAGTATCATTAACTTGATACCCGTATGGATCTTGGGCCTCGAGACCAATATTTTGAAAATCGCCTTGTAAGACATGTGTGTGCCCTCCCACAATCACATCAATGCCTTTGACTGCTGCTGCGAGTGCCTTGTCTTTGTCATAACCAAGATGGCTTAACAAAATAATGGTGTTGACCCCTTGAGCACGCAAATACGCCACCGTATTTCTAGCTATCTGGGTGGCAGGCAAAAACGGCGTATCGTGATCGGGATGTGCCAGTGCCGCCATTTTCTCAACCGCCAAGCTAAACAGACCAACCTGATGGCCCGCGTAGGTTTTGATCAGGGTGCTCGCACGTGCGTGCTCTGGCAGGTATGGCATCAAGCTAGGCTTATCGCTTACCCGTTTTTGCTTGTCTTTTGCTTCATCATCCACATGCCAATTACCGGCAAGTAAAGGAAACTTAATATCATCGAGAAAATCGGCAACGGGCCCATTGCCTTGATCCAGTTCATGATTACCGATGGCCATCGCGTCGATCCCAAGGCGATTAAGCATGTCGGCATTTGCTTTTCCTTTAAACAAGGAATAATACAGCGAGCCCTGGAAGCAATCACCGGCGTGCAGAAACAGAAAGCCGTGCTGATTTTGTTCAGCCTGATGACGAAAGTGCTTCACCGCCGATGCAATGCGTGCGAATCCACCGCAATTGGCATATACCCGTGTGTCTTCGCTATCTAAGCTGAGCGAGACAGGCGTAGACTCAAAGTGTGAGTGCGTATCGTTAATATGCGCGATGGTTAATGAGAATGGTTGTCGTGCTGTCATAATAATCCGTGCCACAACACAAAAGAAGATGATACAAGCTTAACATTGACATATACAAGAAAGGTTAAGTTTTTGATAGATTACTACCTAATCCACAACAGGGAAGCGTGACGATATGCAAGTGAACAAGACCAAAGTGGCTTTTATTGGCCTCGGCGTGATGGGATTTTCGATGGCCGGCCACCTGCAACGTAACGGCTACCCAACCCGGGTTTACAACCGAACCCCCGGCAAGGCCGAAAGCTGGTGTACAACCTATCAAGGACAGAGTGGATGTACCCCTGCTGAGGCAGTCACTGACGCTGACATTGTCTTTATGTGCGTAGGTAACGATGATGACGTACGCAGTGTGGTCTATGGCGACATTGGTGTGCTGGCCAATATGAAAAAAGGCAGTACCTTGGTGGATCACACTACCACCTCTGCAGAGCTGGCGACTGAACTTGCCGACGTGTGTAACCGACAAGGTATTCACTTTTTGGATGCGCCTGTCTCCGGAGGTCAAGCGGGCGCCGAAAACGGCAAACTTACTATTATGGCGGGTGGCGATCCTGCTGTATTTCGTCATGCTGAACCTGTGATGACTGTTTACGCCAGTGCGATTGAGCATATTGGGCCAAATGGTAGCGGCCAGCGCTGTAAAATGGCCAACCAAATATGTATTGCCGGCGTCTTACAAGGCTTATCCGAGGCACTCACCTTCGCGCAATCCGCTGATCTCGATATCGAAAAAATGATCAATGCCATTAAGCACGGTGCCGCGGGCTCCTGGCAAATGGACAATCGCGCATCGACCATGGCACAGGATCAGTTTGATTTTGGTTTTGCGATTGATTGGATGCGTAAAGATCTTGGCTTTTGTTTAGAAGAAGCCGCCAAATTAGGCGTGAACCTTCCCTTAACCGAGCAAGTGGATCAACAGTACAGGCAGCTGCAACAACGCGGATACGGTCGAAGTGATACCTCAGTCCTGATCAAGCAGTTTGATACAGATACCAAACCATCTTCATCAACCTAACCTAAAAATACGGCCATCCTCGGCACTTGAGGCCGAGGAAAGGCTAAACAAGGTGTATACTAAAGTTAACCAATAAGGAGGGGTGTAATGACAGCTATCTATGTAATCTGCGCCATCGCCATGATCATTGGCCTGTTCACCTTATACGCACCCTCTATTGAAAAATGGTGTGATAAGCAGTTGAGCCCGAGCAAGAAAGATAAGTAGTTATTATTTAGTAGCACACCCCAGCTTTTCTCATCGATACCGTTAAGTGGTATGATGCGCGCCATTGTCGCGCCACTGACTTGTATGACGTTGGCGCATTCGCATCAGCAAGGTTGTACAAACATGGTTAACAACAAGATCCAGTGGTTCTCGAACCAAGTATATTAAAACCCTATAACTTGCCAAAAAAGCAACCCCTTGCTTAATGTTAACAATAAAGTCAATAGATAAATACCGGAACATCTCACTAAATACAGCTAAAAACCAGCTTTTTGGTCATCCTCCCCAAGTCAATGTTCTTCACAATGACTAAATCCCTAATCACATTATTTATCCAATCTAATATGAGCCGACTAGAATCTTAGGTATAGTTTCTTCAGCGCGTTAAACAAAGAGGAACTATTATGGCTATCAACTTCAAAGAAAAAGTTCGAGGAACAAGGGTATATCATAGCGGAAAAGCCATTAAACCTCGTCCACTGACTGAATCCAGCAAAATTGTAGCACAAGAAAGCTTCGAAAGTGATCGAGGTAGGATCCTCAACTCAGCTGCAATCAGAAGGCTTCAACAAAAAACTCAAGTCTTTCCCCTCGAACGTAATGCTGCAGTTCGCAGTCGTCTCACTCATTCTCTCGAAGTTCAACAAGTTGGTCGATACATCACTCAATTAATCTTTAAAGAGCTCTCTGAAGAATCTAAACAAGAATACGAGCTAACCGGATTAGAACGTCAATTTGAGTCGATAGTCGAAATGTCATGTTTAATGCATGACATTGGCAATCCACCTTTCGGACATTTTGGAGAGCAAGCTATAAACGATTGGTTTTCTAGAAATTTACTATCTCTTGTAATGGATAAGAACGGTGAGCCCACAATCGACTTACCAAAGCCAATCCAACAAGATCTTACCAATTTCGAAGGTAACGCACAGGCTATCCGCCTAGTTCACACTCTACTCGAGCTCAATCTAACCTATTCGCAAGTATCTGGTGTGTTCAAGTATACTCGCCGTGGGGATCAACCATCGCCTAAAACAAAGAGCAACTCGGAATTACATGACTATGACTATTTGATGAAAAAAGTGGGTTATTACTTAAGTGAACACCGCTACATAGAGTCACTAAAAACGGTGCTGTCAATGGACTCTCATTGCCGCTCTCCATTTTCATACATAATGGAAGCTGCGGATGATATTTCCTACGGCATTGCAGACATTGAGGATGCTGTTGAAAAAGACATTCTCACAGTAGATCAACTCAAAGAAGTTTTAAACGACGAATACCAATCTCTTGTAAAAGAGTACGATTTGCAAAACAGTGAAGAGATGAAAAAGATCGTTGATGTCGCCAGTGAAAGCGCTTCAAAATCCGATAACTGTGCGAACAGCCACTTCTTCATTACTCTTCGCGTGGAAATAAACAAACGCCTACCAAAACATGCATGCAAACAGTTTATAGATAACATAGAGAAGGTATTTCACGGGAGCTTCAATAGAGCGCTAATTGAAGATCATAGTGATAATCATGCATTAGTAAAAGCTCTTAAGAATGTTGCTATGAACTATGCTTTCTGCGATCCAGAAGTAGAAAAAAGTGAGCTACAAGGATATAGAATCATTACGGGGTTACTTGAAGCGTATAAGCCATTATTACTATTAAGCAAAGAGACTTTTACCAACATTAAAGAAGCCCCTCTATACGAGAGAAGACTCTACAAAAAACTACCGAACAAGCACCTTCGAGCATACGAAATCGCTATGCAAAGGTTAGAGCTAGAAAAAAATAAACCGTCTGACCTTACGTACTTACCCTATGACTTTGATGACGATATTTGGGAGTTTTATTTTCGAGTCCGCCTCATCCAAGACTATATTAGCGGCATGACCGATCAGTACGCTTATGACGAATATCGTAATCTACATGTGTTGGACTAAGTAAAAGCAGACAATCTGAAATGTAATCACAATATAAGGGAAGCCATCTTCCCTTTTAATCACTCTTAATTTAACTATTCACGAGAATTCATTTTGAATTATCATCAATCCACTAATGTATACCTGTAAATATAAGATGAAATCACAGATATTAGTCATTCAACCAAATCACCTCTTGCTCCAAAGCTAAGCCATGCTTCTTCATTTCCGTCACCAACTCTCGTAACTCTGATGACTGTGCTAAAAGCTTTTGGCTATTGCGCTCGAAAGAGGCAAAATCCCGGGCGGTGTCAACCCAAAGCTGGTTTTGTCCATAACGCAACAAAAACGCCTTCCAATTCGGCATCATCCAAAACTCTACTCTTTCTGTAAGCTTCTCTTTGAGGCGGCGGTAGTTATTCAGCCCTACTCCATCATAGTCAGCAAAAAAGTAGACTATCGGTGCCCTTTCAGGCACCGATAACCAATCAATTAGTTTGTTGTGTAGCTGCCCGCGGTACCAAATAACGGTAGTAGGTTCGTTATTAGGCAACCAATCTAGTCTGTCAAATAGCGCTTGATTCTCCACCAGCCAAATGGAATGTTCTGTGTGAAGATGTCTATTTCGCTCTCCGCCCACCTCAAGCGACAAGACACCAAACACTTCTGTGGCTGCATTTAAGTGCTCAGTTGGCACGCCGGAAACGTCCCACAAAGGGTTCGCAACCGTTTTAGCCAGAGCGTACGTGACATCGTGACCTGCGTATCCTTGTTTGCTGCTGCGTGTCGAGGCTATGTTTGCCGATCGTTGCGGTACACTGGAAGATACACGTTGGTCGGGGGCCAACCGTTCAAGTTCAACGGTGGCTACATCCATATCTTGAATTCGATAAACAACACCACGGCCTTTAGGCGTAATTTGCACACACCGCGTTTTGTGATTGAACGCTTCAAGCTGCTTCTTTTGAGACGGTGTCATTGTACTTCCGGCAACGGAATCAGGGTAAACCTCAACGAGTCGCGAGAGTGCTTTCACCAACGCCTGGCTCATAGCGATGGCTCTGCATATGATTGGGGCAGCTCTTGACTCTCTAGTGGTTCGAAAATCTGCCAGCTATTTCGACTAATATGATTTTTGCCATTGGCTTGGTGAATTGGCACACAATAACGCGCGGTGGTTAAGGGGGCTGGAGAGGCAAATATCAAGGCAAAACCGAATTGATCCGCAATCTCTATCAAGCTCGTTTGGTTCTGGGTATCCAAAGCTGACGCTTCATCCAAATAACAGACTGCTTTCATTTGGTGGCGTTTATCTTGCATGAGGTACAACATCGCCAGACCCGTCACAAGCTTCGCCATCAATACGGTTCCGTTAGAGGCGGCACTATCAATTTCTTCAAATGACTCTTGCGGCTGGCCGTGCTTGGCAACGACAAATTCAAGCCGGAATAAGTCTGCTACTCTTAAACCTTGGCGAGCATTGCCCTCATCAATCAGCAGGCTCTTCGCGCGCTCTAAATCAGCATCATCGAGGATACTGCCCTGATCAAATAGCTCAAAACTTTGACCACTTTCAGTTTGCTCTGCTTGTTGGATCAGCACATTCATCGCATTAACAAGCAGACTTTGTTCGACTGGCTCAATTTTGAAAATTTTAAGATCTGACAGCTGCCTTTGGCTGATCAGGCGGTTGAATTCCTTCATCTTACTTTGCAATGCATATAAACCACTGCGCAGCTCTCTTAAACTGGCAGTGACGTTGACGACGGCCGATCGGGCCCGCCTTTCCAGTGCTTTTTTCTCATCGTCCAAACAATGATTGAATTGAATAATACCCTCTAATTCTTCATCTTGTGTTTGCGCCATCTGAAACTTCGTCAGCCCTTTTTGACCCAATTCATTCTTCATTTGGCGCAATTCTTTTGATAGCTGATCAAGGGCTTTGCAATCTTCAATGTAGTCCTGAAGACGATCCGGAAGTGACGCCAAAGACCAATCATCCCCCGCTATCCAGGGCGAATGTGGCTGGTCAGAAAGTCCGCTAAATAGCGCTTGGTCATCTATTCTTTGTTTTTTTAGTTTTTCAACACTGCTCTCGTCTGAAGCCAGTTTATTAAGCTTATCCGCTACCTCACTTAATTGCCTTGAAAGATAGGCTTGCTTTTCTCCTGAGTTGTTAAGCGCATCGTTAATCGCTACTCGCTGTTTCTCAACAGCCTGTCTTTGCTCGATTCGCTGTGCTTGATTGTGTGTTAACTCTTGTAACTGTTGGAATTCTTTTAGCTGTTGTTCACACTGCCTAACAGCACTATTTAATTCGGCCTTTTTCCTCTCAGCCGCCTCTTGCTCTCTACTTGCTTGTAGTAATTCTTTGAGCTCGTTTATTTGCTCATTAACGCTACCAATTTCCTCCAAAACCTCTGACTCTGTTTTCTGCACATGCTGAGGCAATAGCTCATGAAGCGACAATGTTAAGCCGGGGAGCAAGCATTGCTGTGAGGACTCGCGATTAAAAACGCTTCGCAACTGCTCAGCATTAAGCGAGTACTGTGAGGGTGGCAGTTGCAGAACTTGTTGGCTGAGCACTTTGTTTAGATTATCTAACTCGTGTGTATTGAGCGTCTTAGAAAGGTGAAGGTATAAATTGTCATTTAGGGTTCGCTGTTGATACTGCAGCCGCTGGCGCTGCTGTTCTTTTTCTTGCAATTGTTTTCGAAGCATCTCGGAAGAGGAGCGCTGGGACTGAACACATAATGTGGCCTGCGCTTCATACTCTTTCTCGGCGGATCGTAACTGGCTCTCTAGGAATCCTTGATCCGGAATCAGGGCAAAACGCGCTTCCAGCTCTTGATGTTGCTTCTCCGTATGATCTAGCTTTGCCAGCTCATTGACTAAGTCTTGGCGTTTCCCTGCTTGAGCGATATCTTGCTCTCGAAGTTCACGTGAGGTTTGTTCAAGCTTAGCCTTTTGCTTAACTAGCTGTTCCCGCGTCGTTTGAACGTGACCATGCCAGTCTTTTAGCAACGCATCCACTTTCGGTTGGCATACGGCAATCTTTCCTCGTAAAGATAAGGTACGCTCAAACTTTTGCTCGAGTTGGTAAATCATCTTTTGATTATTGAAAGCGGCTAGGTACTGCTCGTGCTCTAAGTTAATGTCTTGAAACGCTTTTTCCCATTCCTGCTTAAAATCAATACTGGCGTTGGGTAGCTCTCGACTAAATATCGTTAACAAATATTCTTTCACATCACTAGAATTTAGTTTGTCGAGTCGCAGCGTCTTGGTGAGTACCTGCTGGAAGGAACGGGCATCGCTAATATGCTCAAGCTTAAATACGGTAAAGTCAATATCGCTCGTCTTCTTGCTTTTTGCACCGCCATAAATCAAGTGACGGAAGTCCCTCTCGTTATATCGATGGACGCTATATTTCTTTTTTGCTAAGTGACTGACAAGCTTTGGTTGGCTGACGATATTACCATCATCTAAACGATAATCGTCTAAATTCAACTCTCCCTTGTAGGCAAAGTACTCATAGTCATGGCCCACCCCTTTACCGACACACCCAAACACTACTGTGCCCGTTTGCGGTAGAATTACTTCTAGTAAGATATAGGCGCTGTTATTTGGGAAGTAAAAGCGACGCGTTTGATCTCGCGTGTGCGAGCCAAAATCCATTTTTCTCTGATCGATGATAAGTAGAAATTGAAGCGCATTGATAAGGCTTGTTTTGCCATGGTTATTGGGTGCGATTAATGATACAGAATCATCGAGAGGAAGTTCAGCGCGCTGGTATCCCGCACTGCCGATTAACGCTACACGTTGAAAGCCATAACTTAACATGATTCATCTTCCTCATAAGCCGTAGCCGCTATATCACTCTCAGATGCGTGCTCTGTAATTGCTTGGAAGTGATCAAGGTAGCGATATACCGACGGCAACAAACGCCAGTGATTGTTCTCTTGAACGGCAAAACCTTTTCGCACAGCGTTGTCGAGTATCTTTGCGAGTGCATCTCGGTCTAGCTCTTCTGCATCCAAAAGTCCTTGATGCTTTCCGTAAATGTCATCGAGTAAGGTGTTATCAATTGTCCATTGGTAAAACTGGCCACGGGAGCGACCGCTATCCGCTTGATGATCAAATAGCACCATTAGCAATAACGCTAAATGACGCGATTGTTTATTGATGTTCTGATTACCTTCTTCATCATGAAACCAAGCAAAGCCGCGTCCATCAATCCGCAAATCAAAACCTAGGTTTGCAAATAGATACTGATACTGTTCTGCTTGCAGCTCAAGCTCATGCCATAGCGCGGCATCCGCCGAGCGGTTAAGGTGTCGTCCAGAGCTAAAAAGGTGAAATAACTCGGTCAAATGTGCCAGTTCATTTAAATCGATTTTACTATTTTGCATGATCTATACCCTTTGCAGGAGTTGGATCAGTTAATGCCCTGATTTTATGAGGGTAATAAGTAACGGCGACGGTGTTTAACGCTGTAGTATTCGAGTGTGGCCCTAACGTGCTTTCCCATTGAGGCTCTTGCACAAGTTCATGGTAACGTCTTAATAACGCTGCGTCCGGTAAATGCGGATAGTGTTCTCTCAGCCATATCATAAGATTGTCAACCGGCAACGAATCGCTCAGCTTTTCTCTCAACCGCGCTTCATCCACCCAGCTGACCGTTGAACTCGTCGGTCCATCTTCTTCATCAGGGAAAACAACAGCAATAGGCTCAAAATTCATGAATTCAGCCATTAATTCACGCACCTCATTGCCCAATTGAATTTTGGTGACACGGCTACTTGTCCACAAAGGTAGCCCCTTGGCGTTGAGCCCTCGCGCTAATCCCTTTTTACGAACTTGACTGAGCTGCTTACTAATCACCGCTGAAAGCTGGTTATGCTGTCTTGCTTCCTCACGTAATGGCAGCAAAGTATCAGCACATTGTTGAGCAATGACGCGTCCTTGATAACGAAGCTCTTTCACTTGATAAGCTATCTGGCGCATCGCCAGCCTTTGTTGATACAAAGCGCCACGTATCGAGAGTCGATCGACCGCATCATCCAGTGCTTCTTCTGCTTTTTCTAATAATGGGTAGAAGCTACCACCAAGGCCGCTGTCCATCATTTCGTTCATCGGCTCAACGTATTGATCGTATACCTCTAGGACTTCACGGTAACGACGTTCAATCGGCATACTGGTATCCGCTGATTTCGCTAATTCTGCTACTTCAAAAATTGCTTGTTTGTCTTGGATTAGCTGTTGGGTGATCTTTCTGACAAGCTCTGAGAGTCTGTTCGCGCCGGTACGCAGCAAATCATTGTCCGACCCATCTAGCCCTTCTAACACCTGGCTGGTGGCGTCTTTAATCGCATCGACTCGTGCTCTAAGTACTGCTGATAGGCCAAGCTCATGCTCTTGCGTCAAGCCTCTCACAAAATCCACGACTAATGTATTTAGCTGATAGTCACTACTTCGGTTGATAAGTTGCAATATATCTGCGTTAACAAGGCTTGCGAGCACAGTATTACTGTCTGTTTGCTTATTTTTGAATTGATTGATCACCTGCTCAAGTACTCTCAGCTCAAACGCTGGAAACTCTCGCGAAAGCCGCGTTAGCTGCTCAACAACCTCCCAATGTTGATGTAACTGAAAAATGAGACTTTTAGGTGCGACCATTTCACTCCCTTATTCAACGACTTGCCGGCTTTCATTCCGCCGAGACTATCTGCAGGTTTAACTATTTTTATGATGTCTCCTTAATAGCAGTAGGTAAACACTAAACGCATAAACATGTCGAATAACTAGACTAGGATCTAAATTGCGCACGTAGTCTATTAGGTGAGAGTGGCTATTTCGATACCGCGCGTTGTCATCGATAATCCAGAACACCTCAGCTTTTCTCATCGATACCGTTAAGTGGTATGATGCGCGCCATTGTCGCGCCACTGACTTGTATGACGTTGGCGCATTCGCATCAGCAAGGTTGTACAAACATGGTTAACAACAAGATCCAGTGGTTTCCGGGCCATATGCACAAGGCTCGAAAGGAAATCGAAGAAGTCGTCCCTAAGATCGATGTGATCATCGAAGTGCTCGACGCACGCATCCCCTTTAGTAGCGAAAACCCTCTGATCCGCACACTGCGTGGCGACAAGCCAGTGATCAAAGTACTGAACAAACGCGATCTTGCCGATCCGGCCATGACAGATATTTGGATGGCCCACTTGGAGCAAGAGCAAGGCGTTTCTGCAATGGCGATCACCACGCAGCAGCAAAGTGAAGTCAATCGAATCATGGAGCGGTGCCGCGCACTGGCCCCTCATCGCGAAGCCATGGGTAAAAATATTCGCTCAATGATCATGGGGATCCCTAACGTAGGCAAGTCCACCATCATTAACAGCCTTGCTGGTCGAGTGATTGCAAAAACAGGCAACCAGCCCGCCGTG
Source organism: Salinivibrio sp. AR640 (assembly GCF_001995405.1). Classification (NCBI taxonomy): domain Bacteria; kingdom Pseudomonadati; phylum Pseudomonadota; class Gammaproteobacteria; order Vibrionales; family Vibrionaceae; genus Salinivibrio; species Salinivibrio sp. AR640. Next base: position 41,403 of record NZ_MUFD01000020.1, on the reverse strand, counting down.
ACGCGCCAGCAGCAACGGATTAACTTGCAAAACGGCGTAGTGCTCTCTGATACACCGGGAATTTTATGGCCAAAGGTTGAGAACCCACATAGCGGTTTTCGTCTCGCAGCAACCGGCGCTGTGAAAGATACAGCAATGGACTACGACGAAGTGGCTTTTTATACCGTGGAGTACTTGGCGAGTGCCTACCCCGAGCGGCTACAAGAACGCTATCAGCTTGATGTATTACCCGACACAGACATTGAGTTGATGGAAGCGATTGGTGCCAAGCGCGGTTGTCTGCGCGCGGGAGGGCGGGTTGACTTGCACAAAGCCTCAGAAGTGCTGTTGCATGATTTACGCGCCGGTGCGCTAGGTGGCCTCACGTTAGAGAAACCGGACATGATTGAAACCGAACTGGTGCAGGTTGAAGAAGACAACGCCCGTCGAGAGGAAGAAAAAGCCGCTAAAAAAGAGGCCCGCCGTAAGCGTTACCTCAAAAACAAACGTTAATACAATTCATGACATCACAACAAGTCACATGCCAAAGGGGCATTCGACCCCTTTGGCAAGGATGCAGCTAGACTTTAAATTGCCCCACTAATTGTTGCAACGCCGTATTTGCCGCTTGTAAATCATGTGCTCGCTGCTCGGTAGTTTGCCCATGTTGATGCAGCTTGGCGACGATATCACGGATAGACGTCATGGTTTGACTGATATCTTCAGTGACCTGGCTTTGCTCGGTGGCAGCCGTGGCGATTTGCGTGCTTAGCTCGTCAACCTGCGTCACTGATTGGGTCATGGTTTCAATCCGCTGCTCAACCTGTTGGCTACTCTCTGAAGATGAGACACACTGCTCTCTCGTCTCCTGCATGGATTGACTGGCCTGTGTCACAGCGTCACTGACCTGTGCCAACATCTTATCGACTTCACCGGTGCTCTGTTGCGTCCGCGAGGCGAGGTTTCTCACTTCATCAGCGACAACCGCAAAACCGCGTCCCTGGTCGCCCGCCCGAGCCGCTTCAATCGCCGCATTCAAGGCCAGTAAGTTAGTCTGTTCTGCAATATCACCAATCACGCCGAGAATGGATTCAATTGCTTTAGTATGCTCTCGCATTTGCGCGACTTTTTGCTCACTGGTTTCCACGTTATCGACGAGGGCTAAGACACTGCGTGTCGATGCCTGCGTCTCTTCACGCGCTTGCTGGGCTTCTGATTGCATCTGACGCGTGACATCATGGCTTTGATTAACGTTTTCCGCGACATCAGAAGCAGAGGCACTTAGCTGATTAATCGCGGTAGCAACGCCTTCTGTTTCTCTTACATGGGCATCTAATGTCGATAAGGTTTGGCTAGCATCATGACTGATTTGCTCAACATAGTTCGAACAGGTTTGATTTGCGCTCATCACTTTCTGTACTAAATCTTGCAAGTACGCGATAAAATCATTCACTGAATGAGAGATGCTATCCAGCTCATCATTACCTTTTGTCGGCAACCGTAATGTGAGATCCGCATCGCCTGAGGATAAACTATCCACATTTTGCTTAAATGTCGCAAATCGGCCATGAAGTCGCTTAAACGCAATGAGCATGACCACGAGCAATAAGCCGATCAGAGGTAACTGGATCCAAGCAAGGGTGGTGATAATTTTATCGCTCAGCGCCGTGAGTGCCGAGGTTGGCTTGGCAACGACCAGCGTCCATGGCGTACCAGAGACTGGCGACAGCAATAAAGTTTGCTCCTGATCTTTACCTTCAAAGATCAAACGCTGCGTCTGTTGATTTAGAGCCGTATCAATAGCCTTGGCGAAAGGCGTGTTGAAACGTGAGACCGATTTAAGTACATCGTCACGCGTGAAACCACCACGGCTCTGACTGAGGATCTTGCCATCGGATTCCACAATGGCAATGTTGGCATCTAAGGCTTTTTGCTTTTCCGCGACCAATTGATTAAAAAAGCCAAGCGTGACATCAATGGTTGCTACACCATATAAATTGCCTTGCTGATAAATCCCCATGGCACAATTGGTACGAGGCTGAGCGCTGGCACCATCTTTATAAGCATTGGCCCAAACGCATGCTCCCCGAGGCGCATTTTGACCCGCGCGATGCCAAGGTTGGGTGTAATAATTTGGGGCCTCGTCGCTATTCCAGTAAGTATTCTCAACTAATTGTCCGCTGTCATCACGGTGATAAAAGGTAGAGGCGCGATCAACGCCCGCGAGGCGTTTATTAGGTAGTGGCCATATACCGCCTCCAAATACCAGAGGGTTGCCGTACTGATCAATAAGGTGCGGTAGTTGGGTATCGATTTGGGCGCTGGTTAAGGTTGGGATAAGTTGCGTAATGGCGCGCTGCTGCGCTTTTACCTCACGAAGGGCGAAGGTAATATCGCGACCCACTTCATTCAGGTTAAGCTTAAGTCTTTCTTCTCCCTCTTTTTTTAGCGTCGGTGCAATCCATGTCTGTATGCTAAAAACAGTCAGGATCGTCGCGATCAGTAAAAAGACGATCAATCCGATACTGTATCGACCTTGTATGGTGGCAAACGGTGATCGAGTCGGTTGCATGAACATTCCCTATTTATTTACAACTTAGATACATGAGTATAAGACACCGAACTCTTGTGTTGTAAAAAAGCGTGGGGGGACATCACATTATGTGTACGCAGTTATAAAAAACCCGTCGTACCGAAGTACGACGGGCGTATGCTAATGCCTTTATGTGATTATCACTGTTTATGACGTCACATCCACCAGCGCATCGGCCAACCTATCGATGTGTCGCTCTGCCAGGCCAGCAATGTTGATCCGGCTATCTCCTACCGCATAGACGCCGTGTTTGTCTCGCAACTGATGGATCTGCTCACCAGTCAAACCAAGTACGGAAAACATACCACGATGGTGTTGGATAAAATCAAAATAACCGTCACCGGTGCGATCGCGAAGGGCTGACGTCAGGCCTTCTCGTAAGGCATTAATGCGGGTGTTCATGGCTTTAATTTCATTGCGCCATTGCTGCGTAAGCGCATCATCCGTCAAAATGGTTTCGACAATTGCGGCACCGTGATCCGGTGGCATGGTATAGGTGCTGCGCGCCAGTTGCATGATGCGCCCTTTCGCATTCTGCGCTTCTTGGGCAGATTTACCCACCACAATCGCCGCGCCTGTACGTTCTCGATACAAACCAAAACTCTTGGAGCAAGATGTCGCAATTAATAACTCTTCAACATTATCGGCTAAAAGACGCAAACCCCGAGCATCTTCTTCTACCCCATCACCAAAGCCTTGATAGGCAATATCGACAAAGGGGGTAAATCCGTTGCGATTTGCAAGCTCTGTGATCGCTTCCCATTCCTTCAGGCTTATATCAGCACCTGTGGGGTTATGACAACAACCGTGTAACAGTACCACATCGTCGGCGCCCGCCTGTGATAACGCATTCAGCATGGCATCGGCGTCCACCATTTTGGTCTCACGATTAAAATACGGATAGAATTTCACCGTCAGGCCTGCCGCTTCCATCACCGGCTTGTGATTCACATAGCTGGGGTCTGTCAACCATACGGTAGTCACCGGCTTCGCGAGATTCATCAGATCGGCCAGCATACGCAGTGCCCCACTTGCACCTGGTGTTTGCACGGCGGCACAACGGTCATATGCGTCCGTCCCTTTGAGTAAGAGATCGACCATAGCTTGGTTGAAGTTTTCATTGCCGGCCAGGCCAACATAGGCTTTCGTTTGCTGAGTTTGCGCTAGGGATTGTTGTGCCGCTTTAACGGCTTGCATAATTGGCGTTTGACCATGACTATCACGGTAAACGCCAATGCCTAAGTCCATTTTATGCTCACGCGGATCGTCACGATAAGCCAGTGACAAAGAGAGAATGGGATCCTGCTGGGCAGGCGAGAGCAGATCTAACATAGTAATACGTCCTTTTAAGCCTGGATGCTCAAGATACGCTATACCCTACCCCATGCGGGAAAATTGGCAACCTCTTACCCGCGATTCTCTTGTCGATGTTGCGCACGCTCGGACAGAAAGTGTACGCATTGGTTGGCACTCCCCCGCCATACGAGGTTTGGATCAGCCTCTGCTTGGATAAATTTGCCGTCGATCAACACATCAATCAACGCCACCACCTCTTGCTGCTCAGAGGATAATTGTTCCAGCGTGTAGCCTGTCCACAACCAAATGTCTTTATCCGGGGCACTTAACACTACTTCTTGTAACAATTCTTTTACACTGTCGAGGTTAGCAGGATGCAAAGGATCGCCACCACTTAACGATAAACCGCGCCGCGGGATCCGTGTATCGAGAAGATCACGAATGATCTGATCTTTAATCACATCAGTGAAAAGGTGGCCACTTTTCAGCGGCCATGTGGCTTTGTTATAACAGCCTCGACATTGATGCTCACAACCTGAGACAAACAAAGTACAGCGCGTGCCAGGCCCATTGACAATATCGACCGGGATATATTGGTGATAATGCACGATATACTCCCTACATATGTTTAACGCGGCGGATCACTTCTTGCTGCTTACCTGGGTTAAATGGACGTGTATCCGGGCTACCCAAATAGCCACAGACGCGACGAGTCACCGACACGCGCGCTGGGTCGTGATTACCACATGCCGGACAGGTAAAGCCTTTGCTGGTGCAATCAAATTCGCCGGTAAACCCACATTCATAGCATTCATCGATCGGCGTATTGGTGCCATAGTACGGCACGCGATCGTAGCTATAATCCCAGACGTTCTCCAACGCTTCTAAATTATGCTGGATGTTGGGATACTCGCCATAGCAAATAAAGCCACCATTGGCTAAGCGTGGATAGTCCATTTCGAAATCGATTTTATCGTAAGGTGTGACTTGTTTTTCCACGTCGAGGTGGAAGCTGTTGGTGTAATAGCCCTTATCCGTCACCCCTTCAAGCACACCAAAGGCTTGCGTATCAAGCTGGCAAAAACGACTACAGAGGTTCTCACTCGGGGTGCTATACAAACTAAAGCCATAGCCTGTTTCTTCTTTCCAGCGTTCGGTCGCATCATGCAAGTAGGCGACAATCGCTTTCGCTTTCTTTTGCTTAACCACGCTGTCGTAAAGATGCGGCGTGCTGCCATAAAGGGCATTAATCGTTTCGTGTAGGCCAATATACCCTAGCGAAATCGATGCTCGGCCATGTTTGAAAATCTCACTGACTTCATCATCTGAATTAAGACGGATCCCACATGCACCTTCCATATATAAAATGGGCGCCACGCGGGCTTTTACCCCTTTAAAACGCGCAATTCGAGTATCGAGTGCCTGGCGAGCAATATTTAACGTCGCATCGAGGCGCGCATAAAAGGCGTCTTCATCCCCTTCTGCTTCAATCGCCAATCTGGGTAAATTGACACTGACCACGCCTAAGTTATTCCGCCCTTCATGGATCAATTCGCCGTTTTCTTCATAGTCACTTAAGAAGCTTCGGCAGCCCATCGGGGTTTTAAACGAACCGGTGACCGATACAACTTGGTCATAATTGAGAATATCGGGATACATTCGTTTTGAGGCGCATTCAAGCGCAAGTTGCTTGATGTCATAGTTCGGATCGTCAGGCTGTCGGTTTAAGCCCTCGCGAATGCAAAATACCAATTTAGGGAACACAGCGGTTTTGCGATTTTCGCCCAAACCGGCAATACGGTTGGCTAAAATAGCACGTTGTACCGCACGTGCAGACCATGATTCACCGAGCCCTAACCCAAACGTAACAAACGGGGTTTGCCCATTGGCCGTATGTAAGGTGTTTACCTCATACTCCAACGATTGAAACGCATCAAAGCACTCTTTATCGGTTCTTGCTCGCGCATATGCCTCGGGCTCAACAATGGCCCACTCTCGCGCCACAAGTAAATGTTTTTGGTAGCTTGCTTCAACGTAAGGCGCTAACACCTCATCAATACGATTGATGGTGGTGCCACCGTATATATGACTCGCCACTTGCGCGATAATTTGTGCCGTCACCGCTGTGGCGGTCGAAATCGACTTAGGCGGGGCAATTTCTGCGTTCCCCATTTTAAAGCCTTTTTGCAACATGCCGGCTAAGTCAATCAACATGCAATTAAACATGGGGAAGAAAGGCGCATAGTCTAAATCGTGGTAATGAATTTCGCCGGATTCATGGGCGCGGACAACGGCGCTCGGCAGCATGTGCTGTTTGGCGTAATGCTTAGCCACGATGCCCGCAAGTAGATCGCGTTGCGTCGGAATAACTTTGCTGTCTTTGTTGGCGTTTTCATGCAGCAACTCGGTGTTCGTTTGACCGACCAACCCTTGTACCTCATGATTCAGTCGACCTCGGCGCTCTCGTGCAATGTCTCTATCGTGGCGGTATTCAATGTACGCGCGCGCGACCGCTTTATGCGGGCCAGCCATAAGCACATCTTCTACCGCATATTGGATGTGATCGATGTCTACTTCGGCATCGCCAGCAAATTGCGTCGCAATGGTATCCGCTAAACGACGAATCGCCTCATCAGTCAATGGGCATGATTCAACGTCACGCAGCGACTGCGCTGATTCTCGCGCACACGTCACCGCCTGAACGATACGATCTGCATCAAATGGGACGCGTGTTCCGTCGCGCTTAATTACCGCTGGCATATGCCCTCCACACCATATATAGGATTATAAAAACATCATAAACACAAGATGTGGCATTAGATAGCAAATGCGGGATCGATTGTGTTGACTCAGATCATCGAACTTTCGAATAACCAAAGTCGGCCGTTTAAACGCCTATCTGTTCTCCAATTTGCTGATCTGTATTGTTGCAATTGTTAGCGAAAATCAAACCTTGTCCGCAATTTGATCGCGAACTCACCTACACGTTGAATATTTGCAGTAGGATCACGGTGAAAAGCAAATGATTAAGGTAAGGGGCAATCGTGCTTCGACGCGTCGGACTGTGGGTGCTGCTAGGGCTATATGTTGCCCCAAGCTATGCACTCACGGTAGCAACATGGAATTTTGAATGGCTAACCTTAAAGACCGATCAACGGGCTGGTATTCGCCATGAAGAGGATTACCTACAACTCGCGGCTATATTAGCGCAGATCTCTCCAGACGTGTTGGCATTTCAGGAGGTCGATAGCCCTGAGGCGCTGGCCCGTGTGGTACCAAAAGAAAAATATAACTATTACTTTTCCGACCGTTACGCCGCACTCAAATCCTCTTCTCACAGTCAGCAGCTGACTGGCATCGCCGTGCGCAAAGGTTGGCAGGTGGACGATCGGAAGGATTTTCGTGAGATTGCCTTACCCGGACTGTTTGGACCCCCTTCTTTGCGTTATGGCGCCTATGTGGTGATCACGCCTCCTGGCCATGCACCTATTCACGTGTTATCCGTTCATCTCAAGTCGGGATGTTTTCACCAACGCCAAGGCACAAGCAGCTGTAAAAAACTGAGTCAACAATTTAGAGCGCTCGCGGAATGGCTCGCGGATCGTGATGATAAAAACGTTATCATTGCCGGCGACTTTAATCGCTACATCGGGGAAAATAATGATCCATTTTGGCATACATTTAACGCTCATCGCCTTGAAATCGATGCCAATCCCCCCAACATCGTCAACGTCACCAAAAACGTGCGAGCACGCTGTAAAGCACGGCGTTACAATTGGCGCACTCAAACTTGGAACCAGGTGATGTACAGCCGCTTAGTGGATCATGTTTTGGTCTCTGAGCCTCTTGCCAATCAATGGCAGTACAGTTTTCAGTATCAGTTCGACTATCACAAAGTAATGACATATCGACTCAGCGATCATTGCCCGATTGTTGCGCGCTTCGACATTGAGTCGGCGTCGAAATAGATTGACCCAATCGTAAAAGGTTGAGAAGGTCTTAATGCCGCTAGGAATGTCATGGTATTGACACAGTGAGCCGTTAGCCTTGCTATATGTGATGGGTTAACGATCACTCAAGGAGAAAAAATGAACAGTTTACAGCATCAGGTTATCCCAACAGATGATGACCTGCTAGCCGATTATCTTGATGATACATCGGCGCATCATCGCCCCAACATAGCGGGCCACAATGATGTCTTTAGTGATGATATTGAAGACGCCACACGCTAATCTGATTGCCTCAGCGTTAATTTAACTTCACGCTGACAACGCGTCATCCTACCCTTGTTACGTTGTCAGCAAATCCACCGACGTGTCGATATATTATGAAAAAAGCTCTCTCTGCGGTGCTGTTATGCGCCTCTTTTCTGTCTTTTCAAGCCCTTGCGGCCCCCGAACTGATAGCCAAATCAACCCTTGATTTTGGTGACTTCGAAAAAACAGCGAATGTCGAGATCGAGGGCAATATTCAAGACGATGTACTTCGTCTTGTTGAGCGTGGAGTCAAAGAAGAAGAAGCTGACTACTTTGTGATTAACCAAGTCAGTGAAGATACCCACAAAGAGGTATTGATCGTGTCGGTGACCCTCTACCGTGAGTTCACTACTGACAATCAAAAACGCTTTGAGAATCGGCTCGGATAAGCATGAAATGATAAGAGAGGTAGGTACGAGTGCGTCCCAGCGTCGACCTACCTAACGCTTTAGGCTTTCCTTTGTTACACTTCTGCACTTTATAACGATAAGAGCAATGTTGTGATTGGAACCTTAAATAAAATGCGCACCGAAGCAGGCGCATCCGTGCAGTATTTTCTCCGTGTCGGTGAGCAAGAACTACACCTGAACCCGCTACTGGGCCACACGCTCACCCTGACACACACTGGCAATATCTTTTGTGATGCGTGTGGTCGAAAAACCAAAAAAAGCTATTCACAAGGTCACTGTTACCCCTGCATGAAGAAGCTAGCGCGCTGTGACATGTGTATTATGAAGCCCGAAACCTGTCATTATGCACAAGGGACATGCCGGGAGCCTGAATGGGGCGAGCAGTTTTGCATGACCGACCACATCGTGTATCTCGCCAACACGTCTGGGCTAAAAGTCGGGATCACACGCGCGAACCAAATGCCAACCCGCTGGCATGATCAAGGCGCAACGCAGGCCCTGCCAATCTTCCGTGTGAAAACCCGCCATGTATCTGGCCTGGTCGAGGTGGCAATCGCTAAACACGTTGCCGACAAGACTAACTGGCGTGCGATTCTCAAGGGAGACAACGACGTACTTGATTTACCAACAGAAGCGGAACGCCTCACCCAGGCCATTGCATCCGATCTTGCTGATATCCGTTTACAATTTGGTCAAGACGCCATTGTGCCAGCTGAGCAAGACGCACTGACATTTAGTTACCCTGTCACTGAGCATCCAGCCAAGATAAGCTCCCACAACTTTGATAAAAATCCGCACGTAAGCGGTATATTGAAAGGAATAAAGGGCCAATATTTGATTTTCGATACTGGCGTGATCAATGTGCGTAAATTTACCAGCTATGAAGTCACGGCTTCGCACGAGTAACTGACACTTGGGGTTCCCCTAAAACCGTGCAAGGCTACTCACAGACTTGCACGGTGTCTGCTTTTATCGGTGTGCTTTATCAGTCAGCACCGCCATCGTAAGACGGCTCACGCATATATCGCGGCCGCGTTCATCTTGGAGGGTAATACTCCAAACTTGCGTGGTTGCCCCAAGATGAATCGGGCGTGCGACCCCGGTCACTGTGCCGTGTCGCATCGCGCGTAAATGATTGGCGTTAATATCGAGGCCGACGCAGTATTTCCCTTCAGGCACACACATATTAGCGGCGAGTGATCCCAAAGTTTCAGCCAACACCACCGACGCACCGCCGTGCAACATGCCCAGCGGTTGATGCGTATGCGCGGCAACCGGCATGGTGCCTGTTAAGCTGTTGTCATCAAACGCCGTATAAATAATCCCTAAATGCTCAACCAAGGTATTCGCCGATGAGGCATTTAGCCCCGCGAGCGACATGTCTTTTTTCCAAATGCTCACCATGTCTCACCTATTATTCATTCAATAACCGCTAACGGTTGCCCTGATGATCAACGTCGACTAGCGCAACACGAAGAAAGCAGCACCGTAGACGCCGGGGCGATAAGACAGTACATTACCTGTACTAACTGAGCGCCGTTCACGGCATGCTTCGGTCACGCCCATGTTAGGCAAAACGATACAGGAAACAATCATGCGACGCACGGCCCACACAGTCATTCTGTCTATCTGCTTCATTCTCACACTTACAGCCTGCTCAAATTCACCCACAGGCCGGAATCAGCTTTTGCTCTTTTCTGGCAATCAAATGGCTGACCTAGGCCAGCGTTCATTTGAGGAAATGAAGCAATCCCAGCCAATCAGTCAGGACAAAGCCGTGAATACGTACGTACAGTGCGTGACTCAAGCGATTTTAAAAGTGGTTCCGCCTCAATCAAATTTTTCCGAATGGGAAGTGGTGGTGTTCGACAGTGAGCAAGTGAATGCGTTTGCTTTACCAGGCGGAAAAGTAGGCGTCTATACCGGCCTACTCAATGTCGCAGAGACGCCCGATCAATTAGCAGCGGTTATTGGTCATGAAATTGGTCATGTATTAGCCGATCATAGTAATGAACGTCTTTCTCGCTCTCAACTTGCCGCACTAGGGCTAACGATTACCGGTATGTCTCTATCAGATAGCCCTCATGCCGCCATGGCAATGGCCGGTTTAGGACTTGGCGTGCAAGTCGGTATTTTGCTGCCCTATAACCGCGCGCAAGAATCAGAATCGGATAAAATTGGCCTACAGCTGATGCATCAAGCCGGTTTCAATCCGAGTGCCAGTGTCGACCTATGGCGCAATATGGCCAAAGCGTCTGATGGCGCGCCACCCGAACTGCTCTCGACGCATCCGTCTCCCAACACTCGCATAAAAGCACTCGAGTCAGGTGTGTCTCGCTTGCCTAACGTCCCTCACCGTATGACAGCCCAGTGCCAACGCCCGCGTACAAACTAATCATATGCAAACATTGTATTAACAAAGTGAATTCACTCACAAAGGCACTACCTATCGTGATTGATAAGCGATGAAGCACAGTAACCCCTACCCTTGTCACACAAATCATTAACCTCTGTGTTACGCTTAGTCTAGGTTTTAGTGGGTAGTGATTCTGTGTGATTAAGCAGTCTTTCATCTTATTGATTTGCATACTATGGGCGCCGTTTACGTTAGCAACGTCACAACCCCATGCAGATTTATTTGATCAGATGTTTGAAAAACATGCACTGGTCATGATGCTAATCGACCCTGATAAAGGCGATATCCTCGCTGCTAACACAGCTGCCAGCGAATTTTATGGATATTCGCGTGATACGCTGGCGCAAATGAACATCTCAGAGATTAACGATTTATCCCCTCAATCGGTTGCAGAAGAACGAAAGCTGGCAGCATTAGAAAAACGTCGTTATTTTGTGTTCCGTCACCAGTTGGCCGATGGCTCAACCCGTACCGTTAAAGTCTCATCGGTTCAGGTTTCTTACCGCGGCAGTCCAGTGCTTTTTTCTATCGTCACCGACATCAGTGAATTTCGCGCCACACAAGAATCCTTGTGGCATTACCAAAATCGTCTAGAGCACATGGTTGATGAACAAACTCAACAGCTTGAAAAACGCACAGACCACCAACTGATTGCGACTTCACTGGTTATTATCTTTCTCGGTGTGGTGTTGACCACAATGTGGCTGGTGTTACGCAAAAAACGCCGCACCGAATATGAGTTACAACTTGAACGTGGTCGTCTCGATGAAATTATCCGTGGTACACATGTAGGCACGTGGGAGTGGCACGTCCCGAGTGGTCAGCTGGTAGTGAATGATCGCTGGGCCGAAATCATCGGATACAGCCAAAAAGCGCTTTCTCCGATCACGATAGAAACATGGAAGTCACTCTGTCACAGCGAAGACTATGTCCATGCTCAAGAGAAAATACATTCAGCCTTTGGTGACTTAACGCCAAACTATGAATGTGAGTTCAGAATGCTGCATAAAGAGGGTTTCTGGGTCTGGATATTATCGAAAGGCAAGGTGATGGAGTGGGATCGGAGCCATAATCCAGTCCGGATGGTTGGTACACACCAGGATATTAACGAAACCAAGCGTTTGTACCTGCAGTTTGAACACATGGCCCATACAGATACCTTAACAGGTGCCCTCAATCGAATGGCATTCAAACAACGCGCCGACCAAGCACTGGTCCAAGCTCGGCAGCAAGGTGCGCACTTTTCTTTACTTTTTATTGATTTAGACGGCTTTAAAGCAATTAACGATACCTACGGCCATGACGCAGGTGACAGCGTACTCGTGGAAACCACAAAACGCATGAGTAGTAGTATTCGCAATTCTGATACGCTTGCTCGCCTTGGTGGCGATGAATTTGCCGTATTGCTCGAATACACCAGCCATCCAGATGACGCGGGGCGCGTGGCTGAAAAGATCATTGCCAGTTTAAGCCAGCCCTTTCATGTCAATAACAATCAAGAAGTCACACTCTCAGCGAGCATAGGTATTGCCTGTTACCCTGAACATGGTGAATCGTTTGAGTCGTTATTAAGTTGCTCGGACGCCGCCATGTATTATGCAAAAAGGACATTAAACGGCGGCATTTTTGCGTACTGTGATCCCAAACGAGACACGATTTGACCTTAAAAGCTCGCTCCACCTCAAAAACAAAAATAAGCCTTATCTAAAAAATCGAGTCGCAACCAGTAATTTCGCTATGATGACGCGCAGTACTTACTCTATGATGACGCTATAGCTTTAGGGCTTTGACTTGCTAATGCCTCATTGGTCACATCTTGAATCGAAATAAACATATGATTCACTTCACCACGCGTATTGGCCATCGGATGCATGGTGATATTTTGGTACATAAACGGTAACTGTCCGGTAATCGGGCGCACATGACGGCAGCGAAACAAATAAGGTCGCTGTTGCCAAACAATGAAACTGCGACACCGTAATTCGAAAACCGGCTGAGACTTGGCGCGAAACCAGGACGCATTGATCTCGGGAAACACGTCGAACAGCGAACGACCTTGTACATCTTTCGCATGTTTGCCGCTATGGTGGATCATAAATCCGTTCCACATTTGGATGTGAAAATCGCGATCGAGTACGATTAATCCCATATCGATATGCTGCACCATATCTAGCATCCAATGGAATTGATCAAAATCTTGTGTGCTCATTCCATTACTCCTCATCCATCAGGTACGCTAACTTGGCATCCAGTAGCGGCAGTGATTCATCCAACAACAGCAATAAAAGATCGCATTTTATCTCAGTACCATCAATCTGATAACTGACCTCAATGGTCACTGTTCGCTTCCATGATCCCTTCATCGCCGAGATTAATTGGTCAACGTCAGCATGTTGTCCAAGTAAGGCCGGATAGCTTTGCGAAAACTCTAACGCCGCCTGATCGCCCAGTCCGCGGAGAAAAGCGCTGATTAAAATGTTGCTCACATCCACAAGGAGCTCTAATTCATTATCCACCGATCCGTCGTCTGGGTAGTCGAGCAGTTGGATCATTTCCGTAATACTCGAGTCACTGATCAACATCAGCGCTTCACCAGCGATCCCTTCACCACTAAAGCCTTGGCACACTCCATTCATGGTGTTGGACTGGGCCAGATGGCGAATCGTCATGGTTAATTCAGTCACCTCAAACACATTTACTTGCGGCAAAGGCATATGAACAAACACACCGCAGTGCCGGGCGAGTTTATCCGCCGCCTGGCCCATGGCAATGTTCACGACTTCCATATAAATATCACGACGGCTCAGTTTTTCGTGCGACGTTTGCGCACGCTGAGTATCTAAGGTGGATGTATTAGGCAAATAGGCTTTGATTAACGCATCGACCCGCTCGCGACTAATCGGCTTTTTAACAAAGTCTTTCGCGCCTCGCTCCAACACTTGCTGCTGTGCTAATGGCTGAATATCACCCGACACCACCACAACCGGAGTGGTCATGCCCGCTTTTTGCATAGCCTCTAACGTTTGATAACCGTCTAATTCTGGCATGGTCAAGTCTAGAAACATGATGTCGATCGGCTGACTGTTGAGCACGTCGAGTGCCACTTTACCGTTTTCAGCAAAGTGCACGTCAGCATCGAGGTCTTGAGGCAAGGTTCGAGATAGCTGTTTGCGCGCCAGGGCAGAATCATCGGTGATCAATATTTGTTTGGTCAAAAGCCTCTCCTTTTCGACTTCTTAGCTGAGAGTATGGCAGCGTGATCACTGTAAGCATAAACCAAGTTCGCCAGGTATGAGGTCGAACCCGTAAAAATCACTGAGATTCTTTGAGATCGCTAAGGATTCACCTTTGATTGCGTGACATCGTGTTCGCACAGATAGCTCAGCCGGTCGGGGCGAGTCATCAGCATCGGGGCATGCACGTAGAAATGACGTAAACAGGTTAAACACAGCTGGACGCATTGATAGACTTTTTCACGGATGGTCTCAGGATCGTCATCAAACTCCCCAGTTAACAAGGCACGCCAATCCTCGGCAAGCTGATCAATCATAGCAAGATCCGTCTCTTGCTCGACAATATGCGTCAGCGCCGCTTTTATCGGGACAATGTCTTCACTGGCAGCAAATATATTGCGTAACGCAATAATCACATCCATCAAGGCATCTTGTGTGACCGGTTTTTTTGCTGCAGCATAGAGGCGAGACATGGCCAATCGAATCCCGCTGGAATCGGTATCATCCACCAGCATGCTCCAACGCTCAATATCCACTAAGTCTTCATCACCAATTGCCACAGGATCGCTGGTTTCCGCTACGGTGCTAAAATCTTGTCGTCGGTTGTCCAATGAAAAGGGATCAATACGCCACACCCACTCTGGCGCGACAAATGCCTTATGTTGGCCAAGATAACAAAGCGCCATGCATAAAATGATATTCAGCTCGGTAGTTTGCTGCTCGCCCTCGGCATCCAGAACCTCCTCGGGCCAATCATCGTCTTCAAGAAAGTCGCCAAAGTTGATCGCAAATGCGTAGCCAGACTCTAACATAAAGCCATTATTCCGGCGCTTCGCCATTAGCCCCGCGGCTTGTAAGACATATTCAGCAATACCCGGGGTGTAGCGCCGTACACTGCCCCATTTGGTATCGAGTTCGGCCAAATTCGTGAGCGCCGCATTACGAAATCCTACAAACATGGGAATATGCGCGACCTCACCATCGGCAAGGCTGCGTGCCATGTCTAACATCTCTTGGACGGTAGTCACGAAACGGTCAGCACTGACCACGCCACGTATCCGCATTAAGTCATAACTATTGACCAAAATGGAGACAGGGAGACTGGCTAAACTCACCATGCCGCGATGTCCGGTGGCATCTTTATAGTCACCACACGTTTGTTGTGGCTCTTTGCCAGTGGTGGTGAATAATCTTGATAAGGCAGGATCGGCCGCCATCCGCTTTTGCACCAACTTACTAATAGGGAATTGCTCAATAGCTGCGGTCAGGTAACCTGCTCCCCGATAAAAAAGGTGCGGGCGTTGTCCCGCCTTAATCAGAAACAAGGGATACAACTCACCGGCCAGTTGGCAAAATGCACTGGTCAAGGGGTCGGCGGTGGTGATCCGCGTGGCGAGCTCTCCCCCTTGTTGTGCCCGCCACACATTAAAGACATGACGACCATTTTGCATCACATGGGGGAGGCGATAAAAAAAAGATTGTTCACTCTCTCCCTGGTCAACCGCGGATACCCGTAGCTGACGGCACAGCTCGATATACTGGTTCAGCGTGTCTCGCTGGATCCGGCTTAGTCCGAGTTTCTGCATTAAAATTAAGCGGCCTTCGGCCTCTGTGACATTCAAGATGTAACTCACCACACGGTGGCCCATCGCCTTCACAAAGTGCGGTATGGCCGGATAGGACATCATACTTCCTAACCTTTCGTGAATAAGGAACACGTATACATATCGGCACACATCCTCAAAACTATAAAAATCAAAAAGGCGTCAAACCAACAACGCCAACGAGCGAATAGGCTATGGCATCCTCCCAACGCTTTCCCATGTTTACCTAAGTATAGCCATTTCAATCATTAATCTTTCGATGACAAACCCAGAAACAATTTTGCGCACAAAGGAGATGACGAGGCCTTGACCAATTGATGACCCCCATCTATTCTAGCGTACAAGTGTACGCTTAAATAAAGATAAGAGTTATGGAAACCAAAACGACAACCTCACCGCCACAAAAACCACGTTTGATTTGGCTAAATATCAGCGTATTTACGCTCACGTTTTTCATCGCAGTCATTGGCACCCCGCTTTGGGCTTGGCACCATGGTTTCGATTGGATGCAGATCACCGCACTGATTGTCGCCTTTAGTTTTTGTGGGCTGTCGATAACGGCAGGCTATCACCGCTTATGGGCCCACAAAACTTATCAAGCCCATCCGGTCCTGCGGTTTATTTTTGCTATTGGGGGCGCGTTTGCACTCCAAAACAGTGCCCTTCATTGGTCATCCGATCACCGTATTCACCATCGTCACGTAGATGACAACGATGTCGACCCTTACTCGGCGAAACGCGGCTTTTGGTTCTCGCACCTAGGCTGGATGTTACGTGAATATCATCCCGACCGTTATGGTGATTACAGCAATTGTCGTGACTTGCAAAAAGACAAGATCGTGATGTGGCAGCACAAGCACTACTTGGCCCTGACACTGGCAACCAACTTTGGTTTTCCTATCGCGTTTGGCGTGATTCACGGCGATGTGTGGGGGGCCATTTTACTGGTGGGCTTCACACGATTAGTGCTCAGCCACCATACAACGTTTTTCATTAACTCTTTGGCCCACGTATGGGGAAGTCAACCGTACACCGAGAAGAATACAGCCCGCGATAATGGTGTTTTAGCCTTTATGACCTTTGGTGAGGGGTACCATAATTTCCATCACATCTTTGAGAATGATTACCGCAACGGCATTCGCTGGTGGCAATTTGATCCAACGAAGTGGTTAATTAAAACGGCCTCTTGGCTTGGGTTGGCTGAAAAGCTGCGTGTTACGCCGGAAGAAAAGATAGAAAAAGCACGGGCGACAATGCAGCTTCAGCGTGCAACGCAAAAGCTAAGCAATAAGCCCAACGCCGCGCATCGCTTACAAATTCTACAACAAGAATACGATACCTTGGTGGCGAAGATGGCTGATTACTACACGCTCAAAAAACAATTACTGGCACTTGAACGCGATAAATTCCGCGAAAAAGTAGAAAAGGCCGAGTTAAGTCAGCAATATCAAGATTTGAAACTGCGTTTTCATCAACAAAAACGCAGCTGGCAAGTACTCACAGCGAAATACGCCAGCTAACCCAACGCCATCGTCAACGTCGATAAAAACCGGTCAGTGATACTGACCGGTTTTATTGTCATTTTCTATAACGGCGTGATTTATTCGGCCGGCGGCTCGAGAAACGAAAGCAAGATGGTTTCTAACTCATCCCACGGTAAGGGTTGGATATCAATCACCTCAATCCGTGACTCTGCCGTTTCAATCGACATGGGTGTGACGGTGACAACCTGATTGGCAACGTTAAACGCAAAAAATCCCTCTTCGGTGTTCACCACCGCCTTGATTCGCTGAGCATTGAGATTGCTAAATAACCCATACAAGGCATCAAAGGGAAAACAACAGTGCGCGGCAAATAACCAACCACAACTGACATAGCCCTGCCCCTGATTTTCTTTGCGGGTAAAAATGTCATCTGGACCCAACGCAAGCGTGGTCATCGGCTCAGCATTGCTGTGATGATGGTGATAATGCGCTTTGCGATCTTGCCGAGGTAGCGAAAGCCATGCCGTCTCGAGCGCGCCGTGTTCAACGCCAGTCACCAAGCTTTTCTTGCCATCAAACGCCGCGACATAATCATAAAACGTTGCGATTTGCCCTTCAGTACACTGATCGAGCTTGTTGGCGACCACCACATCCGCTAACGCGATTTGATCGTGAAAATTCTGATTTTCACGATAACGCACATCGTCAATGCAACGCGGGTCCACCAAGGTCATCGTCGCGTGTAGCGACAAATGGGTATCGAAAGGCGGCTGGGTAAGCTTACCGATAATATCCTTAGGATGACCGAGCCCTGTCGGCTCAATTAAAATTCGATCCGGCTTTTGCGCTAATAGCGTATTCAAGCCTACCGTCATAGGCAACCCAGCGACACAGCACATGCATCCCCCCGGCACCTCCTTCACCAGCGCACCTTGCTCAGAGAGGATCGCACCATCGACACCCACTTCACCAAACTCATTGACCAATATCGCCCAGCGCTCTTGCTCAGGTTTATTCGCCAGCAAATGACGAATGGCAGTCGTTTTGCCCACTCCAAGAAAGCCAGTGATGATGTTGGCTGCTACGTGACTCATTGCTTTATCCTGCTCGTTATCTGCATCGACGTAGTGTAACGGATCGCGAAAAAGTCGTCGCCCATTGGTAATCATGCACTGAAAAGCCCCATTTCCCATCCAATCAATTACACAGAAAGTGATGAAATATCATGCACTCACTGAACGTGGTGATCATTGCTGATAAAAGCTTGGTAGAATAAAAGATTCGCTAACACACTTCTTAGGAGGAAGTATGCTGAATCCATCAACGGCAAAATCGGTGATTGATCACGCCATGTTTATGGGCGCAGATTTCGCCGAGCTCTTTGTCGAGCACCACCACTCGGGCAACGTCGAGTTATTGTCTGGTGAGGTGGATAAAGTCAGTTCAGGGATTGATTTTGGAATTGGTATCCGTTTGTTTTTCGGTCATAAGGTCCTTTATGGCTATACCAATAGTCGCGATGAAGAACAGCTTAAAAAAGTGACCAGTTTACTTTGCGCGCGTGATAAGCGTGACCAAATTGCCGCTGCTGGCCCCCTTAATTTATCGCATTTAAATGACAAACATCCTGTGTCTGAACCTCTATCTCGTGACCAGCATGTGGCAGATAAAGTCGATTTTTTACGCCACGTAGACCAACGTATACGCGCCGAAAGTGAAAAAATCACACAAATTATTGGTCGCGTCGGCCAACGTGAACAACAGATTGAGATCTTTAACTCTCGCGGGTTGCACGTTAGCGATACACGTCATTACACTCGGATTGCTACAACCGCGGTTGCCACCGATGGAAAAGAGCAATCGACCGGCTTTGATGCCCCTGGCGCACTCACTGGCTGGGAATTTCATCACGATATTGATCCCGTGGCGATGGGCGAACGCGTTGCACGTCAAGCATTAACCAAACTCGGCGCCCAAACCTGTCCTTCTGGTGAAATGCCCGTGGTCATTGGAAATGGATTCGGTGGGGTCATTTTCCACGAAGCCTGTGGCCATTTACTAGAAACCACCTCGGTAGCCAAACAAGCCTCGGTGTTTCATGATCAAATGGGTGAGATGATTGCTAGCCCAGTGGTTAGCGCCGTCGATGATGGCACCTTAGCCAACGCATGGGGCTCAATTAACATCGATGATGAAGGTATGGAGACTCAGCATACCCAGCTTATCAAAGACGGTAAGCTCACCTCGTTTATGGTCGATCATATGGGCAGCCTGAAAACCGGTTATGCACGCACCGGCTCAGGCCGTCGTGAGTCTTACAAGTTCGCGCCGACCTCGCGGATGCGGAACACCTTTATCGAGCCGGGTAATGATGATCTTGAGAAGATGATTGGCTCCATGGAGCGCGGCATTTATGCTAAAAAAATGGGTGGTGGTTCAGTACAGCCCGGCACCGGCGAGTTTAACTTCGCGGTGCAAGAAGCCTATTTGGTAGAAGATGGCCAAATCACCGCACCACTCAAGTCCGCAACGTTAATCAGTACGGGGCCTAAGGTGCTTAAAGAAATCAGCATGGTTGGTAAGGATCTCGCCCTCGCCGCGGGTATGTGTGGCTCTGTGAGTGGTGCCGTACCGACGACTGTGGGTCAGCCCGCACTTAAAGTCGACAACATCCTAGTAGGAGGCGGTAACGCATGAGTGAGCAAAACGTGAAAGCAACCCTAAGCGATGCCGTCGATCAGGTCCTCAGCTTGGTGAAACAGCAAGGTGCGCAAGCAGACGTCATTGCCAACGCCAGTGAAAGCTTGTCATTGAAGGCGGATCAAGGCGATCTGTCCGAGTACAAAGTCACCGCGGGCCAAGTGATTGGCGTACGTGTTATCAAAGGTGACCAAGTTGCCACCAGTTATTCCGAATCGCTAGATAGCGACAGCCTTGCCAGCATGGTCAATGCCGCGCTAACGAATGCGAGCTTTACCAAAGCCGACCCTGACCAGAAAATTCGCGCCGAAGGGCAGCAGATCGATAGCCAAGATCCCACTTTGTTTCAAGCGGATAATACGCCGATTGAAGATAAGATTGCATTGGCACTCGCGATGGAGCAAGACGTGGTCAATCAACCACGGGCAACGGGGGCGCCCTACAATGGCTACGGTGAGCAAACCCAGTATCAGCTGCTGGCTAATACCCTGGGCACACGCTGCTATCATCGCGAACGGAGTTTTAGCTGCTACACGGCAGCACTGCTCAATCACGACGGCAAGCAATCGATGCATTTGGGGGCGTCAGTGTCACGCCGCTTTGCCGATCTCGACCAAGCATATGCAACCCGCTTGGCCTATGACACGGCTGATGCATTGTTAGAGGGTGGGCCAGTCAAAACCGGTCAATATGCGGTAGTGTTTGAACATAATTGTTTAAGCGAATTGCTGGGCGCATTTGGCAGTTGTTTTTCCGGGGATGCGGCCAAACGGGGTACCAATCCATGGCGCGAAAAAATCGGAAAACCGATTGCCGATCCAGCCCTGACCATTACCGATATCGCACGTATCGATGGCGGGATGCGCAGCAAAGCCTTTGACAGCGAGGGCTTTGCTACAACCGACACGCCGCTAATTGAAAATGGCATATTGGTTGGGTTGTTACATAATAGCGCTACGGCCCATCATTTTGGCGTGCGTCACACTGCCAACGCCGGCCGCAGCCCGAAAGGCGGCTTAGATGTCACTTCACGTCACGACCTCATTGCCGCCGGCAAACAAAGTGGTGCCGAAGTGCATGGAGGCGAGTATCTCGAACTGGTTTCGCTGCAAGGGGTGCATTCTGGCGCGAATGCTATCAGTGGCGACTTCTCGTTTGGAGCCAGTGGCTTCTTGTGCCGTGACGGTAAACGTGTTCGCCCCGTGCGTGGCATCACAGTGGCAGGTAATTTCTATACCATGCTCAATGAGATTGATGCGATTGGCAACACAGTCACGCCTAATTACGATGGCGCCTTCTTCGCCCCTCGGATACGGTTTGCCCGTTTGTCGATAGCTGGCGAATAGATAGCTGGCGAGTAATACGTTTTTTTATAAGCCACATATCATAGACCCCATATGGCACCGCAGACGTCGGTGCCTTTTTTAGATTATTTGCCGGTGGCTTACACATCCATGGCTGACGCGCTGGTTTCAGTTGTCTGCCAGTTTTTTTTCCGCGCTGCAATATCGCTACTTGACGTTGCGCTCTCAACACTATGTACCGCTGGATCCGTCTTAGCCGCAAGATCAGTAAACGCTTGTAAAGTCACGTCGCTTTTTAAAATCCGCCCATGCCCTAGCCCATCAGTAGGCAGCAAGCAGACATGTTGATAGTCGTTTGCTTTTTCAGTCACGCTGAACGAGGCAAAACGATCGTTTCTGTCATGCGCAATGACCACCTGATGACGACGCGCGCCGAGTTTAGTCAAGGGGTCGATGGTTTCGATCGGATAACCGTGCTGCTCCCCCACTTCTTGTACAATTTCATCAAACAGCTTGAGTGAATATCCGGACTGACGCACCGTTGCATACAGATTCTCACGATAATTCAACACAGGCGCGACCAAGAGTAATGGTAAGTCATCTAATTGCGGATGTTGGCTCTCGAGGACGGCCGCCGCACCCATACTGTGGGCGACGACACCAGAAACGTTGTCTACTTGATCCAAAACATCGTTGATTGCCTGCACAAACCCTGGAATATGGCTTTCGTGCCCCCCACTTTCACCATGGGCCGGGTGATCAAACGCCACAGCGCGAAAACCCAACGAGGCAATATGCGCCATTAAAGGAAAAAATTGGCTCGCCGAGCCGGACCACCCATGTGTCAGTAACCAGGTCGGGCCCGCGCCAACGCTGTACATCTGTAGCTCGCCTTGTTGACTCTGCGCAGTAAACCGCTCTAAGCCATTCGGGGCCGCGTTCACCGCTGGACTGCGCGTGGGGGTAAGAAAGAGCTTGCGGGCAATCTTCCTTGCATGACTGGGGGCAAGTCGATGATGACAACGGCTAACCGCGCCTATCAACGTACGTTTTGCACTAAACCGGCCTGGGGTCGAGAAGTAGATTTTTCTGCTCATTGTGAATCCTTCAAATCAATAACACATCACTCCTGGTATGCGTCCAAAAATAAACACGGTGAGGGTGAGTCAACACGCGCGGCCTTACCTTACCGGAACCTTAGGTGTATTCCTAGAACGAACGCTTGTTTTAAAACAGCCGGAATAACTTGTCGTCGCCATTGCGCGATATACCACCGCAAATTGTGCAATAACTGTTCCATATTCTTTTTAGTTTTAATAAGTGCTTTTTTTATCTAGCCGTAATGTGACATATGTCTTCATTATGTGCACCCGTCGGCATAAGATGCGAACCAATATCGATCCCTTAACGACATCCACGGGATCTAACGCTGAAATTATTATAATTCTCTAGGTGGGAACGCCAACTATGACAGTTATCCTTTTAAATCTGATCGCTTTTGCGCTGTTACTGGCAGTGCTTGTGAAGTTGCACAAGCAACAAAAATCCCTATCAACGCGAGTCTTTACTGGCTTAGGCTTAGGGGTGGCATTCGGTGCTGCGCTGCAAGCGTTATATGGTGCTGACGGCACGGTTACACGCGAAACCATTGACTATATCAATATCGTCGGCTCAGGCTACGTGAGCTTGTTAAAAATGATCATCATGCCGTTGATTACCGTGTCAATTATTGGTGCCATCTTAAAGGTGAAAGACTCGGGTTCACTGGGTAAAGTCTCTAGCTTAAATATTGGGATTTTGCTGGCAACGACCGCAGCATCGGCACTCATTGGTGTGTTCGTCAGCAGTCTATTTGGATTGTCTGCGCAAGATATCGTGCAAGGTGCGCAAGAAATGGCTCGCGGGGCTGCACTTGAAGAACGCCTAGGTACCGTTGAAAACCTGTCACTGGCTGATATGGTGATCTCTTTCTTCCCACAAAATCCGTTCGCAGATTTAGCAGGAAGCCGTCCAACGTCTACGATTGCTGTGGTGATTTTCTCTGCGCTTGTGGGAATTGCCGGAGTAACGCTTTCACGCACACAGCCTGAACTGGGTGAGCGCTTTGAACGCTTTATGGATGTTGCTCAGGCGCTTGTACGTACGCTGGTGCGCATGATTATCGGTTTAACGCCATACGGTGTCTTGGCACTCATGACAAAAGTCATTGCCGGATCAAATGTCAGTGAAATCCTGCAACTGGCAAACTTCGTTGTCGCTTCATACGTTGGCCTAGGCGCGATTTTGGTGATGCATTTGATCTTAATCGGCCTAGTAGGAATGAGCCCAGCTCAATACTTGAAAAAGATACTCCCAGTACTAACGTTTGCCTTCACATCGCGCTCTAGTGCCGCGACTATTCCGCTAAACATTGATTCTCAAATGAAGAACTTGGGGAACGATCCGGCCAGTGCCAATTTCTCAGCCTCTTTCGGTGCGACCATGGGGCAAAACGGCTGTGCAGGGCTATACCCTGCCATGTTGGCGGTGATGATTGCACCAACCATTGGTATTAATCCGCTCGATCCTGGCTTTATCGCGACCTTGGTTGCCATCGTAACGGTGAGCTCTTTCGGTATTGCTGGCGTTGGTGGCGGGGCAACGTTTGCCGCGCTGATTGTACTCTCGGCACTGGATATGCCGGTCGCACTTGCGGGTCTGTTAATCTCAATTGAACCGTTAATCGATATGGGCCGCACCGCGATTAACGTTAGCGGCTCAATGACTGCTGGCACGCTCACCTCACGCTTAACCGGTGGCCAAGATAAGACTATCTTCGAGCACCACGAAGTGGTGAAACAAGACACTGCAAACGCTTAATGGCGCGGTACCATCGTTTATAAAATGCCACGCCGCATTGGCGTGGCATTTTTGTGTCTATAATCATCCATCAATTCGCTGACTTAATCCCTTATAACTTGTAAGAATTTATGTCAGCGATTACACTCTGCCGCATTGTTAACGCAGGCTCGATCTGCCCTACACGAGACATTTATGAGTATTGAACAAACACTTCAGGCACGCAGCGGCGGCCAATGTGAACTTTGTACCCGCCAAGACAACTTATCTGTATATGACGTCCCGTACTCACCAGATACCACCGCGAACAGCTGCGTATTGGTTTGTGGCACCTGTCATGACCAGCTAAGTAATCCTGACAATATGGATGTGAACCACTGGCGTTGCCTGAGTGACAGCATGTGGAGCCAAGAGCCAGCCGTGCAAGTCGTCGCTTATCGCCAGCTTTCTCGCCTTTCGAGTGAAAGCTGGGCGCAAGATAATCTCGACATGATGTATATGGAAGATGACGTGCGTAAATGGGCGGAAACCGGTCAAGATATCGAAGAAGTTAAAGTGCTGGATGCAAATGGTGTGGCGCTGCAAAAAGGCGACGACGTGACCGTGATTAAAGATTTGCCAGTGAAAGGCTCAAGCCAGGTAATCAAACAAGGTACCGTGATCCGTGGCATTAACCTGACCGATGATCCCACCCATGTGCAGGGTAAAGTGAACGGCCAAACGTTGTTTGTGATCGCAGAGTTCTGCCGCCGCAAGTAATTGGCAGCATACAGTCGCCCTTTATTTAAACACGGTCTTTTCTTTTGTTAGCGTATAACGACCAGTTATTGATGCTGTTGGCGGTATTTGAACGTGCCGCCTTATTACTCATGGCCTTATTTTGGCTCACTCGCACCCATCTGATCCAAACCATCGTACAGAAGACCCAGCGCCATCCAATGGAAACAGCGCTCATTGCCGCTTTGTTTGTATTGTTTGCCTTGTTCAGTACCTACACGGGAGTGAATGTCGATGGGTCGCTGGTAAATGTACGCATCATCGCCATTATCGCCGGCGGTATTTTGTTTGGTCCTTGGGTTGGCGTGACTGCCGGCGTCGTCTCGGGCGTTCACCGCTATCTTATCGATATTGATGGGCCAACCTCACAAGCCTGTTTGATCGCCAGTATTATTGCTGGGTGCCTGTCGGCACTGATCCATTATCGCGCAGATAAACAGCATTATGCACGCTACGGCATTTTGGCGGGTATGCTCTGCGAATCGCTGACCATGCTACTTATCCTTTTGCTTGCCCGCGATCAAACGCTCGCCCAACACATTGTTGCCACCATTAGCTTCCCGATGATTGCAGGTACCGTCTGTATTGGCCTGATCATCCAACTGGTGCAGTACATCGATGATGAAAAAGAACATTTAGCCGCCCAGCAGGCTAAGCAAGCGTTAGATATTGCCAACCGCACGCTACCGTATTTTCGACGCGGAGAGGCGCGAGGTTTGACCAAGGCGTGCAGTATTATTCGTAAAGACACCGGTGCCGATGCCGTGGCTATTACCGATACCGCCGATGTTTTGGCGTATGTTGGCATTGGTGAGGAGCAATACATTGATGCCCATCACCAAATTAGCCGCCTTACTCAGCAAGCGGTAAGAACCGGTGAACAAATTATCAGCAATGATCTCAATGTGCATGATTTTCGCTCTTTGTTGATCATTCCGCTATGGGAAAATAGCGTGGTCACGGGAACCTTAAAGGTTTTTTATCGTCAGCCCCATCGTATTCGTCGCCCCATGCAGGAAATGGCGATTGGTTTATCACAATTGATTTCGACCCAAATGGAAGTTGCGCGGATACAAAACCTCAAAGAAATGGCGAGTAAGGCCGAATTTTCTGCGTTACAAAGTAAAATTAACCCTCATTTTTTGTTTAACGCCCTCAATGCGATCTCCAGCTTGATCCGCCTGCGTCCGGATGACGCCCGTGGCTTGATTGCCAATTTGGCCGACTTTATGCGTTACAATTTAGAGCGCACGCAGGATCTGATCCCCATTAGTGATGCCATTAAGCAAGTCAAAGACTATGTCGCTATTGAGCAAGCACGTTTTGGTGACAAACTTACGATCCGCTTTGATATTGAAACGACCGACACCAATATTGCGCCCTTGCTGATACAGCCACTGGTTGAAAATGCGATTCGCCATGGTTTTCAACCTTCTCGTCGTCCTTGTGATGTTATCATTGCGGTGCGCGAAATTGCGCAAGGAACGGAGATTAGCATCACAGATACCGGGGTCGGCATCAATCCTAATATTGTCGAGCAACTTTATCATGGCACCATCGACAGTCATCATATTGGCTTGATGAATGTGCATCAGCGTTTAATCATGCTCTATGGACAAGGCTTAACTGTTGAGCCACGCAATCCCGGCACACGTGTATCATTTGTGATAAACCATAAGGAGCCTTCATGCTTCGCGCTGTCATTGTCGAAGACGAATACTTAGCGCAAGAAGAGCTACGTTACTTAGTTGAAAAGCATAGTGATCTCGAGATCATCGAAAGCTTTGATGATGGGCTTGCAGCGCTAAAATACCTGCAGACCCATTCAGTGGACGTGCTGTTTTTAGATATCAATATCCCCTCGATTGATGGCATGTTACTCGCGCGGAGTTTACATGCCGATGCGCGCCCGCCCTTTGTGATTTTTACCACCGCTTACAAAGAGCATGCCGCAGATGCTTTTGAGCTTGAAGCGTTCGACTACCTGCTTAAGCCGCTTAACGAAACACGGGTGAAAGGCGTACTCAATAAGCTTGCTCTCGCGGCTGCACCTACCGATACCCTGACAGAGCAACGCCATACCTTGCATTTGATGCGTGATAATCGGATCCGCATTACCGATACCGCCGACATTCTTTACGCCGCTGCCAACGAAAAGACCACCTTGGTGTACACACCCGACGGTGAGTTCTATGTGCCTTACACTATCAGTGAATTGATGACGCAATTGCCGGCTAATTTTTTTCGTTGCCATCGCTCTTATTGCATCAACTTAGATAAAATCACCGAAATTGAACCAGGCTTAAACAGCACCTATCACGTTTTCCTCCCCGGCATTTCTGATCCTGTCTTGGTCAGTCGCGGTAATCTGAAAGCGTTTCGCGAACGGATGCAATTGTAATTCATGCCCTCTCGCTGCAGTTCATGCCCGCTAACTGCAGCTCATTTTATCTTTTTCACCTACTCTTGATGTGGGGATTCAGGGTCGTATCTTGGGGGTGTTCTCAATAGATAAAACCCTGGAGCGTTACCATGAACGCACGTTTATCCCCCGGCATCAAAACCCTTATCGGCACCGTATTGGCCCAGTTTGCACTTGGCTCTGTGTATACGTGGAGCCTGTTTAATGCTCCCCTTGCAGCCCAGCTTGACGAGCCAGTCAGCCAAGTGGCCTTCACCTTTGGCATTATGACACTGGCATTGGCCCTGGCTTCTTCCGTCTCGGGCCATCTACAAGCACGATTCGGTGTCCGCCGCGTGACCATTGGCGCTGGCATACTGCTTGGCACCAGTCTCGCGCTAACCTCGGTGGTCAGCCAACTATGGCTACTTTACCTTACCGCCGGCCTTCTGATTGGTTTAGCAGATGGTACTGGCTACCTCATGACGCTCTCCAATTGCGTACGCTTTTTTCCCAAAAACAAAGGGCTTGCCTCAGCCTGTGCTATTGGCGCTTATGGTTTAGGCAGCTTAGGTTTTAAATACATTAATCTGTACTTTTTAGCTGCAGGCGGCGCAGCACTAAGTTTTCAAATGTGGGCGGTTCTGGCCTGTGTGATGGTCGTGATTGGCGGCGCACTGATGCACGATGCACCACAGCAAAAAGCCGCCACAAACGCATCTGAGGCCGATGCGCCTGCTGATTACACCCTTTCTCAATGTTTTAAAACCCCGCAATTTTGGTTACTTGCCACGGTATTTGTCACGATTTGTATGAGTGGGCTTTATGTCATTGGCGTCGCTAAAGATGTGGGTGAACTTTATGTCCACCTTGATGCTGCCACCGCTGCGGAAGCGGTTGCCATTATCGCACTGGCAAATCTAGGCGGCCGTCTGGTACTGGGGGTGTTGTCTGATCGCATGGCGCGCAGCAAAGTGGTTGGCTTGGCACTCCTCGTCTGCGCGGCAGGCGTAGGTATGCTCCGCTTTATGCCACTGGACCAATACAGCTTCTATTTGTCGGTTGCTTGTGTCGCGTTCAGTTTTGGCGGAGCAATTACCGTATTCCCCACCTTGATGAGCGACTATTTTGGCATGAACCACCTCAGCCAAAACTATGGTTTTATGTACCTGGGCTTTGGTGTCGGTAGCTTTATGGGCTCTGTCATTGCGGCGCTATTTGGCGGTTTTGTTGCCGCGTTTAGTGTGATGCTGGTAATGATCACTATATCCTTGTGTATTGCATTCACTATTCACTCGCCCAAGCACAATCAAGAGAAGATTAAGCATCATTGGCAGTTGGAGTCATCGACCAGCTAAGCATTGTTATACACTTTCCCCTCGTCTTAGCAATAATACGAGGGGCTCTTGTTTGTAATCGACACACCAAAAATAAAATGTGACAGCGTCACATAAAGTGGTCCAGTTTACACTGTAAACCCCGTAATATCGGCGCTTGTTGATAAGTCTATCCCTAAATACTGAATAACATCTCAATACATTAACAACGTTATTGATTGTTGTGGTGTACTCGCCTAATTTAAAGCCTCGGCGTCGGGCCTTCCTCTTTTCTTGCTAGGTGTTAAATGACACGGACGCGATTTGTTACGCTTCACAGCAAAGCAGCACTTATTTTTATCCTAGGGTTACTTGCCATTATTTTCAGTAGCCTTTTATTGACTCGCTATTTTTTCCTCTTCGGTATTGACCACCTAGAAGACATAGAAATCACGCGCGCAAATCAGCAAGCCAAAGCGGTGATTCAGCGTGTCATCGATAATCAAGTTGAATATGCAATTGATTGGGCCTATTGGGATGATACTTACGCGCTACTTACAACAGGTAATAATCGCTATGCGCAGAGGAATCTAAGCGACGAGACATTACTCGCACTCAGTTTAGATATGATGGGGTTTGCCGACTTAAGTGGTGAGGTAGTCGAAGCAAAAGTACTGGAAAATGCGGGCAACAAGTCGATTATTGATGCAATATATCGCTCCCCTGCCGTCACAGCCCATATTCATCAACCCATTCCTGATAAAGAGCTGACTCCTTTCGCTGGTTTACTCCAGCTTAGAGGCCGCATATGGGTGATCAGTGTCAACCCAGTCCGAGACAGTGCGGGCACTGCACCGGTCGTCGGCTGGATGGTTTGGGGGCAAGCGCTGACGGGTCGCTTTCCCTCCGCTTACGATAACATATTAGCGGGCAACAACCGTCTCGTTAACAAGGGGGATACAACAGGAGAAGGGAGCGTTGAACGCATTGTTCGTACTGACAATAAGATAACCCGCTATACCCCCTTATATGATTTGAGCAACCGCCCCATTGCGGCCTTAGAAACCACCGAATCTCGCCATTACTATCAAAAGGGAAAGCAAGTATTTCAATATCTTATCTTAGCTTTACTGGCGATGACCTCATTTATCGCTTTCGTGGTTTATCTGCTTTATCGACACAATATTGCTAGACAATTTATCTCTTTTGAGAAAAATGTGAACGCTCTGCTCGGTAACACAGCTCCTATCACAGCGCCCACAGATATGTTTACCCGCATTACTGAACAAATCGAGGCAATGGCGAGCACGTCCTCTTACGCCGAACAACAACTTAAAGAAACACTGTCTAAATTTGAAGCGCTGTACCATAGCCAGCATCTAGGCATGATACTTTTAGAAAATAACCAGATTGTCGACGTGAATCAGGCACTACTTAATTTGCTTGGTCATCAACGCACACAGCTTATCGATGCCCCACTCGATATCCTATTAAATAACAAAGATGGCACACTGTCTGATCTGAATGCCTTCCAACAACAAGACGAGCAGGATGTTACTCACTTTGAAACTAACCTACGCAGTGTCACTGGGCAAACTATCTCTTGCAATGTAGAAGCGATGCGGCTAGACAATCAGACGTCTCAAACTGTGATGCTGGCGGTGAAAGATATTAGCCAGCAAAAACGACAAGCCGCTTTAATAGAAACACTATCACACCATGACACCCTGTCTGGTTTACTTAATCGGCCCTCGACAACTAAAGCCTTAAATCAAGCGCTTACGAACAAAAAGGCCATTATCACCCTCTACATAATTGCCACACGTCTTCGTGAAATTTACGAGATATATGGGCATCAAGCCTATGACAATGCGGTAAAGCATATCGCTGATGCTTTGAAGCAACAGTTTCCGCAAGCGGAAATCGGTAGGCTAAGCGAAAATGAGTTTATCGTTTTCACTGATCAAATAGAGGAGGAGCAATTTATTCCTCGCGCGAATACCGTGCTAAAAGTCAGTGCGAATCATCTAGCTGAGACGACAGCAGACTTTGATATCGGCCTTAACGCCGCAATGATAGGGCCTGAGTTCGCGTTTACCCATTTTGAACCCCTCGTCCACTGTGGTTTCTACGCGATAGAGCAACAGTTGGTACCCAAGCACAATGTGACGATTGTTGATGAAGAGATTGTGCAAGCTGCCAATGAGACATTAACAATTAATCGAAACCTGATCACTGCACTGAAAAACGAAGAGTTTACCGCTTTCTTCCAGCCCATCGTTAACGCGACATCGAATCAAGTGATCGGTTTTGAAGCATTGGCGCGTTGGCATCATCCCGATTTGGGGATGATATCGCCAGGGGTTTTTATTCCGTTGGCCGAAAAACACAAATTAATTATTGAGCTCGACGAACTGGTGTTAGAAAAAGCCTGCGCATTTTTACAAACCATACAAAGGTATTGGAGTAAAAAATCGCAGCACCGTCTCACCATTCATGTCAACCTCTCTAGTCCTCACTTTGGCGCAAGTGCGCTGATTAATAACTTGCAGCGACTCATTAAGCAGTATCAACTTTCGCCAGGACAGCTGGTGCTGGAAGTTACCGAAAGTATTCTACTCGGTGCCGACCAGGAGACAATTGAACGGATGCATGCCCTCAAAGCGTTAGGCGTCCAGCTAGCCTTAGATGACTTCGGTACCGGCTATTCATCGTTTAGCTCGCTGTGTAATTTCCCGCTCGATATCGTCAAATTGGATAAATCGTATATGAGCGAAATTGAAACCAATGAAAAGGCCAAAACCTTAGTCCGCAGCATCATCAACATGGCTCAAGAGCTGGGCATGACCACCGTTGCCGAAGGCGTCGAAACCGCGTCTCAATTGCGCATTCTCAACGTCTGGCGTGTCGATGAAATTCAAGGGTTCTACCACTTTAAACCAATGAGTGCAGAGCAGGCATTAAACACCTTTGGTGAAAATGGTTAATTGTAAGAGCGAGCCATATTTATTATTCCTCTCGCAACGTGCTAATACAATTGCTATTTAGTATTATGAGGTTATAAATAAAGGTTATTTGGCCTGCTCTTACTTTATGATGAGCGCCTCTCGCTGTTTCAGACTGAAGAAGTCTGCTCAAGTCACTTTAATCATCCGCAAAGATGTTGATCTTTGGGCCGGTGGCGGGGGATGTTTTTTGTTGTTCGGCTATTTCCGCTAGGGTCTTCTTGTAGGTGTCATCGCTCATATCTCGCCAGTAATGCGGATCGCGGCCAGTCTGTTGATCATGGGCAGCAGTTACAGGGTCTTTGGCTCGAGCTTCTTCTAATACCAACAGATCGGGCATCGGTTGACTCACATCCATGTAACGCTGGATCATATTCCACAAGCGCTGGTACTCCACTACACGCTCGTTGGTGCCAATTAAGTTGCTAATAGGTACACCCACAGAGTAAGGCTGATAGCGATGAACTAACATCAAATTGTAGTTCAGATGGCCTTGAGGGCTGGGGGCTGACATCAACACACAATCAAATTCTATAAAAGGATGCGTAAAGCGCACTTTATTGCCACGTTTATACAAGGTCACCATCCCTGTTTGACGGTTTAAGCTATAAACACGTTTGCTTTTTAAGAAAGGCGCTAAGAAATAATAGCCTTTACATACCAGTTTATAATGGGCCCATATAAGCAAGCAAGGAAGCGTGAAGTAGAGGGTTAAACCGTAGGAAACCATTAACCAATCATCCCACCTTTTATCCCAACTTGCATAACCAAATAATAATGGATAAAGGAAAACCAAATAAGCCAAAGGCAAAAACAAAATCAATAGTATTTTTGCCAGCCCCACCATTAAAAAGTATAGTTGAGACCAGCCTGATAAAGATTCACTATCTAAGCTTTCTTCGGTCCAGAATGATGGCTTTCCATTCCCTTCTGTCTTTTTTATGTTCGATGGCATTGTTTCTCGAGCAAGTGATAAAGCAATAGTGTCATTTGCCTTGGTAAAGGGGAATACTTGCCCTTTGGTTAGTAGCCGTTGCAAAAAACCGTGCGGTGGTTTTGCGGGTTGTAGCGACAGCTGCTCGGTGTTGTAGGTCATACTACTGAGCCGCTTTCTCTTCTTCTTGCTGATAAACAGGGTGTTTATACTGGTCCTTCAACCTTTTTATCTTCACGAACTCGATCCTAGGGAAGAGTGAACGTAATGTAGCAAGTAGTTCTTGCTTTTGGTCAAGAGTAGCGGTGAATATATCACCATAGTAAGCATACGCACCTTTCTCGGGGATGGCGAATGAAAATACACCATCACTCTCTAGGTCAAACACAACCGTACGCTCCGAAATCAATATATAGTGGTTATCAATAGAAGGACGAAAGTTTGTCATCCCAAACGACATCAGCGCAAAACCACCTGCTCCAATAAACGCAAGAGGACCAAGCACAAACACGGCAATAATACAGACTACGATTCCCACCCACGCCAAACCACGTACTACCTGATAAGCAACATCAGGGATCATGTCTTTTTCTGTATAGTGAATACCCAAAGAAGTTAAGTGATAACAGCGATGTTTATCGGGTAGAAACAAGTATCTTGATGCAAAAACCATCAGTGTCAAAAAACCACTTAATACCCAAAAAGCAAATGAGTCGACAGTCAACTTCTCGAGCACTGACCAAAGAAACAAAAGAAATGATGTTCCAGCAAATATTGACAGTCCCCACTTAACCATATTTTCGTGTTTCAGACCCGCACCCATAGACTCCCAAGAATAAATCACCTGAGCAGCGTAAAGCTGCTCCTCGAGGGGCTCTGTGTTTTCTCCATTACTCATTTTTCAGCTCTTACTTCAACCGCTCGCCCCAGCAATTTTAAGATACATTGGCATGAATATATCATCACCCATAGATAACATGACATTATAAAACCAATGTTTCTCTTTGATATCCAAGTATACTAGTCCTGAATGAATATTGGATGTTTAAACATGTCATTCATTTTAGCCATTTCCACATATTCGATATCTTTCCTAATGTTTTTAATCAAGGATACAACCGCGTCTTTTTCTCCCAAAGAAGAAAAGTAAAAGTTGCGACTACTGCAGTATTCAGTAGGAATATTACTATCAATGCGTAATATGCTATCTCTCATCGGATTAAATAATATGGGTCTATCCGAAAAAAACACCTCATGCTTTTCCGTCGTTGGCTTAAAATTCGTCATGCCAAACGACATCAACGCAAAACCACCTGCCCCAACAAATGCAATAGGACTAAGCACAAACACGGCAATAATACAGACCACGATCCCCACCCACGCAAAACCACGCACCACTTGATAGGCAACATCGGGAATCATGTCTTTTTCTGTGTAATGAATACCCAGAGGCGTTAAGTGGTAACAGCGATGCTTGTCGGGGAAAAAAAGATACCTTGAGACTAATACCATCATCGCCATGAAAGAAAATAATCCCCAAAATGCAATGGAGTCTATCGTGAGCTCGTCGATTACAAACCATAGAAAGCAAAAAGGGGTTAGCCCTGCAAAAATTGATAGTCCCCAAATTCCAAGGTGGTCAAATTTTCCGCCCCATCCTTTGTGTTCCCAATAGTGGCGAATTTCTACCTCGTAGAGCCTCTTTTCAATGGGATCTATAGTTTCGCTATTACTCATTTTTCAACTCTCACTTCAATGGTACGCTTGGCAAATTTTTTATCTCTCGGGGCTGGGTTTACGGTTAGATCACCTTGGTGGTTACCGATAGCCACATAGCCAAGCGTCTCATTTTCCGATGCTTGCCAAGTAAAAGGCATACTGATGAGTACCGCCACCGTATCGTCGATGGTCCCTCCTAAATCCAATCGATAGATTAGGTTTCCAGATCCTTTGTCTTTAAGCCATGTTCCACGCAGCTCATTGACTACCACTGCAGATTTCGGCTCAGCGACACGATAGTGGTAGTTTTTGTCTTTGGGTTTGCGGGTGATTTGTAAACCAATTTTTGTATCCC
Organism: Salinivibrio sp. AR640; assembly: GCF_001995405.1. Taxonomy (NCBI): domain Bacteria; kingdom Pseudomonadati; phylum Pseudomonadota; class Gammaproteobacteria; order Vibrionales; family Vibrionaceae; genus Salinivibrio; species Salinivibrio sp. AR640. Next base: position 6,783 of record NZ_MUFD01000020.1, on the reverse strand, counting down.
GAGTAAACGCAGGCAGGGTTAATTCTAATTGCCACTGCTCTGTGCCAGCGTCCATCCATTGTGAAGGTCGCCGACTCGGGATAGCATTTAGCCGAATTTGAGGCTTATGAATAATTTGATCCAAACGCTTCAGCTCTTCTAGGTACTCCCACTGGCTAGGCTGTTTCCCCCAAGTAGAGTGGAGCAACCATTTTTCAAGTTCTGAGCGTTTAAAAATATTAATGACCACAACTGCTATCAGATATACGAAACCTGCCACCATCAGTGTGGTCAACATCCAACGAGTAATGATCGCACCTATACTAATATTGAATATGCCAAGTCGGCTTAATGTATTGGCCCCTAACTGTGCAGAAAAAACTATAACTTGAGCGAAAGTTGATAAACCTTTTAAACCATAACCAAACCTTTCCATTAGTGTATGGTCTGAATCCCATGCTTTTTCACCACTATCCCATGTCTCTATGCCTGCTGCGATAAAACCAAACAAAGAAACCATCGCTGTGGTTTTAGCAAAGGTTTTTAGGCTTTGTCTTACCTCATAAGAGTGAGTACTACTCTTTAAGGCAACCTTCATAGGTTCCGAGAGAAGAGACTGTCTGGTCATAATCTTTTCCCATGCCGCATCTCGCCAAACCGCCGAGATCGCGGACACCGCATAGCCGGTCGAGTAGGTGGCTTCTCTTAGTGCTGGGTTTGACCATAAGCTAGTCTCAGGGTGCTGCTCGGCTTTATAACGAATATTATGCAAGACTGATGCGCTATTCCAAATATTGAGGATCGCAACAATGCCTCCCATTTTACCGAGCTTATTCCACGATGTTTGAGCAGCTTGTGTGCCTTTTTGCCAGATGCGCTCAATGGCTTGATTGAGCATTTTTTTCGCTGCATCATTCGCTGCTTGATACTTCAGCGTTACCATTTGAGGTAACTCACTACTCAATAGCTTCTGCAGCCTTTGCTGAGCTGCATGCATGGACTTAATCTGGTGATTTTTAGGTATCGGTTGCCCGACCGGAGGTTTGCTGATCCGTGTAATTATTGCAACTTCGGCATTCATCTTTCGCTGCCATGCCGAGACTTGTGCCGGATAGTCTGGGTTGTGTGCAACAATCGCTTCTGGATTAACGATTGCCTCCAATATCACTAACCGTAAATTACTGATCATGCCTGCAGGGCTATGCGTGGTATTCATTTGGCTAGGAAATAACAGGTTGGTTATCGCTCGCCACGTCTGTTCCGTCGCGCCTGATGTCGCATGCTGCAACGCAGAAAAACTTTTTTTCACAGGCTCTGCAAGCGCTTTAAACCATTCCTTCTCTTGGATACGAACATCGCCCGTGAATCCATCATAGTTAGCAATCGCACTAAACAGTGCCAACATATCTCCTGGTTTATCTAAGCCGATAAAATGATGCTCAATCTTCTGCACTTCATCATTCAGCGCTTGCCAATTCTCTTTGGAGAAACCCACTGACGCCAGCGCCAAGAGGTTATCAGGCTGATCAAAGTCCAGAACTTTATTCAGTTCAGCTTGTGCTTCCTCATTGTTTATCGCGTGTTTTACGCCAACCAAATATTGACTCACTAAGCTCAGCAGATACACCAAATGATCCGCGTCTTGATTGTCTACACCCACAATGGCTGGATCGGTGCTTAATTGTTTAAAGCCATGCATAAAGTCTTTGTAGCGAGTGGCGATGCGCGCATCAAGGCCTTGTAATTGGTTGTAATGGTCCGAGAGAAATGCCTCTAGCGCTTCCCAATCCACTTCATCGCTGAACATAGACCAGCGCTGTTTTTGCTCTTCAGTGAGTTGGTAATCGTATTGTTCCTCAAGAAGCGCCCCTTTATTTAAGGCCTCTTCTTGCAGTGACGTCATCGGCACAGTCGCGACATTGGGATTATTTTCTAACGCAGCTCGCTCTTGGTCAGCAAGCCGTTGTGTCGCAAGATAGTCAATAACATGGCGCTCGAATGCCAACTCTCTGATGGGGTCACCCTTCACTGAGCTGGGTACTTCGTCTTGAACCAATTTCACGCCTGCTAGCATTCGCGTCAGCTCAGCCATTTGGAGCTTATGCATGTTCTCTTCGTCTTTTAAAATAACACTCTGTCGCGCGACTTCCTGAGATAAAGGCAAGAACAAATCAGACACATCGGCCAACCTATCATCCAGCGCAATAAAAAAGCCTTCATTGGGTTTATCCAAGTCCACCTTGTAGTCAGTGACCGTGCTACCTGGCTTTTGTGCAACGTGCTGGTGTTGTTGAACGTCTTGCTCATCGGTTTCTACATCATCGACTTCATCAAGCGGTGTGCACGTACTTGCAAATAACCCAGTCGGCGCAGAGTCCTCGCCAATATCAATCACACTTTGCCCGAGTTGCTTTAAACTGCCGGTGTGTGGATGCGCCATATTCTCGCGATAATAATCAAGATCGAGCTCTCGCATCCACGCACTGCGTAGCTGACCCTTTTCTTGCATCAGCGTTTTTAGGCGCGCTGTCCAGCGTAGATGCGAAAACGCAAGATAGACCGTGTGTTTAACCGGATAGTTTAAACGGCTTGATGTTTCGCCATCGCTGTCATCATTCAGCTTTTTAATGAGTTTGGTACCAGACACTTGGTATTCATCGAGACGCTCCGCGTCTTGGTCGTAGACATACAGCCAACCGTCCCTTAGTTGGCGCAATGTGCGCTGGCTATACTCTGCCTCGATCCACGCTTCACCTTGCCACTTTTTAGGTAAAGCAAATATTGGTGTGTAATCGTCTTGATCATAGCCATTGTCGAACGCATAACGCACAGGAACAAAACCAACGCTGCCACCTTTTAAAGGACACGGTCCGGTTGGGTCGCGGCTATCTTGATTGTTGGCACATTTGGCCGCTGAGATTGGGTCACTCATAGCTGCTCCTGCTGGTTCGATAAGTGAGACTCGGCTTGTTCTGATTCGTGTTTTGCCAATAAGGCCGCTTGCTCGATGCGCTGAGAGGGCGTCAGTGCCGATGGATTGAGAACAATATTGCTTATATCGGGATGCACAGATGCATCAAGCGCTTGCTCACCTACAAAACCTAACACATTGAAAAATTGCGTCAGGTCTTGCCCGGTATGAAATCCTTGCTGATAGGCAGTTTCTGCCCACGTCTGTACCCATTGGTCAGGATCTGACTGAGAGGTAAGACGCTCAGGAAAGTAAGTTTGCATATGTTGCTTAAGGCTTTGTATCTGATTACGCCAAACCACCTTACCAAGCGCGCTCCATTGAGGGTCGGAGAGCTGATAGGGCAACGAGACTGATTTGGCCGACTCAGGGGCATGATAAACTTGCCAACCTTCACGCGTCGGCAGCCAAAGTGCCGACATCAAGGACCAGAAGCCACCAAAGTCATTAAACAGCAACGCATCAATGCATTCACTGTGCGCCAGCTTTAAGAACACCTTACTGCCATAGGGTGACAGCACTTGAATGAAATCCCGTAACTGATGTGCGACATCAAGCCCGGGGTGTGAAGACGCGAATACATATCCTGCAGTGGGTTGATTGAGGGTCGTAAACCATGTCCACACTGCGTCGGTCAATCGTACAATAAAGGGAGAAACCGCGAGCAGCTGGTCATAAGGCGGTTGAGTATAGACAGGCATAATGTCTAACTCTCCTTCCAAGCCATATAGTTGCTGCGCCATGTCTTCAATTTGTCCACCATCGACCATCAAATACAAACGATGACCCTCTTGCGGCTGCATGTCAGGGACGCTATCGAAAAGATTGCTATGCGCCAAAATAGTCATCACTTCTCGCACTCCTCACATAAAGGAGATTGTCCCTTTAGCGCTTCTACTTGACGTTTAGGCGCCAATGATGGCGTATCGTCTGTTCTCGGCGCCCACGATGGCGTCGGTGCCCCTTGCTGTGTTTCTGATGTGGTCATTACATCAACCGCTTGGATATCGGGGAGTGGCGCGGCTTCGGGATCGGCTAAAGCATCAATAGTTTTTGGACGCTTCGCCATTTGGCCATTAAAGCCTGGTCCACTGCCTGCGCTGCCGCCTGAGTTTAAGTTCACTGCGGCACCAGAAGCATGCACGCCGGCAGCATCCACTTTCACAAAGCTACCGCCGGCACTTAAGGTAACTTCTGCACCGGCTTCGATCACCAGTTTGGCGCCCGTTTTTAGGTGAATGTCACTTCCGGCTTCCACCGCATGAACCTTACCGACTTTATAGTGCTCACTGGCTTTGACGAGATTGGAGTGGTTGCCACCAATACGGGTGCGACTCTCTCCCTCCACGGTATGATGCGCATTGCCCATCACACGATGAAATTGGTCGTTGTGTACCTGATGGTGGTTGTCATGACCTATCTCGGTCACGCGGTCGTTTTCTACCTCGGTATGCCAGTCTTTTTGCGCGTGTAAATACACTTGCTCACTGCCCGATTGGTCTTCGAACGTGAGCTCGTTGTAACCCTCGCCTTGGTGGCTCTCGCTGCGCCAAACCGTCTTGGTTTTGTGTGCCGGTAAGGTATAAGGCGGCACATTGGTCGCATGATACGTGCGGCCGGTGATAATCGGTTGGTCCGGGTCACCGTGTAAGAAGGACACAATCACTTCATGGCCAATGCGGGGAATGGCCATCATGCCGTATTGGCTACCCGCCCAACCTTGGGCCACCCGTATCCAGCAGCTGCTTTTGTCATCGCCGTTAGAATAGCGGTCCCACGGGAAGTGGACTTTCACCCGCCCGTGTTCATCACAGAAGATTTCTTCGCCATCCGGTCCCACCACGGTGCCTATCATGGGGCCATCCACTTGAGGTTTGGGTATGGGGGTTGCACGCCACGGGGTAGTGGCAGGGATAAGCATAAACTGGTTGTTGTAGGTGGTGGCCCCTTGGCCGCCCTCTTCTTCCAGTGCTTGCGGTTGGCTGCCTTGGTGGTGCACCCGCACCACTTGCCACGCTTGGTTCACGCCCCCATCCAGATGGTCACTGATGGTAAAGCGATAACCCGCCCGTAATGCCGGCTCATTGCTTTGCCCGTTGGCATGCTCGGCCTCACGGCGTAAGTACTCTAAGCGGGTTTGGTTAAATGCCTGACCAGTGGCGTCGTCTTTAAAGCGGCCTGGGAAGTCAAAGTGCTCGTAGCTGTCGGTACGCTGGTAATCAATGCCATCGGCTTGCGCCGCTTGTTGGAAGCTGTAGCGCGGTTTTTTGAAGCTGTAGTCTTTTAATGCCGTGTGGCTAGGCTGCGCCGCAGTGTGGCGTGTCAGGCCATCGATATACGGCGTGTCGGTGCGTCCGCCGCTTAAGGCGTTATAGGGCACAGGGCGCTCAAGCTGGGGCAAGCTGTCGGGCGCATCGGTCACTATCAGGGTATGGGTGGTGGCATCGTGCTCATGGTGATACACCAAGCCCTCTTCTGCCGCTAAGCGGTGGAAGAACGCCAAGTCACTTTCACGGTGCTGGACACAGTATTCGCGCTCGGCATAGTCACGGGTTAGCGAGAAGCTCACCTCCGTCACCCCCATTTCCGTGAGCAGGGTTTCTAGAATAGTCGGCACGGTTTGATGCTGGAAGGTACGACTGTTTTGGCGAAGCGACAGGCGATACAGGGCGGGCACCAAGGTTAAGCGGTAGCGGGTAAAGTGATGACCAATGTCACCTTGGCTAAAGGCACTGGCAATGCCTTGCACCCGTTTGACCAGCTCGCCGTTGCGCCACAGCGTCAGCTGCACGGGCTTGTCGACCACTTGCTCTGGCGTGAGGTCGGTATGGCGGCTCGCCAATGCTACCTCATACTGGAACCCATACACCGGGTTACCATTTAGGCCAGCTTGGTGAGAGAGGCACTCGTCCCCTTGGTAGTCCACCACCACGAACGGTTGCGGGTCGAGCCCCGCCACGGTTAACGCTATTTGCAATGTCGCCATCTGTGTATCCTTCGCCCTGCTTGTTTACCCTGATACGTTGAGCCAGACCCTGCCGTCTGGCTCAACGCACCACAGCCCGCCCGTAAAGGCAGGCTGTTTGCGTCTTCATGTCGCCATGAAAGATTAGGCTTCGATTGGCTTGCGCCAGTCGTCCGAGCCTGAGGTGCCTGCGTTGACGTGGTCCCACGTCACTTTGCGGTAAGACATCGATACCGTCAGGTTTTGGGTGAAGTCTGACTTCGCCGGGTCTTGGCAATGGGGCATCTCGCAGTGAATGTCCACAATCGAGGCACTTTCCAGCTTGGTGGTAAAGAAGTTTTCTTGTTTACCTTCAATCGAGGTGCGGTACCACTTTAGCTCGACCGTTGACATCTTCTCACCTGACGCCAGTGCGTTATAAAGCAATGGCACCGCTTTGTTGAGTGCAACGGTGAATTTAAATGGCTTGTGCACACGTTGACCGGATGGCTGACCAGATTGTGGGTCGGTGGGAACCGTCACATTGTGGTCAAACTGTTGTACCAGCATTTCGTCTTCGTGGCCTTCGACAAAAGAATCACCGATAGAATCCGCGGTGCAGGCACCGGCAGTAATCAAACCCTGAGTTTCGCCTTCAATCGAGATATAACATGGCGTTGGCATAATCGCTCCTTTGTATGTCATGGAAGACACATCGCCACCGTGGCGGTGTGCCTGTTCGCTCTCTTATCCTGCGAAATRCATGCCAAGTTTTTTACCATTAWAAATCAGTGCTTTATAGTATGACTGACCAATTTTTTGCACGTGCCAAGCAACTTCTTGCCAAGCCAAGCAAAAAGTTGCTTAGCCAGCAGGTTACCGAGCTGGT
>NZ_MUFD01000001.1:0-343812 GCF_001995405.1 Salinivibrio sp. AR640 | reverse complement strand
AATCAAACTAGGCGTTATTATTGTAATTAAATTACATATATGAACTTTTTGTGACTCCTGTCACCTTAAAGCTTGTAAATAAATTACCTTTGGTATATTATCTAGACATTGGCAACATCGCTTGCCAGTTGTTCATGGAGTGAACCCGAGCATTCGCCTCCAAGGAACCGAGATAAATGTGAACAACATTGGTTTAAACTTGAGAGAGGTAAAAAATGGAAGGCATGGTATCGAGCTACTACTGGAATCAGCAGTCAGTCTACACCAAAGGTTTTACGTATCCGGCTTCGTTCGGCTACCGCAAGTAAGTTTTATGATTCCCCCGCTCTTACAGAGAGATTTCTGATCCAGAAAGCAAAAGCTTTTATTCTGGCGCCACACAATGTGTGGCGTTTTTTTTATCAGTTTTTTGTCTATAAATTGTACCTGTCTAGTTATATCGACGCGCTGCCACAGAATGTTCTCTTCCTCTACCTCCTCGTCACTACTAAATGATTTTAGCGCTGGAAATTTTAGCGATCGATCGGTAAGATTTGCGCCAATTTTAAATACGCAAACGTTTTCCTTTTGGTATCTAGCGATACATCACTTTTTAGTTTGGGACAAAACCGATGTTAGAGCGTTTATTTCAACTTAAAGCCCACGGCACCGATCTTCGTACTGAAGTCATCGCCGGGTTCACCACTTTTTTAACCATGGCGTATATCATTTTCGTCAATCCCTCTATTTTGGCTGAGGCAGGCATGGATAAAGGCGCTGTCTTTGTCGCGACCTGTCTAGCGGCAGCGGTTGGCTGTCTAGTGATGGGGATTGTGGCAAACTATCCAGTCGCACAGGCGCCGGGGATGGGACTGAATGCCTTTTTTACCTACACCGTGGTTTTACAAATGGGGCACTCTTGGCAGGTTGCGCTAGCCGCCGTATTTATCTCCGGGTTATGTTTCATTTTGTTAAGTGTCTTGCGCGTGCGTGAATGGATCATTAATTCGATTCCAATGGCACTACGAACCGGTATATCAGCCGGTATCGGACTTTTTTTGGCGCTCATTGCGTTGCAAAACGCTGGGATTGTCGTTGACCACCCAGCAACATTGGTTGCGCTCGGTGATGTGACAGCCTTTGCTCCCGCCATGGCGGCACTGGGTTTCTTTCTGACCATCGGTTTGGTGCACCGAGGAATGAAAGGGGCGGTAATGATTGCCATTTTGGCGGTCACGATCATCGGTGTCATCGCCGGTGATGTGGCATACGGTGGTGTGATGTCCGCGCCGCCGAGTTTAGCGCCGACCTTTATGCAACTCGATTTTTCTGGCGCGTTTGAAGTGGGATTAGTGTCGATTGTGTTCGCATTTTTATTTGTCGATCTTTTTGATACTGCAGGAACCTTAGTGGGTGTGGCACAGCGCGCGGAACTTTTGGATAAAGATGGTAAACTACCGCGCTTAAATCGTGCATTACTGGCAGATAGTACCGCGACATCAGTCGGGGCGCTTTTAGGCACGTCAAACACAACGTCTTACATTGAGAGCGTATCAGGGGTTGCCGCTGGCGGTCGCACGGGATTGACCGCTGTGGTTGTTGGTATTCTGTTTTTACTGGCGCTCTTTTTTGCACCGTTAGCAGGTATGGTGCCTGCCTATGCGACTGCTGGCGCCTTATTTTATGTGGCCATCTTGATGATGTCAGGTTTGGTGAGCATTAATTGGCGTGATCTGACTGAGGCTGCGCCTGTTGTGGTGGTGTGTTTGCTGATGCCGCTGACTTATTCAATAGCAAGCGGTATTGGGCTTGGCTTTATTGCGTTTTGTGCCGTAAAAACCTTTGCGGGCAAAGGGCGAGAAGTTCCTGTCAGTATCTGGATTTTGGCGGGGTTGTTCTTACTCAAGTTTGTCTTCTTAGTGTAAAGCAACTTGCCCACATTGACATTAAAATAAGGCGAGAGACGCCACGAGGTTTTCACCATGAGCACTAAGTTTATTATTACCTGGGACAATATGCAGATGTACACCCGGCAATTGGCAGAAAAGTTGCTTCCCGCAGAGCAATGGCAAGGTATTATCGCCGTTACCCGCGGTGGTTTGGTCCCTGCTGCCATTCTTGCCCGTGAGCTGGGTATTCGCCATGTCGACACAGTCTGTATTTCCAGTTATGACCACGACCATCAACGCGATATGCGTGTCGTCAAGCAAGCGCCCGGTGATGGTGACGGTTTTATTGTGGTTGACGATCTCGTTGATACGGGTGGGACGGCTGAAATGGTGCGTCAACTCTACCCCAAAGCACGTTTTGTGACCGTGAGTGCGAAGCCAGCGGGCAAGTCGCTTGTTGATGACTACGTCGTTGATATTCCCCAAGATACTTGGATTGAGCAGCCTTGGGATATGGCGGTCAGCTATGTTGATCCGATTGCAAAATAAATGCCGTTGGCAACGTAAATAGCGTACCGGATTGAGCCAAAACGCCGCGTTTTCACGCGGCGTTTTTTATTCCTGTGATTAAGTGCGGAAAATCATGGTCTTGCTATGTGTATGGTTTAAACTAACATCACGTTACAAAAAAGCCTAGGAGTGGGTGTGTCCAAGAAAGAATCACAAAACCTATCGGTGACGCTTTTTGCTAAACACAAACATGCTACCGAAACATCAACACTATTTGGTGCGGTTCAACAAAGCCAGCAAGCCAATTACTCGGCATTTGATGGCGACAGCGAATCGAGTTGGTACCGTATGCGTCGTCGTGGTCAGTGGACTTGGCAAGGGGTCGATCCGGTCGAAATGGAAGCGATCTTTTCTCGTATTGCCTCTTCTGACAATACCCGTTCTGTTGATGCGTTATTGGATACGGTTGAAGGTTACCGAGCGGGTAATTGGAACTATGAGTGGACCGCGGTAGGGATGCAACACCAAAAAAAAGCCAAAGTGTTGGCGGATGAAGGAAAGGCTGAGCAGGCGAGTGAACAGTGGCTTCAGGCGTGTACTTACTTTGGTATCGCGGCTTACCCTCATCTTAAAGGGGACAACCTTGCCTTACAGGCCGAAACCTTGGCATTTAAAGCGTTTGAAAAAGCAATGTCACAACTGCCGTTTACGGTGAAGACTGTCGAAACGCAATTAGACGGTAAGACGTTAAAAGGGTATCTCTATTTACCACGTACAGACGCTACCTTACCGGTTGTGATCTTGAGTGGCAGCCTTGATAGTTTACAAACCGATCTCTGGCGCTTATTTGTCGATTACTTTGCTCCCGCCGATATCGCGGTACTGACGCTTGATATGCCATCGGTGGGCCACAGCAGCCACTGGCATTTAAACGAAGACACCAGCCGCTTGCATGCGGCGATGCTTGATAAGCTCGCTGATGTGCCATGGGCGGATCACCATCGCGTCGGCACCATGGGTATCCGTTTTGGGGCTAACCCAGCAGTACGGATGGCATTTTTAGAACCTCATCGTATCAAGGCCAGTGCGTCACTGGGGGGGATTGTGCATGCATTACTCACCGATGCGACAAGAATGAAGAAAATGCCACCCATGTACCTAGATACCTTAGGCTCTCGCATAGGACGTCGGCTGCCTATCGATACCTTGAAAACGCGCTTACAAGCGTGGTCATTAAAAAATCAAGGTCTGCTCACTGGCCGCCGCACAGACGTACCGATTCTCGCGCTAAGCTTAAAAGATGATCCTGTGTGTCCGGAGTCAGATAACCAGTTAATCGCGCGATACAGTCGTGGAGGGAAAGCCGTTACCCTCCCAAACACGCCATTACACGATGGCTATCATCGTGCACTCACAGAAACCGTCAAATGGTTTACAGACATGCTTTAAACCTATCATAAGAGGTGGTGGCCCGAATCGAAGGTGTGATCTACCGCCGAAAGCGAAGGATTGACATTCACCTGAACGTTAACCGCATGATATACCATGTACAAGGACGTTAAAGTGCCACTGGAGGACACGATGAGCGATAAAACGACGCTTTCACATGGACGATTAAAAACGCGATTTACGGCTTTGGGCCCCTATTTTCGAGAGGGGATATCGGCACCAGAACGTTACTTTTTTGATAGCCTGTCCGTATGTGTGGATGCGGAAAAAGATCCTGATGCGCGAGAATTCTGGGGATGGTGGTTTGAGTTAGCCCCCACCGAAGACGGGTTCAATTATCGCTATGGGTTTGGTCTTTATGACCACAAAGGGGATTGGGTGAATGAGTCAATTCCTCAAGAGGCGAGGGAAGCGGTAGACAAAACGCTAACTAACTTTTATACCAAGCTGTATACCTTGCTAGACCAAGAGCTCGATCTATCCTTGTCACCCAGCGCCGCGCTCACCGAGCCTAAACTGACGGGCGCCAAGTAACCGTGAATTGCCTGATCCCAGCTCTTGTTAAATGAGCAAGGGATTGATAAAAGAGACACCTAAGCTTTTGTGGATCAGGCAAGCATGACTATTCAAGACGCATTTCAAGATGGTTGCCTAGCAGCCAACATTCCCTCGCAAACTCTCGTGGTTAAATTGGGCACCAGTGTGCTTACGGGTGGCTCGACGCGCCTGGATCAAGCACATATGGTTGAGTTAGTCCGCCAATGTGCAAGGTTAAGACAACAAGGCCATCAGGTCATTATCGTCTCATCTGCAGCCATTGCAGCAGGGCGAGAGCATCTTGGTTATCCGGTATTAGCCGATACGGTTGCAAATAAGCAAATGCTTGCTGCCGTTGGCCAGTGTCGTTTGATTCAAACGTGGGAACACCTGTTTAGTTTATACGGCTTTCAGGTTGGGCAAATGTTATTAACTCGCGCCGATTTAGAACACCGAGAACGTTTTCTCAATGCCCGTGACATGCTTCATGCGTTGCTAGATAACGGTATCATCCCGATTGTGAACGAAAACGATGCGGTGGCCACCGCTGAAATAAAAGTTGGAGACAATGATAACTTGTCAGCACTGGTCGCGATTTTAGCTGATGCTGACAAGCTTTTGCTCTTAACGGATCAGCCTGGCCTCTTTACCGCCGATCCTCGCGCGAATCCTGACGCTGAATTAATTCGTGAAGTGCACACGATTGATGAAACCTTACGCAAATTAGCCGGAGGCAGTGTCGGTGGCTTGGGCACGGGAGGTATGGCGACCAAACTGCAAGCGGCGGATATTGGTCGTCGAGCCGGTGTCGAAGTCACCATAGCAGCAGGCAGTAAGCCGGAGGTGATCCAAAAAGCTGCCGCCGGTGATAATGCGGGGACACGCTTTTTACCCTTAGACAGTCCGTTAGAAAGCCGCAAGCGCTGGATTTTGGCGGGTCCTCCTCCAGCAGGCGAGATCGTGGTAGATGCCGGTGCCGCCACAGCAGTGACGCAAAACGGAAGCAGTTTGTTGAGCAAAGGGATTGTCGCTGTGAAAGGCGAGTTTGTCCGTGGCGAAGTGGCACGTATTGAATCGGTTGATGGTAAGTGTCTGGCCCGTGGGATCTGTCGTTATGCCGCACGTGATTTGCGCCGTATTGCCGGCGCACATAGCCAACAGATTACAGATATTTTAGGCTATGAGTATGGACCGGTTGCGATGCATCGTGACGATCTTGTGGTCATCGACGAATAACATCCAAGCAGAGACGAATAGAAGAGACGAATAACAGATGAGCTTACAAACGATGGGTAAGTCGGCAAAAGATGCCGCTTACCAACTGGCAATCACATCGACCGCGACGAAAAACCAGGCGTTAGCGATCATTGCCGATGAACTTGATGCACAGCAGGCGGCCATTTTAGCCGCAAACCAAATCGATCTTGCCGCCGCTCGCGAGGCACAGATGGATGCAGCGATGTTGGATAGACTCACACTGACCCCAGAACGCCTCACCAATATGGCGAAAGACGTTAGGCAAGTCATCGCATTAGCCGATCCTGTCGGTCAACAGTTCGATCATAAACTGCTCGAAAATGGCCTGTCATTATCCAAGCGACGTGAGCCTCTGGGCGTGATTGGTGTGATTTATGAAGCGCGTCCAAATGTCACCATTGATATTGCCGCATTATGCTTGAAAACCGGCAATGCTAGTATTTTACGCGGCGGCAAAGAAACGTTCGCAACCAACCAGGTGCTAGTGAATGTGATCCAAACTGGGTTAGAAAAAGCAGGCCTTCCGCTCGCGTCAGTTCAGTATATTGATAAGCCCGATCGCGCCCTCGTTTCTGAACTGCTGACCCTTGATGATTACGTCGATATGATTATTCCCCGTGGTGGGGCAGGGCTGCATAAAATGTGCAAGCAAAACAGTACCATTCCTGTCATTATCGGTGGTTTTGGTATTAGTCATCTGTATGTTGATCACAGTGCTGATCTTGATAGAGCGCCAGAGGTGATCCTCAATGCAAAAACAGATCGCCCATCAGCGTGCAATGCATTGGACACCTTGTTAGTGCATAAGGACGTAGCTGCGCAGTTGTTCTCGCGTTTAGTCACGCTGTTTAATCAACATAAGCTGAATGTTGTCGCCGCATCAAGTGCATTACCCTATCTGGATGGTGTTGAACAGCTACGTGAAGCACAAACGGGTGACTTTGATACTGAGTGGCTAGGGCCGACACTGGGTGTGGCTGTTGTTGATGACGTGGATCAGGCGCTTGCGCACATGAGGACCCATAACGCGAGTCACTCTGATGCCATACTGACTAATGATTTACAATCGGCTGAAGCCTTTATCAACGGTGCCGGATCGGCAGCGGTTTATGTCAATGCATCAACGCGTTTTACCGATGGTGCGCAGTTTGGTCTTGGCGCTGAAGTGGCGGTATCCACTCAAAAGCTCCATGCCCGCGGTCCGATGGGACTCGAAGAGCTAACGACCTATAAATGGGTTGGTAAGGCTGATTACTTATCGCGCGTATAATGGCGAAAGTTAGTCAGTCATAACCGACTAAAAAAGCCGCAAGTGCATTCACCACTTGCGGCTTTTTCTTATTTATCCGTGTACCCACTATTTACCATGTACCCACACGATAAGGCTATTTCACTTCAACGCCTTTTGCTTGCAAGTCTGCATGATAAGAGGAGCGAACAAACGGGCCACAGGCTGCATGTGTAAAGCCAAGATCTAGCGCGATTTCTTTTAATTCATCGAATTCTTCTGGTGGCACATAGCGCTCAACCGGCAAGTGGTGACGGCTTGGGGCGAGGTACTGTCCTAGCGTTAGCATTGTGACACCATGCGCACGTAAGTCTTTGAGCACCTCAACAATTTCTTCTTTGGTCTCACCGAGACCCATCATCAATCCTGACTTGGTTGGTACGTCTGGATGCATTTCGCCAAACTTTTGCAACAGATCCAGTGACCACTGATAATTAGCGCCGGGGCGCGCTTTTCGGTACAAACGCGGTGCCGTTTCAAGGTTGTGGTTGAACACATCGGGTGGATTGTCACGCAAGATATCGAGGGCTTTATCCATACGACCACGGAAGTCAGGGACCAGTGTCTCTATTTGAATATCAGGGTTAAGCGCACGGATCTCACGGGTGCAATCGACAAAATGCTGAGCGCCGCCGTCGCGGAGATCGTCACGATCCACCGAGGTGATCACCACATAACGTAGCTTCATGTCCTTGATAGTTTGTGCCAAATGCTTTGGCTCTTCACTGTCAGGGGCGACAGGGCGGCCATGGGCCACATCACAGAAAGGGCAACGACGTGTACAGATGGCGCCCAGAATCATAAAGGTTGCCGTACCGTGGCTAAAGCACTCAGCCAAGTTAGGACACGACGCTTCCTCACACACCGAGTGGAGGTTATTTTTACGCATCGCGTCTTTAATTTCTTTTATACGCGCAGTTTCAGCCGGGAGCTTGATTTTCATCCAATCAGGCTTGCGCAGCACTTCTTTTTGCTCGGTCTGCATATTTTTGACCGGGATAAGCGCCATTTTATCGGCGTCGCGGTATTTAACGCCGCGTTCCATCTGAATCGGTTTGCTCATAAATCGCTGCTTTCCGTTGTAAACTCAACCTGAGAGTAACCTAACTGTTGAGTTAAAGTGTCTACCAGCACAGGTTGGACGTCAGCGAGTGTGACGTGATCAACCTGATCGCTCAGTTGCGTCATGGCCATACCGGCATACCCACATGGGTTGATGCGCTGGAATGGTGATAAATCCATATTGATGTTTAGTGCCAATCCGTGGAATGAGCATCCGCGACGGATGCGGAGCCCAAGAGAACATATTTTTGCATCGTTAACGTAAACGCCAGGTGCATCGGGTCGCGCGTAAGCGTCGACGTGGAAGTGTGCCAGCGTGTCAACGACTAGATTTTCAATATGACTAACCAGTGCCCGCACACCGACTTTTTTTCTTTTAAGATTAATCAGGAAATAGGCAATCAGCTGACCGGGACCATGATAGGTAACTTGCCCCCCACGGTCTGATTGTACGACTGGAATGTCTCCCGGGACCAAAATATGTTCCGTTTTTCCCGCTTGCCCTTGGGTAAAAACGGGGTCATGTTCAACCAACCAGACCTCATCTTGGGTCTGTTCATCACGTGTGTCGGTGAAGTCACGCATCTGTTCCCAAACACGTGAATACGGTTGACGGCCGAGGTGTCTCACAACGAGTTGGTGCTGCAAACCCATTTCCCATATTGTTGTCAGTGGCGATATTATAGAGCCTGGCGGCGTGATTAAAAGCCGCCAGTCGTGTGGGTATTTGAATTAAAGGACCATACGGACGATATCAATATCGCTGAGTTCTTTATAAAGCGTCTCAACTTGCTCAATGGAGGTCGCTTTAATGGTAATAGACACAGAGTGATAGTTGCCTTTTGCACTCGGTTTGACGGTGGGGCTATAGTCTCCCGGCGCATGGCGTTGAATAACGCTTAACACTTGATCCGGTAGCTCGGGTTTCGCTTGGCCCACGACCTTGTAGGTAAATTGGCAAGGAAACTCCAGCAGGTCTTTTAATTTTGGTTGCTCTTGCATGTAAACTCCTAACAGTATGTCTGTTAAGACACACGTTTGTGCGATTGATCACGATTAACGCGAAATACTAATCGGCTAAGAGTCAGAAAACAAGCCGCCCACGAGGTTGGAGGGCGGCGTAAAGTGGAGGTTATCCAAGTAAGTTTTTGAACATCATCACGATGTAGTCAATGAAACGGCTAAAGATACCGCCTTTTTCGACATCGTTGAGGGCAACCAGTGGATATTCAGCGATGTCTTCATCATCAACTTGATAGAACAACTTACCGACCACGTCGCCCTGACTGATAGGTGCCTCGAGGGTTTGTTCTAAAACAAAGCTCGCTTTCAAATCGCGTGCTTTACCGCGAGGAAGAGTGACAAAGGTATCTTCGGTGACGCCCAGCGCGACTTCGTCTGTATCACCCATCCATACTTTCTCAGTGACAAAGGTTTCATTGGCCTTATGCGGTGCAACTGTTTCAAAGAAACGGAAACCATAGTTCAGCAGCTTTTTACTCTCAGCCTTACGGGCATTTGCACTCTTCGTCCCCATGACAACTGAAATAAGACGCATGTCGCCCTCAGTCGCTGACGTGACGAGGTTGTAACCGGCCCCATCAGTGTGGCCCGTTTTAATGCCATCGACATTCAGGCTTTTATCCCAGAGCAAGCCATTACGGTTGTATTGAGTAATGCCGTTGTAGGTAAAGGCTTTTTCTTTGTATATCCGATACTCTTCTGGCACATCACGAATCAGCGCTTGGCCGAGTAACGCCATATCATAGGGGGTGGTATACAAATTTTGAGAGTCTAAACCATGCACATTAGAAAAATGCGAGCTGTTCATGCCCAAGCTTTCGCCCCAGCGGTTCATCAAATCGACAAAGGCGTCTTCCGAGCCCGCAACATGTTCTGCCATCGCCACACAGGCATCATTACCGGATTGGATGATGATACCGCGGTTTAGATCGGCGGCTTTGACCGTGGTGCCGACCTCGATAAACATTTTTGACGATTCAGGGTAATTTTTTGCCCAAGCGTTTTCGCTAATGACAACATCATCGTCCATTGAAATGTTACCACGCTCGACTTCTTGGCCGATGACGTAGCTGGTCATCATTTTGGTTAAGCTGGCTGGGTTGAGGCGCTCATGAGCATTATATTCTGCCAACACTTTGCCAGAATGGTAATCCATAAGCACATATCCTTTCGCCGCAATTTGCGGTGCATCAGGGACGACAGCGGGCGCGGCTTGGACAGTCGCTGTGGTGAGCACAGCCGCGGAAAGCAGCGCGCGTATGCGAAAAACGGTTTTATTCATCATTGTTAGTACTTTTGTCGGTTATCGATGTCGATACTGTATTTGTCACTATACCAAATTGCGTAGAGAGCGACAGGCTCGATTTCTTTAACTTATTGATTATCTGTTTTGGCACTTGTTACCGATGAGTCAGTACTCACAAGTGCCTCGGTGACGATAAAGGCGCCCGGCAATTGGTGCTGTTTTGCTGTGCGCATCGCTTGTTGTGCTTGGCCACGGTCGTAAAACGGACCAAAACGTACGCGATAAACTTGGTCACGGCGCGCGATATGGGTAGGTAGACCATGGCTTTTTGCTAATTGTTCCGCGGTTTGATTGGCTTTTAAACCATCTGAAAGCGCCGCCAGTTGAACATAATAGGCATGGTGCCGGGCGGAGTGCCACTCATCTTCCTTGGGTTTTTCAGGGGAGATAAGCCGCAGTGAGACAGGCGCAGTCCCTGTTTTTAACACGTCCAACTTCTTCGCGGCGGCATAGCTAAGATCAATCACGCGTTGATTGTGAAAAGGACCGCGGTCATTGACACGTACGACCGCTTTTTTGCCATTGTTTTGGTTAGTGACTTCGACATAGCTCGGCAAGGGCAAGGTTTTGTGCGCCGCAGACATGGAGTACATATCGTAGACCTCGCCATTAGAGGTGCGATGGCCGTGAAACTTCTCTCCATACCAGGAGGCAATTCCTGCTTCTTGATACCCCTTAGGCTTACGTAAAATCTGGTATGACTGCCCGTTTAACGTGTAATCCTTATTACCCGCGAGGCTATAAGGCTCATATTTAGGGTGTGCGTCCTCAACATGAATGGTTTGTGGAACCCGATCTGGGGCTTTGTCATTATGCATATCGTAGCGCCCTTGCTGATTGCTACAGGCGCTGAATAAAAGGGAAGTAATAACAACAAGAATAGCTCGCATGTTTATGCCCTGGATAACATTTTACGGTGAGTATGAATGGACATGAGAATACCAAAACCGGCCATGAGCGTGACCATTGAGGTGCCACCATAGCTGATTAAAGGTAAGGGTACCCCAACCACAGGTAAAATACCGCTGACCATGCCAATATTGACAAAAACATAAACAAAAAAGCTCAACACAATACTGCCCGCCATCATACGGCCAAAGGCGGTTTGTGCTCGACTTGCCAACATTAACCCTCGCCCAATCAAAAACACATATAAAGCCAGTAGCACACAAACACCCACTAACCCCCATTCTTCGGCGATGACGGCAAAAATAAAATCAGTATGGCGTTCAGGGAGAAACTCGAGCTGCGATTGTGTTCCATGGAGCCAGCCTTTACCGGTTAAACCGCCCGAGCCTATCGCGATCTTAGATTGGATAATGTGATAGCCGGCACCGAGCGGATCCGATTCAGGATTAAACAAGGTAAGCACCCGTGTTCGTTGGTAATCGTGCATCAGGAAAAACCAAAGTACTGGTATAAAGCTGGCAAGCGCGACGACAGCAGCGGTGATGATTTTCCAACTGATACCGGCTAGGAACAACACGAATATGCCGGATGCGGCGATCAATATAGAGGTCCCTAAATCGGGTTGTTTGGCAATCATGAGTGTAGGGACCAACAACAAGAATAGCGCGATCAGCAAAGTAGATATTTTTGGGGGGAGGGGGTCTTTACCAATAAAGCGAGCCAGCATTAAAGGCACCGCCAATTTAATGATTTCTGAAGGCTGGAAGGTAACAAAACCCAGATCAAGCCAGCGTTGAGCCCCTTTGGCGGTTTCTCCGACGAATAATACCGCCGCTAATAACACCACGCCTACGGCGTATAAATAGGGTGACCAAAACTCATAGTGGCGAGGAGGAACTTGGGCGAGTGCAAACATGACGGCAAGTGCCAGCGTCATGCGAATGGCTTGGCGTTCCATCATCGCCAGGCTTTGCCCGCTTGCGCTATACATGACCACCAGCCCGAAGCCCATTAGTAACAAAACACCAATCAGCATGGGCAAATCGAGATGTAAGCGGTCAAACAAAGAGCGTTTGGTGCTGGCTTGAGCTAACGAACTCATTATTTTTCCTCCTCCGTCTCTTTGTCTTCCACGAGAATATGATCGAAGATACGGCGCGCGATCGGCGCACCATTGCTTGACCCGCCACCGGCATTTTCTAACACCATAGATACCGCGACTTCGGGATTTTCAAAAGGCGCGAACCCCATAAATAGCGCATGATCGCGCAGATGTTCGGCGATTTCATCGGCTTTATACTCTTCGTTTTCGCCTAGGCCAAAGACCTGAGCGGTGCCCGATTTTCCTCCCGATAGATACTCCGCGGAGCGGAAAGCACGACGCGCTGTCCCTTTACGCCCATGATTAACTAATTGCATGCCTTTTAGTCCCACATCCCAATACTTGTCCTCTACCCCTTTTATCGGTGGAAATGGCTCAGCCTTCGGTTTGTGTTCACCCGTTTCATCGCGGGTTTTCATTAATAGTTTTGGGGCTTTCACTTCGCCACGGTTAAGCAACACCGTAAGTGCTTTAACAATCTGCATGGGTGTCGCCGTCCAGTAGCCTTGTCCAATACCAACCGGAATGGTGTCACCCTTGTACCAAGGTTGCCGATAGCGGCTCATTTTCCATTCTCGGTTAGGCATATTGGCACTGCTCTCTTCATGAATATCAATGCCAGTGTAATGACCAAACCCGAATCGACCCATCCATGATGATAATTTATCAATCCCCATGTCGTAGGCGATTTGATAGAAAAACGTATCAACCGATTCTTCAATCGATTGAACAATATTAACGCGGCCATGGCCCCAGGGACGCCAGTCACGGAATGGGCGTGTGTCTGAATTAGGGATGCGCCAATAACCAGGGTCATTGCGGGTGGTCTGGGTCGTGATCACGCCTTCTTCCAACGCAGAGACAGCGATAAAAGGCTTCACCGTTGAGGCGGGGGGATAAATGCCTAGGGTCGCCCGATTCACCAGTGGGCGATCTTTATTATTGAGTAATTGCTGATACTGTTTACTCGAAATGCCGTGGACGAATAAGTTCGGATCATAGCTTGGGGTCGATACCATGGCCAATACCCCGGAGGTATCAGGATCAACCACCACCACTGCACCACGGCGATCGCCAAGAATACCGCGCACGTACAGCTGCAAATCAATATCGAGGTTGAGGATTAAGTCTTTACCGGGCTCAGGGGGAACGTATTTAAGTGTCCGGATCACACGACCTCGGCTATTCACTTCGACTTCCTGATAGCCGGCTTTTCCGTGTAACTCGGGCTCATAATATTTTTCTATCCCGAGTTTGCCAATGTCACGCGTCGCTCGGTAGTTATTGAGCACGTCTTTTTGTCGCAACTTGGCAATATCGCGATCATTAATTCTTGCGACATAACCCAGCACGTGTGTCAACGCATCGCCATATGGGTAATGACGTTTTAGATAGGCTTTGATTTCAACCCCAGTAAATTGATGCTGGTGGGCGGAAAAAATCGCGACCTCTTTGTCAGTCAGTTGTGTTTTGAGTGCCACGGCATTAAAACGGCGAGAGCGGCGACGTTCTTGTTGAAAGCGTGCAATATCTTTGTCATCCAGCGACAACAAGCGTTTAAGCTTGGCCAAGGTTGCCGACATATCATCGACTTGCTCGGGGGTCACTTCTAAATGATAAACCGGGCGGTTTTCAGCCAGCAGTTTTCCATGGCGGTCATAAATGAGGCCACGGTTAGGCGCGACAGGGACCACTTTAATACGATTATCATTCGAGCGAGTTTGGTAGTCTTGATGCTCGGTTACTTGAATATGATAAAGGTTAGTGAGCAACGCTCCAACAAGCGCCATAATACCGACAAAAGAGACAATAGCGCGGCGCACAAATAACGCAGCCTCGGTACTGTGGTCTCGGATTTCAACTCGTTGGCGCTTCATCTGTCGTTATTCTCGATGATAAGGATGGTTGGTGGTGAGACTCCAAGCGCGATACAGGCTCTCCGCCATGATGACGCGAACCAGTGGGTGGGGCAGGGTCAGAGGCGAAAGTGACCAGCTTTGCTCAGCGGCTGCTTTACAGTCGGGGGCCAATCCTTCTGGGCCACCAATTAAAATGGCGACATCGCGCCCATCCAGTTTCCACTTTTCGAGTTGACTGGCTAATTGCGGCGTATTCCAAGGCTTGCCGGGAATATCTAAGGTAACGATACGACTACCACGATTCACCGCAGCGAGCATGGCTTCGCCTTCTTTTTGTAAAATGCGGGCAATGTCTGCATTTTTACCGCGTTTACCGGCAGGCACTTCAACCAGCTCAAGTGGCATGTCTTTTGGAAAGCGGCGCTGATACTCATCAAAGCCTTGTTGTACCCACTTGGGCATTTTATTGCCGACTGCAATCAACTGGATTTTCATGGATTAATTCCAGAGTTTTTCCAGTTGATAAAGTTGGCGTTGTTCTTCTTGCATGACGTGAACCATGACGTCGCCTAAATCGACAACGACCCACTCACTGTCATCTTTGCCTTCTGTTCCCATGGCGCCAATATCAGCCGCTTGGGCTTGCTCACAAACGTGCTCGGCAATTGAAGCCACATGGCGACGTGAATTGCCTGTACAAAGCACTAAAAAGTCAGTAATGCAGGATTTATCTCGTACGTCTAGCGTCACGATATCGCTGGCTTTTAACTCATCGACTTTGTCGGCGACAAACTGTTTTAATTCGGTAGCTTGCAAAGAGAACCTCGATGTATGTGCTGATTGTATTCAGTGGCAGTATATCACTTGGCAGCCCTTTGGACACGCTAGGGCGCCAGAGGTTCGGCGGGTTGGCACATAAGTGCACAAAAATAGTGCAGATTAGGCCAAGGGTCACTGCCAAAATCGGTTTTTAACTGTATCTCTAACTCAGCGAGCTGGTGCAGTAATGAGGCGAGACGCAGTTTGTTTAGCCGATTGAGTGCTGCGGTGATCATGGGTCTGCGCGCTTGCCAAACACGCAACTGATCGAATAGCACGTTGAGTGGTCGCCCTTGTTGCCCTTGCTCTTGGATTGTATAGAGTTGTTTGAGTTCTTTTTGGATCAAACGTAGTAACAAGGTGGGCTCTTCGCCTTCGGCATGCAGTTGTTCGATAATACGCTGCGCGCGATTAGCCTTACCGGCAAGTAGCGCATCGGTCAGTTGGAAAGGGGTGAAGTGATGATGCCGCGACAACGCACTCTCAATCCGAGGTAAGGTAAGGGCACCATCGGGATAAAGTAAGTGGAGGATTTGTAAACTTTGCACCAGCGCGAGTAAGTTGCCTTCATGCCATTGGGCAAGCAACTGCAGCGCGGGTTGATCGGGTTGTAGCCCGAGATGGCGGCAGCGCTGTTCAATAAAACGGGGCAAGTGACGTGCATCTGGAGTTTGGCAAACCACATACAAGGCTTGCTTTGCCAACGTGGTAAACCACTTGGCACTTTCTTGCTTTTTATTGAGCCGCTCGCCTTGAACGAGCAAGAGAATATCAGGATGGAGATAGCTGGCAAGCTCGGTCAGTTGCTTGGCTTGGGCGCTGCTCAGGCCATTTTCAGGACAGGTCAATTCAATAATCTGCCGAGAAGAAAACAAACTGAGGGCTTGGCAGCAGTCAAACACTTCTTGCCAATCTAATTGCCCATCAATCATAAACTTATGATGCTCTTCAAAGCCTTGTGAGCGTGCCGCGTGGCAAATGGCATCACGAGACTCGAGCTTTAACAAAGGATCGGTGCCAAAGACTAAGTAAGTTTGACGCAGTGGCTGATTAAGCTGCTGCGCCAATTGTTCTGGATAGGCTCTCATCATTGCGCGGGCTGTGTTTCAGTTTGACGCGTTTCGATGATCACATTGGGCTCAGTGGGCGCCTCTCCCTGTTCGAGTTGCTCTAATGCCGCTTGTTCTGCTTGCTGACGCTCAAATGCGGCGATATCCCCTTTCAGTTGAGACAGTTGACGCATAATTTGACGGGTCGCCTCGGTACGCATTTCTGCGACTAACTTATTTTGCTCGACTGACTTGGCCAACGCGGTCAGTGGGTTATCGAGAAAGTTACGGCTCAAGGTCGTGTTGTAGGTGTAGCTACCTTTCCCCGGCACGGTGACACGATAACGTGCAACATAGCGAAACTCTTTCTCTGCCACTCGGCTGTTTTGATAGAGCGACAAAGTTTGTGCACTATCACTTTCGCTAAGCAACTCGATATTCGCCACGTCGTCAGAGGGTGACACCATCTGAACGTTATGTTGACGCAAAGCGTTGCGCATTTGGCGAGTCAGCTCCCCATAGGGGTCAAAACTCGTCAATGACACTTTGTCTACCTCATCGGGCAAATTATAGCTGCCACGCAAGGCAAACCCGCAAGAGGCGATGGTCAGTGAGACCATCGCGACGAGCAGGGAGCGAAGCACAGTGTTAAACAGATCCACTCCATCGCTCCTTGTTAGTTAGCAACAATATTAACCAGTTTCCCTGGTACATAAATGACTTTGCGAACCGTTTTACCGTCGGTAAATTTGACCACGTTTTCGTCTGACATGGCTTGTGCTTCAACGGCTTCTTTCTCGGCGTCGGCGGCCACGGTGATCTTGGCACGTAGCTTACCGTTCACTTGCACAATGATTAGCTTTTCCTCCTCGACCAAGGCCGCTTTATCGGCTTGCGGCCAATCGGCACTGTCGATATCGGTTTCGCCCAGGGCCTGCCAAAGCGTAAAGCAGATGTGCGGGGTGATGGGATATAGCATCAATACCACGGCTTTGAGTGCTTCGTCTAACACAGCACGGTCTTGTTCATTGTCCTGTGGCGCTTTAACCAAGCGATTCATCAGCTCCATGATCGCGGCAATGGCGGTATTGAACGTCTGACGACGGCCCATGTCATCACTGACTTTGGCGATGGCTTTGTGCACATCACGGCGCAAGGCTTTTTGATCATTATTGAGCGTATCGACTGCCAGCGCAGTAATGTCGCCTTTGTGGGTATGCTCATAGACCAGCTTCCAAACACGGCGTAAGAAACGGTGTGAACCTTCCACGCCAGACTCTTGCCATTCCAACGTCATGTCCGCCGGTGCGGCAAACATCATAAAGAGACGCATGGTATCGGCACCGTATTTTTCCACCATTAATTGGGGATCAATGCCGTTGTTCTTCGACTTTGACATCTTAGTCATGCCAGCGTGAGAAACCGCATTGCCTTCGCTATCGACCGCATGAATAATTTGCCCTTTGGTGTCCCGCTCAACGGTCACATCAGTCGGCGAGACCCAAACACGTACCCCTTTTTCGTCGGTGTAATAAAATGCATCGGCGAGCACCATACCCTGACAGAGTAACTGCTTGAATGGCTCGTCGCTATCGACCATATTTTCATCGCGCAATAGTTTATGGAAAAAGCGCGAATACAACAGGTGCATACAAGCGTGCTCAATGCCACCTATATACTGATCGACCGGTAGCCAATAATTGGCGGCGCTTGGGTCGAGCATTTGATCCGCTTGCGGTGAGCAATAACGTGCGTAGTACCACGACGACTCCATAAAGGTATCGAAAGTGTCGGTTTCACGCAGCGCTGGCTTACCTTGATATTGCGTTTGTGCCCATTGCTTGTCAGCTTTGATAGGGCTTTGTACACCATCCATCACCACATCTTCTGGCAGGATGACGGGCAGCTGCTCAGCTGGGACGGGCACGACCTCACCGTCTTCGGTATTCAGCATCGGAATTGGTGCACCCCAATAACGCTGACGAGAGACGCCCCAATCACGTAAACGGAAATTAACCGTTTTCTTGCCTTTACCTAGCGATTCAAGCTTGCTCGCAATCGCATCGAAGGCCGCGTTAAAATCTAACCCGTCAAACTCACCCGAGTTAAACAGCTTACCTTTTTCGGTATACGCTTGCTCTGACAAATCGGGCGCATGGCCGTTTTCATCGAGGATCACCGGCTCGATATCCAGCGCGTACTTATGAGCAAATTCGAAGTCGCGTTGGTCGTGAGCAGGCACCGCCATCACGGCGCCAGTGCCGTAATCCATCAATACAAAGTTAGCGACAAAGATAGGGACACGACGCCCGTTCAATGGGTGCGTGGCATACAAACCGGTCGCCATGCCTTTTTTCTCCATGGTCGCCAGCTCGGCTTCGGCAACTTTGGTGTTACGGCACTCTTGTACGAATTCAGCGAGGGCAGGGTTGTCTTTGGCTGCAGCCTCCGCGAGGGGGTGACCGGCGGCAATCCCCACGTAAGTGACGCCCATCAGCGTATCTGGACGCGTGGTGTAGACGTCGAGTGCGGGGTGATCGCCTTCAACATCAAACGTCAGCTCAACACCTTCTGAGCGACCAATCCAGTTACGCTGCATGGTTTTTACCATGTCTGGCCAGCCGTCCAGTTTGTCGATGTCTTGCAGCAGCTCTTCTGCGTAATCGGTGATTTTAATAAACCACTGCGGGATTTCTTTTTGCTCAACCGGCGTATCGCAGCGCCAGCAGCAACCTTCGTGAACTTGCTCATTGGCGAGCACGGTCTGATCGTTGGGACACCAGTTCACTGATGAGGTCTTTTTATAAACCAGCCCCTTGTTGTAGAGCGTGGTAAAGAAGCCTTGCTCCCAGCGGTAGTAATCGGGACTACAGGTGGCGACTTCACGGCTCCAGTCGTAGCCAAAGCCCAGCATTTTTAGCTGGCCTTTCATGTAATCAATGTTTTCGTAAGTCCAAGGCGCGGGCGCGGTTTTGTTTTTGATCGCAGCGCCTTCGGCAGGAAGGCCAAACGCATCCCAACCAATCGGCTGCATGACATTCTTGCCTTGCAGTCGCTGATAACGGGAAATGACATCACCGATGGTGTAGTTACGGACATGCCCCATGTGCAGTCGGCCACTTGGGTAAGGAAACATAGAAAGACAGTAGAATTTTTCTTTGTTAGGGTCTTCATGGACCACAAAGGTTTTATTGTCATCCCAATGGGCTTGAACTTTTTGTTCAATATCTTGCGGGCTATATTGTTCTTGCATCGATGGCTTCCGAGATTCTGTGAGAAAGGTAAAACCTGAAAGAGAAATATCAGCATAGAATAACGAAAGGCAGAGACCGCAACAACACTTGAATCAGGACAGGACCATGAATAAAGAGAAAGAACCCCAACAAAGTATCATCGAGCGGGTAAAAGAGGCGTTAGAAAACAGCCCCGAGGCACTGTCTCATTGGGTGACCTTGTCTGATCAATACCTCAAAGCCGCGGCCGATCTGACCAAAGATGAATGGGCCTTGATCGAAGCATACTTTAAACGTGATGTGAAAGCGTTCGGTGAACAGTACGATAAATCTCAAACCGAAGAGATTGATAGTCAGGTGTTTAACGATCTGATTGCTAACTCGATTTGGGAGCAATTGGCAGAGATCACCGACCGTACGCAGCTAGAGTGGCGTGAAGTGTTCGATGATCTTCAGCATCATGGCGTTTATGAAGCGGGTGAAATTGTCGGACTGGGCGTGTTGCAATGTGAACAGTGCCATCATCAAACGCGGCACAGCCGGGTCGATGTGATTGCACCGTGTACGCAATGTGGTCATCGCTACTTTTCTCGCCGCCCTTACCCGGTGTAAGCCAAGTTTTAGAGCTTGGCTTTTGCATTTGGTTTTAAAGCGCGGGTCGGTCTATCCGTGGCCAAAGGTGCCTAAGAGGCGTCGTCGCGACCTTCAAAGCGCTGGCGTTCTTCTTTTTCGACTTGAGAAAGCCGTGGCAGCTTTAGGCCTTGTGATTGCCCCATCCAACGGGCAAAGACAATATTACAAGCAAATGCAGCGGTGACGAAGACGAGCTCTGCAGCAGCCATCCACCGTTCGCCTTCATCGACATAGAGAATGGTAAGGGCGTGTAAAAAATAGAACATCAAAATAAAGTTGGCCCATGCATGGGTAAACGCTTTGCCTTTGATGATCCCAGGTAAAGGGAGCAGTAAAGGGATTGTCCAGCCAATGGTCACCGCCCATGCATTCAAGTGAGGATGGGGCGATAAGTAAGCATGCCACGCGACCACCCAAGCAATGAGGCCAAGGTTACTCAGCAAAGACAATTTGCGCATGAAGGCGAGCCGAGGATCTGTCACGATTCTGTCCTTTTATCTTAGGTGGTGGTAAAAAGTGTGGGCAAAACGCGCTAAGCGTTGGCCTAATGTTTTTGCGATTTGCTTTTCGTCGGCCATTAAAGGGTGATGTGGCTCCGCAACACTGGATGCACCGTAAGGGGAACCGCCGCCTTCCGTTGTATGAAGCGCACGCTCGCTGTGTGGAACACCGACTAACATCATACCATGATGAAGTAAGGGGATGGTCATCGTGAGCAGCGTGGTTTCTTGGCCACCATGAAGCATTGATCCGGCGCCAAAGACCGCGGCGGGTTTATCAATTAAGGCACCCGATAACCATTCGCCACTGGTACTATCGATAAATTGCTTCAATGGCGCGGCCATGTTGCCAAAACGTACCGGACTGCCGAGCGCGAGGCCATGGCAATCTAATAGATCCTGACGGGTGACAAAGGGATCGTTTGGCGAGACGTCCGGTATTTTGCCATCGGCATAAGCAGGCAGCTCGGGCACCGTTCGTAACACCGCCTCAACGCCTTGCGCTTCAATACCGCGTGCAACTTGTTGAGCAAGCTTACGTGTATTACCTGAACGGCTGTAATAAAGCACGAGAACTTGTGTCATTGAACGAATACCAATACATTTTCGGGTGGGCGGCCGATGACCGCTTTGTCGCCTTGAACGGCAATGGGACGTTCAATCAGTTTTGGGTGATTAACCATTGCCTCCAACAATTGCGCTTCTTCCACCGAAGCATCGCCCAAATTGGCTGCCTTGTAATCCGCTTCTTTGGTGCGCATCATGTCGCGAAATGATGCCATGCCCAGCTGTCGCTTTAACTCACGGAGCGTATCGGCAGATAATGGCGTCTCTAAATATTTAACGATTGTCGGCGTGACGCCCTTTGACTCAAGCAGCTTGAGGGTTTCTCGACTTTTTGAGCAACGTGGATTGTGGTACAGAGTAATGGGGCTCACAACATCTATCCTTTTTAAGTTGAGTTAACGATCACTGAGCGCTTTAAAGCGTGCCTGCTGATGGCGTAATTGATCGATACGCGCATCATAACGTGCTTGTGCCAAGCTGCCTAACTCAGCCAGTTGAGCGGCTTGGGTGTAGTTACGAATGGCTTTGCTCCATTGACCGCGCAGCGCGTAACGCTCTCCTTGAGCAGCTAATTCACCGTCACGGTGTGTGCCAGTGCTTTCGTACGCTTGTTGTAACAAAAACCATCCGTTGCTGTCATCGGCATGCTGGTGGGTGTAGCGCTCTAATGCCTTGATCGCTTCACCGCCACGCTTGGCTTTTACCAAGGTGTAAGCGTGATTAAGCAACAATACGCGATTGTTAGGCTGCTGGTTCAAGGCTTGATTCAGGCGGGATAAGGCGCTGTCATACTGCTTTTCGCCAATCTCTAAGTCGGTCATCGCGTCAATATAAAAACGATTATTGGGTTGAGCTTTAATGAGGGGCGCCAGCTTCTCACGCGCTTGTTGATAGCGCCTTGCATCAATATCCAACAGCGCCATGCCGTAATCAAGGCTATGTTTTTCCGCTGGCGATGCTGCTTTATGACGCCGTTCAAACCAGTCCATGGCGGAGCGATCAGCGATACCGCTATATCGTGCAACGATACGCGCTCGTGCGAGTTGGTAATCGGGAGAGTCGGGCACGCTTTTTTGAGGATACTGACGCGCCCGCGCGCGTGAATCTGTGATCCGAGACGCGGGTAATGGGTGAGTGCTGAAATACTCCGGCATTTGACTGGCGTAGCGGTACTCATCGGCTAACCGAGAGAAAAAGCGTGGCATCGCCTCAACATCGAAATCCGCGCGAGCGAGGGTTTCAATTCCGACGCGGTCGGCCTCTTCTTCGTTACGGCGGGTAAAGTTTATTTGGCTTTGCATACTCCCCGCCGTTGCTGCATGAGCTGCGGCAATCCCTGCTTCAGGCGCTGCAATCGCGAGCATTAAAGAGCCGACTAAAGCGGCAACCGTTAGCGGCGAGGTTTGTGCCTGCGCTTCCATGCTGCGCGCAAGGTGGCGTTGGGTTACGTGCGCGATTTCGTGCGCCATCACAGATGCCAGTTCGCTTTCTGTCTTGGCATGCAGGAAAAGCCCAGAATGCATGGCTACATACCCGCCAAAAAAGGCAAACGCATTGATCGCTTGATTATCAATCAAAATAAATTGGAAGGGCGTGCGGACATCGTTGGCGTTCGCCACCAACCGATGCCCGAGGGCGTTAACATATTCACTGAGTAAAGGATCATCAATAATGGGTTTGCTGGCTCGTAGCATTCGCATATAAGCATCACCAAACTCTTTTTCTTTTGCCACCGACAGCGTACTCGCGGCAGCGGTGCCAATGTTAGGCAAGTCACTTTGATATGACTCGACGTTTGCTGACACAGGCGCACTGACCAGTGTCCCTGCAAGCGCATAGGCGACGAGGCGGCGAGCCGTTTTTCCTTTCCAAGAGCAAGATGCACGTGGCGGCATAAGTGTCATTACCTTTTAAAATACGCAAGTGTACTTAAGTACAGACCGATAAAACCTGTCTGGGTTTCGTTGGCGTTCTATCTAATGTCCATTACAATACCAACGATAATACCGACCGGTGAGACAGAATGGAATGTCAAACTCTTGATTTACGAGCACATGTTTGCCCAATGGCCCTGCTACTCGCCAAGCGTGCAGCAGCGTCGTTGCGTGCCGGCGAGCAGTTAGTGATTTTACTGGGCGATCAAGGCGCGAAAAACGATATTCCAACCTACTTTACTCGTGAAGGATTTACCATTGCTTGGTTAGATACGCCAGCCTCGCGTTTACACGTCACAAAACAATAACGAGCCTGATATGTTTGAATTGCTACATCGCTGGTATCGGCGACGCTTTTCCGACCCACATGCGGTCAGCCTAGTGCTGATTCTTTTGGTCGGTTTTGTCACCATCTATTTTTTCGGCAACTTATTGGCGCCTTTACTCGTGGCCATTGTCATGGCGTATTTACTCGATTGGCCAGTCAATCGTCTTAGTCGACTGGGGCTGCCTCGCACGTTATCGGTTTTGGTGGTGATCGCCTTGTTTGCCAGCTTCACATTCATGGCGTTGTTTGGCTTGGTACCGACGATTTGGAATCAAGGGATAAGCCTGGTGGCCGATGTGCCGAACATGTTTAATAACATGCAGATGCTGATGATGAGCTTACCCGAGCGCTATCCAGGATTAATTAATCCGCATATGGTGAACACACTGGTCGATGCCTTGCAGTTTAAAGTCCTCAACATCGGGGAAACCTTGGTAAGGGGATCGTTATCATCGCTGGTGAACATCGTGGCGCTAGCGGTCTATTTGATTTTGGTCCCGCTCTTGGTTTTCTTCTTACTGAAAGATAAAACGCAAATGTTGGCGATGTTTAAAGGATTATTGCCGCGTAATCGCCGCCTTGCCTCTCGGGTTGGTCATGAGATGAACCAACAGATATCGAATTACATTCGCGGGAAAGTGACCGAGATTATTATTGTTGGTATCACCAGCTATCTGACTTTCATGTTACTCGATCTCCGCTATGCCGTGTTGCTAAGTGTCGCCACCGGCTTTTCTGTCCTTGTCCCCTATATCGGGGCGGCCATTGTGACGGTGCCGATAGCGATCGTGGCCCTTTTCCAATGGGGACTTGAGCCCGGGTTTTGGTATGTGATGATTGCTTACGGCGTGATTCAAACCCTTGACGGTAACGTCCTTGTGCCGGTGCTTTTCTCGGAAGCGGTCAATTTACACCCGGTGGCACTCATCATAGCCGTACTGGTTTTCGGTGGACTCTGGGGCTTTTGGGGGGTATTTTTTGCCATTCCATTGGCGACGTTAGTGAAAGCGGTATGGCAAGCATTACCTGAAATTGAGCTCGATGATGATCCAAAAAAGACGTAGAGTGATCCATCTTGTTTTCAGGCTCCTAAATAAAGGAGCTGAGCGGCACGAGCACAGGCTTTACCGTGATCAGTTTGGCCCACAGAAGTAGTAATGAAAAACAGGGTTGGCATGGTACAAAACAGGCAAGAACATACGCATTTAGAGGGGTTCCGCGTCGCTGTGATCGGTGGCGGCGTGGCGGGCACGACAGCGGCCATGCGACTGGCTGAACGTGGTATTGATACCCAAGTGTTTGAAGCGGGAACCGGGCTAGTCAGTGGCCCACCTATCTGTCATCTTCATGCGGGCGGCAATTTGTATCGAGAAATCTCGCTCGATCAGTGCTTAACCTTACTGGACCAGTCCGTTGCGACCGTACGCATGTATCCGCACTCTGTGAATCGCCGCCCAACGGTGTTGGCGGTGCCAGAGCAAGACCCAGGATCGTTAGACAGTGTGATTGCACGATTGGAAACCTTGCGCGAGCGTTATGCGCAATTGGTCGAGCTTGATAGCGCCAACAAAGTGATGGGCGAACCTGCTGATTATTTCCGCCTGTATCAGCAATCAGACCTTGAAGCGCTGAAAGCAAAAGATTATCGCAGTATAACCGATTCGGCTGATCAGTGGATGTGGCCGGTTGCGCAGTCGCTGGACCTAAGTGCGATGAAGTATCCGTTGGTATTGGTGCAAGAATACGGGCTGAGTGTATTTCGCCTCGCCGCTGAAGCGCAATTAACGCTTGCCGACGTGCCGCATTGCCAACTCAACTTTAATCATAAGGTCGTGGATACACAGCAGACAGCGTCGGGTTGGCAAGTGACGTATCAAGATAAGGCAGGCCAATCGCACACCACTGAGGTTGACTATCTGATTAATGCGGCGGGATTTCGCACCGGGACCATTGACGATATGGCGGGCTTCGGGCGTCAGCGTCTGGTTGAGTACAAGGCAGCGTACGTCGCCCACTGGACGTCGACGGCGTACCAATGGCCAGAAATTATTGTTCATGGCCAGCGAGGCACGCCACAAGGTATGGCACAACTGACGCCTTATCCTGATGGTTTCTTTCAACTGCACGGCATGACGCAAGACGTGACCCTCTTTGAACGTGGCTTGGTGAAAAGCTCAGTGCAATCGGCGCAACCGAATGTCGACGCGCGCTATGTTAAAAACATCGATCAAGGTTGGGACTGGGATCAAGTGTGCCAGCGCACGGACCGGGCCATCGAACATTTTGCTCAATGGCTGCCTGAGTTTAAGCAGGCCGAAGTCGGAGGAAAACCCTTGTGTGGCGCGCAACAAATCCCCGGTGAGGATCCGTCGCTGAGGGCGTCGGATGTGTCTTTCGATGGTGAGCGCTACGCGCGGATGGAAATCGTGAAAGCCTCCTCGGCGCTGACGGCGATAAACAAAGTCCTGACGCAATTTGAAGATGCCGGCTGGATTTCGCCAACCTCTCATTACGTCATGACGCGCCCGTCGACCGCTAAGATTATCAGCGCTGCGTGTGAATTTGCGGTACAGCGTGGTTATCCAGAAGCATTGGCAAAGCCTGTGGGCTGAGTGAACCCATGGTCATCGTTTGAAAAAAGCGCACGATTCATCGTGCGCTTTTTTGTTAACAGGCAGGATAAGGCGCCGTCCTAGGCTTGGTTCAGGAAGTCCAATACCACTTGGTGATGATCTTTGGTCTTAAACTTATTGAACACATGTTCAATTTTGCCATCTTTGCCGACCAAAAAGCTGAGGCGATGAATGCCGTCATATTCTTTCCCCATGAACTTCTTGGGTCCCCAGACGCCAAATGCATCCGCAACCGCATGATCTTCGTCGCTCAGTAGGGTGAAATTGAGTTCATCGCGCGCGACAAAGCGGGCGATCTTTTTGACGGGATCCGGGCTGATACCTAACACCACGGTATCCAGCGCGTCGAGCTCGGCCTTAGTATCACGCAAAGAGCAGGCTTGTGTGGTGCAGCCTGGTGTCATTGCTTTGGGGTAAAAATACACGAGGACGCGTTTTTCGCCTTGAAACTGGCTAAGCGTGACGGTGTCGCCATTTTGATCTTGCAATGAAAAATCGGGCGCTAGAGCGCCTTCCGTTAATGTTTGCATGCGCTGCGTTTCCTTTTTTGTCGGTAAACCGAATTGACGATGATAGAGGGTGTTCGAGATTACGCAAGTTTTTGATATTACGATCACGCTCTTGACAGTGTTTGACCTTTTATTGACGCTAACGAGACGCTGATTCAATGATAAAATCGCAAACTTGAATGTAGCGGTAAGAAATGTCGAATAAGACACGCCAGCGCGCAGGGTTATTCTTGTGTTTACCCAGCGCCAAAAGTAACATTGCAAGCATCACCAATAAGGGAGACGAACATGGTTTCTGGAAGCATAGTGGCGCTCGTCACACCAATGGATGCACATGGCGAGGTGGATTACGTTAGCCTGAAAAAACTGGTCGAGTTTCATATCCAAGCGGGCACAGATGCGATTGTCGCAGTGGGCACAACGGGTGAGTCGTCGACAGTAACCGTGGATGAGCACATTAAAGTGGTCCTAAAGACCTTGGAATTTGCGGATGGACGGATTCCCGTTATTGCAGGTACGGGGGCAAATGCCACCCACGAAGCGATCACTTTCAGTAAAATGTTTGCCGGGTCGGGCGTAGCCGCTTGTTTGAGTGTGACCCCTTATTACAACAAGCCGACGCAAGAAGGCTTATTCCAGCATTATAAAGCCATTGCCGAAGCGACCGACTTACCTCAGATTCTCTATAATGTCCCTGGTCGTACCGCCGTAGATATTCAGCCTGAAACGGTGGCGCGCTTAGCGACCTTTGACAATATTATCGGCCTAAAAGATGCCACTGCCGATGTCAGTCGTGTTGCCATTCATCGGGAACTTTGTGGCGATGACTTCCTCTTATTTAGTGGTGATGATTTAACAGGGCTAGATTTTGTCCTTGCTGGTGGACATGGCGTGATTTCGGTCACTAACAATGTTGCCGCTGCGGCAATGGCCAAAATGATTCAATTGGCGCGCGCCGGTGAAGCAGACCAAGCGCATGCAATCAACGAGACGCTGATCCCTTTACATCGTCACCTTTTTGACGAAGCCAATCCGATCCCTGTGAAGTGGGCAGTCCGAGAAATGGGATTGATTGCGGATGGCCATCTTCGTCTGCCATTAACCGAATTAAGCGAGCATTTGCGTCCCGATGTCCGAGAGGCCATGCAGGTTGCGGGTGTTGTTTAAGCCGTTGGAGTGTCAATGAAACCAGTATTTAAGCTCGGCCTTTGTGCCATCATGGTCACCGGGCTGGTGGCCTGTAGTGGTGGCGCCGAGCAACGCCGTCAAGCCAAAGATGATTTTAGCTACTTGCAAACGACCCCGCTGTCGCAGTGGCAAACCTTGCCGGATCAAGCGCCTTACTTTTCCACCAATTATCAGATCCCTGAGCAAGACTTTAAGGGCGAAATCGGCAAAAATGTCGATATTCGTCCGCCGCGTCAAGTGCTTGATTTAGTGCCAGGGGCGCGTATTGAGCGTGACAGTCGTGGAATAACCGTCGCGGTTGCCAATGAGCAGCAGCTTACCCAATTATGGGAAACCGTTGAACGTCTGGCGAACGATAAGACCATTCCTGTTGAGACACAAGCCGCAGATCAAATTGACACCGGCTGGATCGCTTGGGAAAAAGAAGACAGTGCTCATCAGGCTCGGTTCCGCCTATCACGACTCGAACAAGGGCGGCGATTTGCACTGGGCGTCAATATGATTGATTCACGCGCCAAGGCCAGTGATGAACCTTTGACGCCGGCAGAGCAGGAACGCTATAACACCTTAATGACCAATCTGATTACGGTGAGCCATGATGCAGCACTACGTGCAGAGGCGCGCCGTTTAGCTGCGCAACGTCAGTCAGATATTCCGATGAGTTTTGGTACTGATCGAAGTGGCTTGCCAGTGATTATTGCGCGTGCTCCGTATGATGTCGTATGGGAAAAACTTCCTGAGATGATTAAACCGCTCGGATTTACGGTAGAAAGCCGCAACCAATCGCAAGGTACGGTGAAAACGCGTCACGTTGCGCCGAATGATGAGCGTTGGCAAGCCCTTGGGGTTGAACCTATCTCGCTGCCGGACAATAGCTACACACTATTGTTAGGGGATTTAGGCAACCGCACCTCAATCAATGTGACCGACAGTGATGGAAAGCCGGTTAAAAAAGCAACGTTAGAAGCGCTTAGCCCAGCGCTGAAAGCGGCCATTGCGCAGCTTAGCCAGGTCACATCGCAGTAATCTTATAGGGACGCCAGACAGCGTCCCTTATTTTTTAGCGCCTAATGGAGAGAATAGGTAATGGAAAAACGTGCTGAGTTGTATCGCGGTAAGGCAAAATCTGTTTATGCAACCGATGATGAAAACCGCTTTGTTCTGCACTTTCGCAATGACACCTCTGCGTTTGATGGTGAGCGTGTTGAGCAACTTGAGCGAAAAGGCGAAGTGAATAACAAGTTCAATCACTTCATCATGCAAAAGCTTGAGCAGGCAGGTATTCCCACCCAAATGGACCAACTGTTGTCCGATACCGACTGCGTGGTGAAAAAGCTCGATATGATCCCGGTTGAGTGTGTGGTAAGAAACATTGCCGCGGGCTCACTTTGTCGCCGACTGGGCGTAGAACAGGGCACAGCACTCACTCCACCCACTTTTGAGTTGTTTTTAAAAAACGATGCGCTGCATGATCCTATGGTCAATGAATCACTGTGTGAGTCCTTAGGGTTCGCGAGCCAAGCCCAATTAGCGACCATGAAGTCGCTGACGTATCAGGTTAACGATGTGCTTAAGGCGCTGTTTGCTGAGGGTGACTTATTGCTGGTGGACTACAAGCTGGAGTTTGGCGTCGACGTCAACGGTAATATTGTCCTTGGCGATGAGTTTAGCCCAGATGGCTGTCGTTTGTGGGATGCCAACACGCGAGAAAAATTGGATAAAGATCGCTTCCGCCAAGGTCTAGGTGGTGTGGTAGAAGCTTATATCGAAGTAGCAAAGCGTATCGGCTTAGCCCTATAATTTTTGGGCTTAAAAAGCAAACGATTGCGTCGCGTGTGAAGACAATAGCACCGTGTAAATAAAATAGCGCCATGGATATGGCGCTATTTTTTATCGTCGCTCTTATCAGTAGGGAGGTCGGTATTATCGTTTGCGTCACCGTCAGACGCTGAACGTTGATGCTTATCAGGCTTGTCTTTGTATTTAAGCCCAAACTTGGCGTTGGCGGTGTATTTGAGCGCCATGATGTTACTCACGACCACGGCGACCACAATGGTAATAATCACATAAGGATTGGTTAGCCATTCCATCTTTCCACCTCGCATAAG
The DNA here is from genome assembly GCF_001995405.1 of Salinivibrio sp. AR640. Classification (NCBI taxonomy): domain Bacteria; kingdom Pseudomonadati; phylum Pseudomonadota; class Gammaproteobacteria; order Vibrionales; family Vibrionaceae; genus Salinivibrio; species Salinivibrio sp. AR640. The sequence continues at coordinate 314,141 of NZ_MUFD01000001.1, read as the reverse complement.
TTGGTGACGTAAGTTGAATATATCCAATCTAATTGGCCGAGGATAGCGTCTTTCCCACAAATCGGCGCATGGGTGATCGCAGCCGCGAGCATATCCTGAGAGAAAGCGGATAACATTGACGCACTGGTGGCAATATGGCTGATGTGCCATGGCTCTCTGGCAACCCCGCCTTGGTATCTCGCATAAGGAAGAAAGAAACCAAATGCTGATACATTGGCATGTAGCCAAGAAGAAAAGGCCGCTTGCGGGCCGCTGTCGTATTCGGGGGGCGTTAAAGCCAGCGGCTGATCAGGGATAAGAGACTGCTTATCGTACACATCCATGTCTGTTCCCCAATGATGTCGACTGGCGCCGGGTAACGCCGACCAGCGCAAGATCGCGTGCACCCGTTCCTTGTCTGATAAGCGGGTTATATCCATAGGTTGGCTGTGAGCATCAAGGACAGGCAGATCGCCGTTAAATTTACCATTCCAGATCGCCAACTGGCGTTCAAAAGCGCGATAACCACTGGCGACTCTCAACGCGAACCCAGCACGACTCGCTGCCTGTTGTAAGGCGGCGACGTCAGATAACACATCCTGATGCAAACAGGGCGCCCCAGGTTGCGCGTTCATTGGTTGAAGGGCTGAAGCGTCTTGCCCAGTCAACTGTGCTGCGCGTAGGCTCACGGTAGCGCCTTTTCCAGCACTTTTTGGTACATGTCGGTCAGCTTTTCCAAGTCAGGAATACTCACACACTCATTGACCTTATGAATCGTGGCATTGACCGGACCCAGCTCAATCACTTGAGCGCCCATCTGGGCGATAAAACGACCATCGGAGGTGCCACCGGTTGTCAGTAATTGCGGCGTTTGATGATTCACCTCTTCAACCGCGGCCACAACTGCATCAAGCAAGGTACCTTCATCGGTCAAAAACGGGTCACCACTGTGGGTCCATTCTAAGGTGTAGTCGAGCCCGTGCGCGTCCAAAATAGAATAAACTCGCTGTTTGATGGTTTCACTATCTAGCTCGGTACTAAAGCGGAAGTTAAATTGCGCATGACACTCACCCGGGACCACATTGGCTGCGCCGGTACCTGCCTCAATATTTGGGATTTGAAAGCTTGTCGGTGGAAAAAAAGCATTGCCATTATCCCACACTGTTTGCACTAACTCTGTTAGCGCTGGCATGGCCTGATGGACAGGATTACTTGCAAGGTGCGGATAGGCGACATGGCCTTGTACTCCTTTAACGTACAAATCGCCAGTGATGGATCCGCGACGACCGTTTTTGACCACATCACCGACGTGATTCGTACTTGAGGGTTCACCGACAATACACATGTCGATTTTCTCATTTCGAGCCATCAGCGTATCGACGACACGGGTGGTGCCATTTATAAAGGGTCCTTCTTCATCCGACGTGATCAGAAACGCGAGTGAACCCGAGTGGTCTGGATGCTCGGCAATAAAGCGCTCAACAGCCACAACCATGGCGGCGAGTGAGCCCTTCATGTCCGCGGCGCCACGTCCATGAAGGTGATCGTCAATGACAGTGGCTTCAAATGGCGGCGTATGCCATTGATCGCGCGGGCCAGCGGGGACGACATCGGTGTGGCCCGCAAACGTGAAGAGCGGCCCATCAGTGCCCCGTCGCGCCCAAAGGTTGGTGGTATCGTCAAACACCATGGTTTCAATCGTAAAGCCCAGGGCTTCTAATCGAGCAATCATTTGAGCTTGGCAACCCGCGTCTTCCGGTGTGACCGACTCACGATTGATCAAGTCTTTTGCCAAAGCCAGCGTAGCAGTATCAGTCATTGGAGTTTCCTTACAGCAACAGTAAATAAGTGCTTACATTACGCGAAAATCTCAGCGTATTGGCTCTCTTTAAAGCCAAGATAGTACTTCCCTTCGTGTACGAGTAAAGGGCGTTTAATGATCGCTGGATTGTCTAACATGATCGCAATCGCACGGGGTTGGTCTAAGCTGGCTTTTTGTTCGTCACTTAGCTGGCGATAAGTGGTGCCACGCTTGTTAATCAAAGGCTCCCACCCTAATTCGGCAACAAAGGTCTGTAACATCTCGGCATCTAACCCCGTCTTGCGGTAATCGTGATACTGATAGTTAATGCCTTGGTTATCCAACCATTTAAGGGCTTTTTTTAGGGTGTCGCAGTTTTTAATGCCAAATACAGTTGTCATGGTCGTTATCATCATTATTTACGGACAATTAAGAGTGACATCGCTCAACATTGAACGCAATAGTGGGGAAGGGGCCGTTTGGCGATGCGATAAGGGATGAAGCGTGTGAAATGTGCCACTAAATGAGTCTGCAGCACGTCGATTTGATGGCCTTTTGATCAAACGCAAAGCCTCTTCGCAGGCGGCATGAATAATGGGAACATTCGTAACTGTTGGAGGTTCATATGGAACTAAACCCGGTATTCGCCCGGCGTCTCTATCTTGCCGTGTTGGTAGAAGAAATGGAACGCCCAAATGTGCCACGCCTTATCGAGGCGACAGGCTGGCCTCGTCGTACGATCCAAGATGTATTGAAATCACTGTCTGGGCTCGGTATTGATATGACTTTTATCCAAGATGGAAAGCGTCATAACGATGGTTACTACCAGCTTAAAGACTGGGGACCGTTCCGCCGTGATTGGGTCGAAGATAAAAAGCGCGATATTCGCTCTTATATCAACTAGCTGCTCGCTTAAGGCGTGATAAGCTCAGCGTCGGTTAAACGTTGGCGAATGACCTCGGCACGTTGACGGTTGGCGCCAAAGTCATAGTAGCCAATCCGAGATGCGGAGCGAAGGGCGAGTTGGTTGCCCTCAAGCGAGACTTCAACATCATCCACAAAGCGCAGCACCTTAGTGGTGAAGCGTAAGTGTGCGTAATTATCTTGCGAGGTGACGACCTCAGCACGCGGCATGGCGGCGATATGCGCGACAATGGCTGAAAACGTCACGTTGTCGTTGGCGATATAAAGCGGTGCCAGCTGGAATTTTTCTCGGGTATCTGCCGTGGACACACAGTTGGGACTATCGCCACAGGCCGTCACTGGCGGATGTTTAGCCATCGTTTCTCCTTTGTTGCAGCCAGCCAAAGTGATGATCCCTATAACCGTTATCAGTCGCTTCCACATTACGCCCTCACCAATATATAGCCAATGAACCCTATCCAGCTTATCACAAGTAAAAGCCATGGGAGACTGCTGTAGCTTTTATCTAACCCAGGTTCAGCGGGGGTAAGATCATCGACCGGGGCTTGAGATGCTTTTACAGGCGCGGCGCTTGATGGTTTATTTTGTTGTTTTTTTCGTGCTTTATCCTGCTCGCGTGCTTTTGCTTTTTGTTCCTTTTTATATTGGGCAATCCCTTTTTCAATCCCTTGTGCAATCAGTTTGGTCTGCGCTTTTGTTTGTCCCGGTTTTTGCGTGGCTTTCGCAACGCGCATGGCGTCTTGTTGCGTTTCTGGCGAAATCGTCGCGTTGGCTTTGGCTTTGGCCATAAGGGCTCCATGTAACGCTTAATAAATAACTCCAGCCAAGGATAACAAATTTTACTTTTAGGCTTGCAGTTTTTATTGCATGTCGCCATGGTAAATATGTGACTTCTCAATCAATAAGCTTATGGATACATTTCATCACTTTGACGACAAAGGGTATATCAAGGCACCGCAGATTGCCGTGTTGTGTTTACTGTTATTAAGCCGCGCGTGGTGGCTATTGGCAATGGCTGGCGTGAGTCGAGAGCAGGGTAGTGAGTTGCTCGCGCTGGTTTATCCTGAGTTATCGGCGTTTTATATAAGCTTGGCAATTGGCGTGGTGCCGCTCGGGTTGTTGTTATTAGTCGGTAACTGCGACAGAGCGCCTGAATGGCTAAGACAACACTGGCACATTGGCTATTGGTGGGTTTGGCTATTATGGCTATGGGAAGCTTATCAAGTCTGGCAAACGTTCATCGTCACTGGGGGGCAGTTTGATTGGCTGCTTGCTTTACACGGCCTTTGGCTAGCTTGGGCAAGCCTTTATTGGGCAAGAAGCCGACGCGTCAAACGCTTCTTTTTTCAGTTTACGAGTGATGGCCGAGCGATGGCTTAAAAAAAACGCAGCCAATTGGCTGCGTTTGTCTAAACCAGAGACGGTTTATTACTTGGTGACGCGTAATACTGGGGTTTCACCCACAGTGACGGCACCTGATAGTTTGGTCAACTCTTTGATCTCATCCATATTCGAGATCACAACAGGTGTCAGTGTTGATTTCGCTTTCTCTTCGAGTGTCGCTAAATCAAATTCAATCACGGTATCACCGGCTTTAACCGTTTGACCTTCTTCGGCAATGCGCTTGAAGCCTTCGCCTTTCAGCTCGACGGTGTCGATACCAAAGTGAACAAAAAGCTCGACGCCATCGTCTGACTCAATTGAGAAAGCGTGGTTGGTTTCGAAAATCTTACCGATAGTGCCGTTTACTGGCGCTACCATTTTGTCACCAGATGGCTTAATCGCAACACCATCACCGACGATTTTCTCAGCAAACACAACGTCAGGCACGTCTTCGATGTTGACGATCTCACCCGACAATGGGGCGATAATTTCAATAGCACTAGCGTCGTTGCTGTCTTCAGACACCAACTTCTTCAGTTTGTCGAACAGACCCATAGTGTTGCTCCTAAGCAGTAATTCTTTGCTGATTGTATATTAGCAAGCGGTTTTTTCCGCAATAAATTTTTCGACATAGGCCTCGATTTCTGCCGCAGTTGGCAAAGTGAGCGCTGTGTCGGCCATCGCTTTCACATCAGCAAAGTTGGCATTACGGATAATCTTCTTGATGCGAGGGATAGAAATGGCACTCATGCTGAACTCATCCAAACCCATTCCCATCAATAGTAACGTTGCTTTCTCATCACCTGCAAGCTCTCCGCACATCCCCGTCCATTTTCCTTCAGCATGTGAGGCATCAATCACTTGCTTGATAACCGTTAGTACTGCAGGAGACAGTGGATTGTACAGGTGCGAAATAAGCTCATTACCACGATCGACCGCTAAGGTGTATTGGGTCAAATCGTTAGTGCCGATGCTGAAAAATTCCACTTCTTTCGCGAGGTGGTGAGCGATTGCAGCCGCGGCCGGTGTCTCAACCATTACGCCGATTTCAAGATCAGCATCAAAGTCGAGGCCTTCTTGGCGTAGCTCTGCTTTGTAGGTTTCAATCGCTTCTTTTAGCTCGCGGATTTCTTCGACAGAAATAATCATCGGGAACATGACACGAATTTTACCGTGTGCCGATGCGCGTAGAATCGCACGTAGCTGATCGCGGAGAATTTCGCGACGGTCAAGACTGATACGGACGGCTCGCCAGCCCAAGAATGGGTTCATTTCTTCAGGCAGATCCATATAAGGCAGATCTTTGTCACCGCCAATGTCCATGGTGCGAATGATCACTGGGTGACCATCAATCGCTTTTGCGACCGCCTTATACGCTTGATATTGCTCTTCTTCAGTGGGGAGCGAGTCACGGTCCATGAACAAGAACTCAGTGCGATAAAGACCCACACCTTCACCACCGTTACGGTTCACACCGTCACAGTCTTTTACTGTGCCCACGTTGCCGCACACTTCGACTTGGTGGCCGTCTAATGTGATAGCAGGCAAGTCTTTGAGCTTCGCGAGCTCGGCTTTTTCCGCGATGTGTTGATCACGAATCGCTTTAAACTTGTTGAGCTCGTCGTCAGAAGGATTAACGACAATTTGGTTGTTAATCGCATCAAGCACCAACATGTCACCGTTTTTAACATTGGCGGTGGCATTGTTAGTGCCCACGATCGCTGGAAGCTCTAACGAGCGTGCCATGATCGACGAGTGCGAGGTGCGACCACCGATATCGGTGATAAAACCGAGCACATAATTCAGGTCAACCTGTGCTGTTTCTGAAGGCGTCAGATCATTCGCAACCAGGATCACTTCTTCGTTGATCGCGCTCAGAGACACCATGTTGATGCCGAGTGCGTTTTTAACAAAACGAGAACCAATATCACGGATATCTGCCGCACGCTCTTTCAGATAATCATCATCCAGAGATTCAAGCGTCACCGCCTGCTCTTCAATCACAGCGTAAATCGCGTGATCTGCAGTGGCATGGTTAGATTTGATGAAGCTGACAATCTCGTCTTCCAGCTCTTCATCTTCTAGCAGCATGATGTGACCTTCGAAGATCGCTTCTTTCTCTTCGCCGAAGGTTTCCCTTGCTTTGTCTTTGATCGCTTCGAGTTGCGTCTTAGACTGTTCGCGAGCATCCAATACGCGCTGAATTTCTTTTTCAATTCGAGACGCATCAATCTTATCTTTATTGATGACAACGTCTTCTTCTTGCAACAGCAGTGCTTTACCAAAAGCAATACCAGGTGATGCCAGGATGCCTGAAATCATAGCTTTACCTTACGTTTATCCAACTTAAAACCGATAGAAAAAGAGCCGGATTACTCCAGCTCGTCCATCAGTTTTACCAGGTGATCAACGGCTTGTTGTGCTTGCGCACCTTCAGCAGAGATAGTCACCTTGGTGCCTTTGGTCAAGCCAAGGGTTTGCAGTTTAAATAGGCTTTTCGCGCTCGCGCTCTTACCGTTTGACTCAACAGTGATGTCAGCGTCATAGCTTTTTGCTTCTTTGACGAACTGCGCCGCTGGACGAGTGTGTAGGCCGTTTTCTGCACTAATTTCAACTTGCTTCTGATACATGATTCACCCCGTTTCTGTATTTTTTTAAATCTATGTATTAAATATAAGATTAGCTTAACCGCTAACGGGCGATTTCGCTATCCGTTGACGCTAACCTAACCAAGAAATCGACCAGATAGCTTAATCCATGTCAATTTCATGTCATCTTTCTCTCATTTTTGACCTTCCACTCACTCGCCTCAAGGGCTTTTATTTTGATGCGGAAAATAAAAATGTTGCTGTGTTTTACTAAAGCTTAATATAAAAATCAAACAAAAAAGGCCCAATTTGGGCCTTTGTTGTGGGAAGAAACCAGTTGAAGATTGCTAACCTGCTGTTACTGCTCTGTTTCCAGCTCAGTGAACATGCCAGCAAATAGTGGCGAACTGAGATAACGCTCGGCGGCACTTGGTAAAATTGTGACAATCGTCTTATTCGCAAACTCGGGGAGCTCGGCAATTTTGTTCGCGGCGACAACGGCTGCGCCTGATGAGATCCCACCTAGGATACCTTCTTCTTCCATCAAACGGCGTGCCATGGCAATCGCTTCATCTGAGCTCACAGAAACGACCTGATCAACTAACTTAATATCCAAGTTTTTTGGGACAAAGCCGGCGCCGATGCCCTGAATTTTATGGGGGGCCGGTTGTACGTCTTGGCCAGCAATAGTTTGAGCAATCACGGGTGACTCCGCGGGCTCCACTGCGACGGTGGTAATGGCTTTCCCTTGCGTGTTTTTGATATAGCGGCTCACACCGGTCAGTGTCCCCCCGGTGCCGACACCGGCAACAAACACATCGATTTCACCGTCAGTATCTTCCCAGATCTCAGGGCCTGTGGTCTTTTCGTGAATTTCTGGGTTGGCTGGGTTGTCGAACTGCTGGAGCATAAGATATTTACCAGGCGCTTGCGCCATGATTTCCTCTGCTTTCGCAATTGCGCCTTTCATCCCTTTAGGCGCTTCGGTGAGCACCAATGTCGCGCCCATCGCTTTAAGTAGCTTACGACGCTCAAGGCTCATCGACTCTGGCATGGTAAGCGTCAATTTATACCCGCGCGCTGCGGCAACATAAGCCAGCGCAACCCCGGTATTACCACTCGTAGGTTCAATCAGCTCAATGCCTGGTTTCAGGGTGCCTTTTTTTTCCGCATCCCAGATCATGTTGGCACCGATGCGGCACTTCACACTAAAGCTTGGGTTACGTGCTTCTACTTTTGCTAACACATTCGGCTTAGCAACACGGTTTAGGCGTACCAGTGGGGTATGGCCAATTGTTTGCGTATTGTCTTCGTAAATCTTGCCCATTGTATCGTTCCTTCATGACACCGATTTAAATCACTGCTCCAAGCATATCGCTAATGCCTGTTTTTGAAAGGATCGGTTGGTTATATCTTATTGTGAGTGTGAAAGCGTAAAGGGCGCTAATTACGCCCCAACTGCTCTTTATGGCGATCGACCCACATGGCGGTTGCACCACATACTGCGGCAGGCATGACGATGAGATTCAGTAAAGGTGTCATAGTAAACAACATGACGACTGCGCCAAAGCTCAACGAGGTGCCTCGCTGTTGTTTGAGAGTATCGCGCATGGTTGGGAAAGCGACCTTATGGTTATCGAATGGGTAGTCGCAATACTGAATGGACATCATCCAAGCGCTAAATAAAAACCAAAGCACAGGGCCTAAGGTTTGGCCAATGGCGGGGATCCAAAGCAATAACAATAATCCGAGTGCTTTGGGTATGTAATAGGTTAGCTTTTGCCACTCGCGCTTCATAACACGCGGTACATCCTTGATAAGTCCCGTTACCCCATCGTCGGGCGCGGGGGCACCGGTGAGTTTCGCTTCCAGATGCTCAGACAATAAGCCGTTGAATGGCGCCGCAATCCAGTTAGCGAGAGTACTGAATGCGTAGGAGAACACCACTAAAATCGCAATCACGACCAAAGGCCAAATCACAAACGAGAGCCAGGATAACCACTCAGGTAGCATAGCCATCCAGTGATCGAGCCATTCACTAAATTGTGAGAGTAAATAGATAAACGCCCCGCCGAGTAGCAGCACATTCACGAGGATCGGAATGATCACAAAGCGGCGTAATCCGGGTGCCATCATTAATGAAAACCCCTGAAAAAGGTAGCCCGCGCCGCTTTGAGGGCGAGGGCGTGTCGCGTTGTTCATTGTTTCTCCTTGATGGTTTACGGTGTCGACTGACGGTTTGCGGTTATAGTATGGGGGGAGCCATGGTGATGACAATGACCCCATAATGGGAAAGTTTACGGATTTGTGTGTCTCGATTCGTTAAATTCTTCCCAACTTTTGATACAGTTAACTAAGTTGACCATTAACGCATTGCGTCAGCCATCGGGCCCCGCTTATGATTTCACTAACGTTTGCAAAGCTGTCGGCGTTGTGACATAAGCTAATCAAAACGCTGAACATAGATAGATTTGAGAATCAATGATGCAGGAATTGCGCCTTGTACTGATTGTTTTGGGAGCATTAGCAATTGCAGCTTTGCTTTTGCATGGTCTCTGGACAAACAAGAAAGAAAAGACGACCAAGTTCGGCGAAAAGCCCTTGGGAAAACTGGAAGACGATAACGACGCGCAAAAGTTTGACCAAGACGGTATTGGTGCGGTGAGAGTGGTCAGCAATACTAAGCATGGCAATGAAAAGCCCGCGCGTCAGGAGCCTGCTGTCAGCTTCGGCGACAAGCCTGATGTTGATCCTCTATTTGCCGGTGACACTCAGGTGGCGTCTGACTCAGAACAAACGCTTTACCCGTCAATGTCGGCAACCGATGATGATCCTAGCTTTGTCTCTGCGTCGGTTGCCTCCAATGATGGCGACGAGACAGGAGAGACAGAAGCTGCCAATATCGCCTCCGCGCAACCAGAAGCGGAAACAATGCATACCGACGAGGCGACTCAAGCTGAGGTTGATGAGCATGAAAGCCACGAGCGTGGGTCAGAAAAAACGGCAACCCAAGCCGATGAGCCCGACGATACCGAAGTATTAGTCTTACACGTGCATGCCAATAATAATGCGGTATTTAGTGGTTTGGACTTAATTCCGACCCTTGAGCAATATGGACTGCGCTTTGGTGATATGGGGATTTATCATCGTCATTCAGACTTATCTGGCAGTGGTAAGGTTCTATTCAGCGTCGCGAATATGGTCAAGCCCGGCACCTTTGATGTGAGTCACTCAGAGAGCTTTGAAACGCCAGGGATCAGCTTTTTTATGACGCTACCTTGCTACGGTGAGCCAGAGCAAAACTTTAAATTGATGCTGCAAACGGCACAACAAATTGCGGATGAGTTGGGTGGATTGGTATTAGATGATGCCCGCTCAATGATGACACCATCACGCCTTGATGAATACCGTGAGCGAGTGAAAGCCTTCAACGCCTCGTAACGCGCTTAACACCGATTGATGATTGCTTAGACGGACAGCGGGACATGGCTCCCGCTGTTGGCGATTTATCGATATACTTGCCTGCAACTCTGCTGATACGACGAACCAAACCATGGCTTACAGTAAACAACAACTTGATGACATTAAGCATCAGCTCAACTATCACGCCTACCGTTATTACGTTGAAGACAGTCCTGAGCTGCCCGATGCCGAATACGATCGTTTGATGCAAACGTTGCTGGCCATTGAAGCTGAGCATCCTGAATGGGTGACGGCTGATTCGCCTAGCCAGCGTGTAGGCGGCGCGCCACTGAGCGCTTTTGAAACCGTTACCCATGAGCTGGCGATGTTGTCGCTTGGTAACGCGTTCAGTGATGATGATCTCGTCGATTTTGAGCGCCGAGTCAAAGACAGACTCGGTAACACTGAACCCGTCACCTATACCTGTGAACCAAAGCTTGATGGCTTGGCTGTCAGCCTGATTTATGAAAACGGTGTATTGGTGCAGGCCGCGACGCGAGGCGATGGGACCACGGGCGAGAACATTACTCACAATGTAAAAACGATTCGCAATGTCCCATTGACCTTGCAAGCAGGGGATTGGCCTGAGCGTTTAGAAGTGCGTGGCGAAGTGTTTATGCCGAAAGCAGGCTTTGAAGCGCTTAATGAGGCAGCGTTAAAGCGTGGCGATAAAACCTTCGCTAACCCAAGGAACGCTGCGGCGGGTAGCCTGCGTCAACTTGACTCGAAAGTCGCCGCCAATCGACCGCTGAGCTTTTATGCCTATGCGGTGGGCGTGATGTCGACACCGTTCGGAGAAGGGCAGAGCGAGCGCTTAAATAGGCTTAAAAAATGGGGGCTTGCCCTGAGCCCAGAAGTAAAACAAGTGTCGGGGCTTGAGGGCGTTAAAGCCTACTACCAAGATATTTTGGCCCGCCGTGATGATCTGCCCTATGAAATTGATGGGGTGGTGATCAAAGTGGACAAGATAGCCAGCCAAGAAACGCTCGGATTTGTTGCACGGGCACCACGCTGGGCGATTGCCTATAAATTTCCGGCACAAGAAGAAATCACCCGCCTCAACGATGTTGAATTTCAAGTTGGCCGCACGGGCGCTATCACCCCAGTGGCGAAGCTTGAACCTGTTTTTGTCGGGGGCGTGACGGTGAGCAACGCGACCTTACATAACGGTGATGAAATAGAACGTTTAGGCGTGCACATTGGCGATACTGTGGTCATTCGCCGTGCGGGTGACGTGATCCCACAAGTGGTTGGTGTCGTGGAAAGCCGGCGTCCGGCGCAGGCGAAACCGATTGTGTTTCCCGACGCCTGTCCGGTCTGTGAGTCAGCCGTGACCCGCATTGAGGGTGAAGCGGTCGCACGCTGCACCGGCGGGCTTATTTGTCTGGCTCAGCGTAAAGAAGCGATCAAACACTTTGCCTCACGCAAGGCAATGGATATTGACGGCCTAGGCGATAAAATTGTCGAGCAGTTAATTGAAAAAGAGCTGATTGAAACGCCTGCCGATCTCTTCACTTTAACCCCAGGGCGTGTGACTCAACTAGATCGAATGGGGCCGAAATCGGCGCAAAATTTGGTTGATGCGTTAGACAAAGCCAAAGCGACGACGTTATCACGCTTTATCTATGCGCTTGGGATCCGAGAAGTCGGTGAAGCCACTGCGCAAAATCTTGCCCTGCATTTTAAAACCTTAGACGCTCTGCGAGCAGCGGATGAAGAAGCACTGATTGCGGTGCCTGATGTGGGCGCCATTGTCGCGGGCCATATCGTTCGCTTTTTTGCTGAGCCACATAACCAAGCGGTTTTAGATGCGCTGCTCAACACCGGCATTCACTGGCCAGCGGTGAGTGCGCCATCAGACGAACAGGCACAACCGCTGGCGGGGAAAACCATTGTGCTGACCGGTACGCTATCGCAAATGTCACGCACCGATGCCAAAACGGCGTTACAGGCACTGGGCGCGAAAGTGACCGGCAGTGTCTCGGCAAAAACCGATATGTTGATCGCCGGTGAAGCGGCTGGCTCTAAACTGACGAAAGCACAAGATCTTGGCGTAACAGTCCTCGACGAAGACGCGATGATCGCCTTAATCAACCAGTAGTTTACATGGCCATGTGCAGCCTCTGCACATGGCCTGATTGTGGAATTTACCTGGACTGGTAAACTAACCGTTACTCATCATTCTCAGCACTGGGATAGGGATCCTAATGACTATCAAAACCCGCTTTGCCCCCAGCCCAACCGGCTTTTTGCACGTGGGCGGTGCACGTACCGCACTGTATTCTTGGTTAGCAGCACGCAGCCAAGGCGGTCAATTTGTCTTGCGAATTGAAGATACTGATATCGAACGTTCAACCCAAGAAGCGGTTGATGCTATTTTAACCGGCATGGAATGGTTAGGTCTTGATTGGGATGAAGGGCCGTACTACCAAACCAAGCGCTTTGATCGTTATAACGAATTAGTCGATCAGTTGCTGGCCGAAGACAAAGCCTACAAGTGTTATGCGCCCAAAGATCTTTTGGACACCATTCGTGAAGAGCAAAAAGCGAATGGCTTAAAGGCACGTTACGATGCTAATCACCCCAAAGTGGTTGAAGCAAACAGCCAAGCCAAGGCGGATGACCCGCATGTGATCCGTTTCCGCAACCCGAAAGAGGGTAAGGTTGTTTTTGACGATAAAATTCGCGGCCGTATTGAGATTGCCAACAGCGAGCTTGACGATCTGATTATTCGTCGAACGGATGGCAGCCCAACTTACAACTTCTGCGTCGTCGTGGATGATTGGGACATGGGGATCACCCAAGTTGTCCGCGGCGAAGATCACATTAACAACACGCCGCGCCAGATTAATATCTACGAGGCACTGGGCGCGCCCGTTCCTGAGTTTGCTCATTGCTCGATGATTCTAGGCGACGATGGCGCCAAGCTATCTAAACGCCACGGTGCGGTCAGCGTCATGCAGTACCGTGATCAAGGCTTCTTGCCGCAAGCGTTGCGTAACTACCTTGTGCGTCTTGGTTGGTCGCACGGTGACCAAGAGATATTTTCAATGGAAGAAATGATTGAATTTTTCTCATTAGGAGCGATCAGCAAGTCGGCGTCAGCGTTCAATACGGAGAAACTGCATTGGTTGAACAACCATTACATTAAGCATGGTGATCCGGACGAGGTCGCTAAGCACTTGCAGTGGCATCTTGATCAACAACAGATTGACGCTAGCCAAGGCCCTGCCTTGACAGACGTCATTGGATTGGTTGGCGAGCGCTGCAACACCTTGGTGGAATTAGCCGCACAAAGCCGTTACTTCTACCAAGACTTTGATGAAATAGACGCGACCGCCGCGAAAAAACATCTGCGTCCCGTCGCTTTAGAGCCGTTGCAAGTGGCAAAAGGCAAGATTGAAGCGCTGGATGATTGGACGGTTGATGCCCTGAAAGCGGTGATTGCCGATACATGTGCAGAGCTAGACGTTGGTATGGGTAAAGTCGGCATGCCATTGCGTGTTGCAGTCACGGGTGGCGGTCAATCCCCATCTGTTGATGCGGTGATGCACCTGATTGGTAAAGATCGGGTAGTTGCCCGCATCGACCAAGCGATCAAGCTGGTTGAAGCGCGCGCAGCACAAAGCTAAATCCGGTTATCTTGAAGACTAGGTACGTTAGTCTGATGACAAAAGATAAGGGCGCTGAATGTCAGCGCCCTTTTTAATGGATGAAGGTTGGGGGATTAGTGCTTTTCTTCTTCCATTTGCGCACTGTCAACAATATGGTTTTCGCCCATTTGGCGCGGGAGTACCAAGTTGAGCACAATCGCTACCACACCACACAGGCTAATACCTTGCAGGCTAAAATCGCCAATGCCAAACGCCATGCCGCCGATACCAAATACCAAGGTGACACCAACAATGGCAAGGTTACGCGAATCATGTAGGTCGACTTGATTACGAATCAAGGTATTGAGCCCGACGGTCGCAATAGAGCCAAACAGCAAGATCATAATCCCGCCCATCACTGGTAAAGGAATGGTAAGCAGCATTGCCCCGAGCTTACCCACAAAGGCGAGTACGATGGCAGTGACCGCCGCATAGGTCATGATTTTGGGGTTAAACGCTTTGGTCAGCATTACCGCGCCCGTCACTTCACTATACGTGGTATTGGGTGGCGCGCCGAACAGTGAAGCGGCAATGGTTGCGGCACCATCACCGGCCATCGTGCGGTGTAAGCCTGGCTTTTTCAGGTAGTCTTTACGGGTGACATTAGAAATGGCCAGCATATCGCCTACGTGCTCAACGGCAGGCGCGATGGCGACAGGGATCATAAATAAGATGGCATTGATGTTAAACTCTGGGAGGGTAAAAGCAGGCATCATCAACCAGCTCGCATTCGCAACTTGAGTAAAGTCAACAATACCAACGACGAGGCTGGCAACATAGCCCACCACAATCCCTGCCATAATCGGGACTAATTTGAAAAAGCCTTTCGCAAACACACTCACTGCAATGGTCGTGAGCAATGACAGCAAAGAGATCCAGATAGCCATGTCCCCCGCAATTAACTGCTCACTCCCATCGCCGGTTTTACCGAGTGCCATATTCACGGCGGTGGGAGCCAACCCAAGGCCGATAACCATAATCACAGGGCCAACTACAACCGGTGGCAGGAGCTTGTGAATAATATCCACGCCTTTAATCCGAATGATGGCGCCCATCAATAAATAGATCACACCGGCTGCCATGAGGCCACCCATGGTGGCGGGAATACCAAAATTGTTGACGCCGTACAAAATGGGAGCAATAAAAGCGAAGGAAGAGGCAAGGAAGATAGGGACGGAGCGGCGGGTGATGACTTGGAATATCAGGGTACCGAACCCGGCCCCAAAGAGTGCGACGTTCGGGTCGAGCCCGGTTAACAGTGGCACTAACACCAAGGCACCAAATGCGACGAACAGCATTTGTGCCCCTTGTAAAACTTGCAACATAATCTCACCTCCAAAAAAAATCGCGCAATGCTAGCACAAAGCGTTTATGTGATTCCCATCATGTTTTTAAATGTGAGATCGGTGGCAAATAAATGATGTAACGGATTTCATTTTAATCCATATGCAAACATAGTCAGCCACATGATCGCTTGCTCGCCTTGATGGCATCGAATCAATGGTGTTTGCTGGTGGTGCGACCCCCTTTGTCCTCTCTTTTTTACAATTGAGGATTGCTGAACCTAGCGCTATCCGCTTATGATCGCTGGACGCCCATTTATCCATGTGGAAAAACTATGAATCGATTTTTGTTGGCCCTTATTGCCTGTGTTTGGTTGCCAAGTGCGATGGCAAGCCCCCTTTATCATGCCAGTATCCCGCTGGATAATGGCGCGCAAACCTCACAACAAGCGGCAAAAAAACAAGCGCTGATCGCGGTACTGACTAAAGTCTCGGGACAACGCGAGGTGTCGGATAATCCTGCGGTCGAGCAAGCGCAGCAAGACGTTGATGGTTTCATCTCTCAGCTCGGATATGGAGAAAGCAAGGATCAATCTGATGGTGCCGCACAGCGAACACTCGAAGTCGGGTTTGATAGTCAAAAAATTCGCGCCGTGCTGCGCCAGGCAGGGTTGCCCTTATGGGGGAGTCCTCGCCCAGCAGTATTAGTGTGGCTTGTCGATGACCGTGATGGCGACAGGCAAATTATTTGGGAGCAAAGTGGGCGTCCTGTGATTGACCAACTACGTGATGCAGCGGCCATACGCGGCCTGCCGGTGTTAATTCCGGTGGGTGACTTTGATGATTTGATGGCGATCTCTAGCAGTGATCTGTGGGGCGGCTTTATTGATCCTGTTGAGCAAGCCAGTCAGCGCTACCAGCCCGATGGCATTGTGATCGGAAAGTTGACTGAGCAAGGGATCCGTTGGCAATTCTTCCCCGATACCAGTGACATGCAATCAGATCAAACTCGCGGGCAAGCCAATAATGCCCAAGCCATGATTGATACTATTGCTGATTACTATGCCGAGCAAACCGGTGTGGTACTCGATAACGATGATGAGCGTGCATCGCTTCAAATTGCTATTGCAGGCATGGATAACGGCGATGACTATGTCGATCTTGAGCGCACATTAGCGGGGTTAAATGCGCTACAACAGGTGCACTTAGCAGAATTGAACGATGATACCCTGATTTTCGATGTACGTTTAGCGGCCTCTCAACAAGCACTAATCAACGAGCTCACCGCCAATCGACATATTCGCTTGATGACGCCTCAAGAGCGCGAGGCACGTACGATGGCACCCGCTGAAGAGCAAGACAGCACAATGTCAGAGGACAAGAGTGAGACTGCTGTATCCGACACTGATAGTGACAAGCAGACAACCGAGTTGTTGTTTGCTACCCCAGCACTGACGGATAGCCGCGATGCCGATTCAACCGATAATCAACGCCTGTGGTTTGTGTGGACGTCTTAATCTGACCTGAAAAGCAATAGTCAAACATAAAGGCTAGCGACGACCGCTAGCCTTTTTGTGGATAAATAGTACGACGCCAAGCAATCAGGCTCACCAGGCCACTGATAACAATCCACACCCAAAGCGGTCCGTTTCCCCATTGACGATAGGGTGTCAGCCCCTGTGTTTGAGTAATTTGTGTGGTTAAAACTTGCGTCTCAAATTGTGGCAATGAGGCGTCAATCTGGCCGCGTTCATCGACTAAAGCCGTCACCCCGTTATTGGTGGCTCGGATCACGGGTAATCCGAACTCGAGCGCGCGCATGCGCGCAATTTCTAGATGTTGCCAAGGCCCAATAGAGCGGCCAAACCAGGCGTCATTCGAGAGGGTAATTATGGCGTCGCTACTGGCGGTGAGGTTTTCACGGATTTGCGCGGGAAACGCAATTTCATAACACAGGGCGGTAATGTATTCCCAGCCGTTCGCAGGCAAAGCCGGTTGAATCGCTTCGCCTGGAGAAAATGACGACATGGGCAGATTAAAAATCGGCGCCAAAGGACGAAGCAGTGACTCAAACGGCACAAACTCGCCAAAGGGGAGTAAGTGATGTTTGCTGTACTGGGCGGGTGCTGGATACTGATAGCGCGGTGTTTTTGCACCGAGCGCGAGCACATTATTAAAATAGGTGCCATCCTCACGCTGATCGAGCGCCCCCGTGATCACCGTGGTTTGATTGTGCTTGCCCGCTTGGTCCAGCTGCGAAAAAAAGCGGGGAAGATCTCGCTCTAATGCGGGAATGGCGGCTTCTGGCCAAATCACCACGTCACTGTCCCAATGTTGACGGGTTAAATCCAGATACTTCATCAAGGTTGGCCAGCGTTGGTCGGCGCGCCACTTGAGTGCTTGAGGGACGTTGCCTTGGATCAGTGAGACCGTTTGCTGCTGACCGGTTTTGGTTGTCCACTTGACCGACCCGAGCCCTTCACTGACGGCAAAAAGCCCTATGATAGCGATCATACCGAAGAGGCGAACACGCCCCTGCCATTGTCCCCAATGGGGGGTCACCAAGGCGGCTAAGCCCGCAAGCGACACCAAGACGAGCGTGATCCCTTGAACACCCAGTACCGGGGCGATACCCGCAAACGGGCTGTCTATTTGGCTATAACCTGGCCATAACCAGGGAAAACCGGTAAATACCCAGCCTCTTAGCCAATCAACCACTAACCACAAGGCAGGTGCCAGCATCGTCCATTTTATGCCCGCTTGCTTGATGGGTGATTTATGTATCAGCCAGCCGAATAGCGCGGGGTAAAGCGATAAATAGACGATAAGCAGTGCCATCAAAAACAGGCCTGCGATCACAGGCATCCCGCCAAAATGGTCAATACTGACATACACCCAGCTTACCCCAGTTGTAAACTGGCCGAGCCCCCAGCTAAAACCTATCCAAGCCGCGCGTTTGGGCGAGGAAGCAACTTGCAGAAGAAGCAACAAGCCCCAGAGCGCGACCAACATAAAGGGCCAATAGGAAAAAGGGGAAAAGGCGAGGGTGGCGAGCGCACCAAAAAGGGCAGCCAATAATGGCTGCCCCAATGGGCGTAAACGGTTAGGCGTTTTCACTGTTCGATTCGCTACTGTCTGGAATGGTGACTTGTAGCTGAATGATACGACGACTATCAGCGGCCGTCACTTTAAAATGGTAATCACCAATGTCGACTTCTTCACCACGATCAGGAAGATGACCAAAACTAGTCATAACCAACCCACCGATAGTGTCTACCACGTCATCTTGGAACTGGGCGCCAAAATGCTCGTTAAAGTCTTCTAAAGTGGTCAGTGCTTTCATCGAGAAGGTATGGCGACTGAGTTGGCGAATCTCTTGCTCTTCCTCATCGTCATACTCGTCTTCGATCTCGCCTACAATTTCTTCGAGAATATCTTCAATGGTGACAACGCCCGATACCCCGCCGAATTCATCGATGACGATCGCCATGTGGTAGCGTTCTTCTTGGAACTCTTTAAGTAGACGGTCAACCCGCTTACTTTCTGGTACCACCACAACAGGGCGTAAGACCTTTTCGATGTCGAAATCTTCAGCATCGGGGCGCAGATAGCGCAACAAATCTTTCGCAAGCAAGATGCCTTCAACATGGTCTTTGTCATCACTGATCACAGGATAACGTGAGTGTTGGGCATCAATAATAATATTAATGATCGCTTCCAATGACTGCGATCGTTCAACGATTACCATCTGCGAACGGGGTATCATGATATCTCTCACACGCATGTCAGAGATTTGCATCACACCTTCCAGCATATCCCGGGTGTCCTGATCGATCAGGGCGTTTTGCTCTGAGTCGCGAAATACGTCCACCAGTTCTTGTCTGTCTTTTGGATCAGCTTGGAAAAACTGACCCAGCCGTTCGAAGAAGGTCTTCCTACTCGGACCGTCTGCGTTTTGCGAATTATCGTCGTTCATTCAATTTCATTCAGTTAGTTAACGCTCAATGAAGTCATTCGCATAAGGGTCACTGACCCCCATGGTTGCCAGGATCTTTCGTTCCAAGGCTTCCATTTGCTCGGCTTCATCATCCTCAATATGGTCGTAGCCCAATAAGTGTAAGCTACCATGGACGACCATGTGTGCCCAGTGATCCATCAGCGTTTTGCCTTGCTGCTGTGCCTCTTGCTCAACAACTTGGCGACATACCACCAGATCACCGAGTAAATCTATGTCTACCCCAGGAGGTGCTTCAAAGGGGAAAGATAACACATTCGTCGGTTTATCTTTGCCACGATAGTCGCGATTTAAGCTCTGGCTCTCACCTTCATCCACAATCCGGATCGTCACTTCCGCTTGAGGCTTGGCTTCGCGTATTGCATGTTCAAACCAAGCTTGAAGCTGGTCATCACTGGGCAGCCCCTGTTCGTCATCACAGGCGACCTGGACATCGACGTAATAGCTCATGATGGGTCCTGTGGTGGGATAGAGGTTGGTTGCACCGCGACTTGCTGTGCTTCACGCGCTTCTCGGCGACGTGCTTCAGCCTCTTTGCGTGCCTTCGCATCTTCTGCTTCCCACTTATCATAGGCCTGAACAATACGGGTAACCACTTGGTGGCGCACCACATCGTCGGCTTGGAAGAAGTGAAAGCTAATTTCATTCACGTCAGACAGCACTTCAATCGCATGGCGTAGCCCTGAGCGGGCATTGCGCGGTAAATCGACTTGGGTAACGTCACCGGTGATGACGGCCCGTGAATTAAAACCAATCCGAGTCAGGAACATTTTCATCTGCTCGACCGTGGTGTTTTGGCTTTCATCTAGGATGATAAAAGCATCATTTAAGGTTCGGCCACGCATATAAGCCAGCGGCGCTACCTCGATCACATTACGATCAATCAGTTTTTCGACCCGCTCGAAACCGAGCATCTCAAACAAGGCATCGTAGAGTGGACGCAAGTAAGGATCGACCTTCTGGCTGAGATCGCCAGGTAAAAAGCCTAACTTTTCACCCGCCTCAACCGCTGGACGTGTTAACAAAATCCGACGAATCTCTTGGCGTTCCAGCGCGTCTACCGCGGCTGCGACGGCGAGGTAGGTTTTACCTGTGCCCGCCGGACCAATGCCAAAAGTAATGTCATGATTGACCATATTGGCGATGTATTGCGCCTGATTTGGCGTGCGCGGTTTAATCACCCCTTTTTTGGTCTTGATGTTAATCTCTTTACCGTAAGGGATGCTCGATTCGGTGTTCTGTTCTAACACGCCAGACTCTTTGATCGCCAAATGAATGGCTTCGGGCTCAATGTCGGGCGAACTGCCACGCACGGGGGCCGTATCCACATACAGCCGCTTTAAGATGTCGACGGCGGCGTTGGCGGTGTGAGGTTTGCCCATCACCGTAAAGGCATTATGGCGGTGGGTAATTTCAACACCCAAGCGGCGCTCTAGTTGTTTGATATTATCGTCAAACGGGCCACATAAGTTGGCAAGACGGGTGTTGTCGGCAGGTTCTAATGTAAGGTCAAGAGAGATGATTTTAGACAAGATTATCCTCGCTTTCGGCGCCGGTCACCCGACGCCGTTGAATTGATGAACGCGTTATGGCGTGTATACACCAACACCAAGCTCGTTTTCGTTGCGCGTCTTCGCCATGATTTCGGTTGGCGAGACGGCGACACGCAAGTCCATATCTTTTTCGGTACGAACCAGCTCACCGCGGAGCGAGTTTGGCATCACTTCAGTAATTTTTACGTCAACAAATTGGCCAATCAAATCGACAGAGCCTTCAAAGTTGACCACTCGGTTATTCTCAGTACGGCCGCGCAGCTCCATAAGATTCTTACGCGATGGCCCTTCGACTAAGATACGTTGTTCGGTTTCTAGCATCATACGTGAATAGCGCATCGCTTGGCTGTTCACTTGCTGCTGCAAACGGTACAGGCGTTCTTTTTTCACTTGCTCTGGTGTGTCGTCAGGCATATCTGCCGCTGGCGTCCCTGGGCGAGGTGAATACACAAAGCTGAAGCTCATATCAAAGTCGATATCGGTAATCAGCTTCATGGTCGCTTCAAAGTCTTGCTCGGTTTCTCCCGGGAAGCCGACGATAAAGTCTGAGCTGATGGTGATATCGGGACGTGCCTGACGCAACTTACGGATCTTGGATTTGTACTCAATCGCCGTGTGTGGGCGTTTCATCATGGTCAAGATTCGATCAGAGCCACTTTGTACCGGCAAGTGCAAAAAGCTCACCACTTCTGGCGTATCACGATACACCTCAATGATATCATCGGTAAACTCAACCGGGTGACTGGTGGTGTAGCGAATGCGATCAATACCATCGATAGCGGCGACATAGCGCAGTAAGTCAGCAAAGGTACAGATGTCGCCATCATGGGTCTCACCGCGATAGGCATTCACATTCTGGCCTAGCAGGTTTACCTCACGCACACCTTGCTCGGCAAGCTGGGCAATTTCGAACAGCACATCGTCGAGCGGACGGCTCACTTCTTCGCCGCGCGTATACGGCACAACACAGAACGTACAGTATTTCGAGCAGCCTTCCATAATGGAGACAAACGCTGTCGCGCCATCGGCACGCGGCTCAGGCAGACTGTCAAACTTCTCAATTTCTGGGAAGGTAATGTCCATCACTGTGCCACTGTCGCCACGTGATTGTTTTATCATTTCAGGCAGGCGATGTAGCGTTTGGGGGCCAAAAATGACGTCCACATAAGGCGCACGCTCGCGGATGTGATCGCCTTCTTGGGTTGCCACACAACCACCAACGCCGATCACCAGCTCTGGATTCTTGTCTTTGAGTGTTTTCCAACGCCCCAGTTGGTGGAATACCTTTTCTTGTGCTTTTTCACGAATTGAACAGGTATTGAGGAGGAGAACATCTGCGTCTTCTGGTTGTTCGGTCAGCTCATAGCCACCGGCAGAATTTAGCAGATCTGCCATCTTGGATGAGTCATACTCATTCATTTGGCAACCCCAGGTTTTGATCAGCAGTTTCTTAGCCATGTAACTTCACGCTCATTATTAATCTTATGGTCGACATTACCCTTTCAAGCTGTATGGTTTTTAATCAGTCAATCAGCTTGGCAAGCCGCGTATTGTACTGCTTTCCTATATCGCTGACCAGATCACAGGCTGGGAGAAATGGTGTCAATCTGGTTAAGTGATTGAGCCGACGCCGCAAAACGAGATCGGAAAAGCGAATTTGCCCCCACTTTGATCGGATTGATATCGAATTCTCGTTTACCTTCAGTAGAATGCTGGCATTAACGGGACAAAGAGACAGTCATGAATCAATTTGAAATTATTATTGTCGGCGGTGGCATGGTCGGTGCCGCTGCCGCATTAGGACTTGCCCGCCAAGGTCGGCAGGTGGCATTGATAGAACGCCAAGAACCGGATCCTTTCCATGCGTCACAACCGATGGATTTACGAGTGTCTGCGATATCTCATGCGTCTGTCAGTTTGCTTCAAGACTTAGGCGCATGGGCCGACATTGAAGCCATGCGAGTCTGTCCCTATCGACGATTAGAAACCTGGGAAGCAGAAGACAGCCGTGTGTGTTTCAGTGCCGACCAACTCGAATTACCACAGTTAGGATATATGGTCGAGAACCGCTTGATTCAACTCGGCTTGTGGCAACAGTTTGCTCGTTTTGACAATTTGCACCTTGTCTCACCGGCCTCGATCACGGGTATGGCGCAGGCGGGCGGTCTGCATCAACTCCAATTAGACAGTGGCGAAACACTAGAAGCGCCCTGGTTGATTGGTGCCGACGGTGCCCACTCGAAAGTGCGAGATTACGCGCAAATCGGTCTTACCAGCTGGGATTATCGTCAGCATTGCATGTTAATTCATGTCGAAACGGCCGCGCCCCAACAAGATATTACCTGGCAGCAATTCTTTCCCTCTGGGCCGCGGTCATTACTGCCATTGTGCGGCAACAATGCCTCATTAGTGTGGTATGACAGCCCGGCTCGAGTTCAACAGTTGTGTCAGCTCAATGCTGAGCAGCTTAAAGCCGAGATAGTGCGCCATTTCCCACCACAAGTGGGTGATGTCACCCCCATCAACTGGGGCGCGTTTCCGCTAACGCGTCGTCATGCCCAGCAATACCATCGTAACGGCGTAGTAGTCATGGGAGATGCCGCCCACACCATTAACCCGCTCGCGGGGCAAGGGGTGAACTTAGGCTTCAAAGACGTGAGCGCGTTGCTGGATGCCTGTGCCGATGCAGGCGCACTATGGCAAGCAGAGTCAACGTTAGCGGCGTACGAAAAAGCACGCCGTACGGATAACATGATGATGCAAACCGGGATGGATGTGTTTTATGCCGCGTTTAGTAACCGAATCACGCCTTTAAAACTGGCACGTAATGCGGTGTTTAAACTGGCTGAACACAGCGGCCCGGTGAAAAAACATGTATTGAAGTATGCGTTAGGCTTGTAGATAAACGCAAAAAAGCCCACATGATGTGGGCTTTTTAATATGGCTGGGGTACCAGGATTCGAACCTGGGAATGACGAGATCAAAACCCGTTGCCTTACCTCTTGGCGATACCCCAGTAGGTGTTACCTAACCCGGCCATTTAAACATCATGCCGAATTATAAAATTAATGGTGGCTACGACGGGATTCGAACCTGTGACCCCATCATTATGAGTGATGTGCTCTAACCAACTGAGCTACGTAGCCACTCTGTCAGGCATAGTGCCTTAAGACGCTGCGAATTATGCGGATCTGAGCGAAAGTCGTCAAGGTCTCGTTATTGTTTTTTTTGCGATTTTGTATTCATTGGCTGCAATAATCGCCATTTTGAACAATTTAACGGCAAAGCCTACCGAGTAGGTGGCGGAGAACGTTGAATGATGAGAATAAAAAAACCAGCCCGGAGGCTGGTCTAAATATCAATAGGATGGGGTCTCGACAACGCACCCTAAAGCATAACGTATGTGCGTATTAAACGTTGAAACGGAAGTGAATCACATCGCCATCTTTAACGATATATTCTTTCCCTTCCAAGCGCCATTTACCGGCATCTTTGGCGCCGTTTTCACCATTGTTAGCGATATAATCATCATAGCCAACCACTTCGGCGCGGATAAAGCCTTTTTCAAAGTCGGTGTGGATTTTACCCGCCGCTTGTGGCGCGGTTGAGCCAATCGGCACCGTCCAAGCACGTACTTCTTTTACGCCTGCAGTAAAATAGGTGTGCAGAGTGAGTAGCTCGTAACCGGCGCGAATCACGCGGTTTAGGCCTGGCTCTTCTAGCCCCATTTCATCCAAGAAAGCCGCCGCTTCTTCGGCATCTAGCTCGGCAATCTCGCCTTCGATCTCCGCACACACGGCCACCACGGTTGCGTCTTCTTGGGCGGCAATCTCTCGCACTTTGTCGAGGTATGGGTTGTTTTCAAAACCATCATCATTAACGTTGGCAATGTACATGGTCGGCTTAAGCGTCAAAAAGTTAAGATATTGTACTGCTGCGGCTTCTTCTTTGCTCAGTTCGACCGAGCGCAACATCTTGCCTTCTTCTAGGACAGGGAGCAGTTTTTCAAGCACGGTGAGCTCAAATTTGGCATCTTTATCGCCACCTTTGGCTTTTTTGGCGTTGCGCTGCATCGCACGCTCACAGCTTTCAAGATCAGCCAGCGCAAGCTCGGTGTTAATCACGTCGATATCATCAGCCGGATCCACTTTACCAGCCACGTGAACGATATTGTCATTCTCAAAACAACGTACTACATGACCAATCGCATCGGTTTCACGGATGTTCGCTAGGAACTTGTTCCCTAAACCTTCACCGCGCGATGCGCCGGCAACTAAGCCGGCGATGTCAACGAACTCCATCGTGGTGGGGAGCACTTTCTGTGGATTGACAATTTTCGCCAGCGCATCCAAGCGTAGATCAGGAACAGGGACCACGCCCGTATTGGGTTCAATCGTACAAAATGGAAAGTTAGCCGCATCAATGCCGGCCTTGGTCAGTGCATTAAACAGAGTGGATTTGCCTACGTTTGGTAGACCCACGATGCCACATTTAAAACCCATGAGATGGTAACCCTTTAATCAAAATTACTGTGCTTTGAAGGTATGTAGACGATTTTGCGCCTTGGCGAGATCATCTTTGAGCAGGATCTCGAGGCTGCGTACTGCCTCGTCAGTGGCCTGCTCTAGCAGGCTCTGCTCATTAGCGGGGGCTTTGGTAAGCACGTATCCCGCTACCTTATCCTTGTGACCCGGATGACCGATGCCTATCCGAAGCCGATAAAACGATTTGTCATTTGCAAGTTTGCTAATGGTATCACGCAGGCCATTATGGCCACCGTGTCCACCACCTTGCTTAAACTTGGCCACACCGGGTGGTAAGTCTAGCTCGTCATGCGCCACCATGATGGCGTCGACGGGAATATTGTAAAAGTTGGCCATGGCTTGCACCGCTTTACCCGACAAGTTCATGTACGTGGTCGGGATCAACACACGGAGATCGTGTCCATGTACATTGATACGGCCGGTTAAGCCGAAGAACTTTTTCTCTTCTTTTAGCGGCACGTTGTGAATACGTGCTAGCTCCTGAACGACCCAAGCACCGGCATTATGGCGCGTTTGGCTGTATTCAGGGCCTGGATTGGCCAATCCCACTAGTAAGCGGATTTGATTACTCACGACGTTTCTCGCTATCTATCTACTTATCGTAGCCGGTGAGCATCGAGCCCACGCAAAAAGGCGCCATATCCTACCATTGATATGACTAAAGGATCGAGTCAGCCATTCAAAATGGGCAATAAAAAAACACCCTGCACAAGGGCAGGGTGTTTCTTGTCGGTCTATGACAATGCGTTAAGAATTAAACATTGCAGAGATCGACTCTTCATTACTGATACGGCGAATCGCTTCTGCCAGCATGCCCGACAGTGTTAATTGAGACACACGCCCGGTTGCTTGAATTTCGGCGCTCAATGGTGTGGAGTCAGTGACCACAATTTCATCAATGACGGACTCAGCGATATTCTTCGCTGCATCCCCCGAGAATACCGGATGCGTTGCATAGGCGAATACACGCTTAGCGCCACGGTTCTTCAGGGCTTCGGCGGCTTTACACAGGGTGCCACCGGTATCAATCATGTCATCAACAATGATGCAGTCACGGCCTTCAACGTCGCCAATCAAGTGCATGACTTGCGACACGTTAGCACGCGGACGGCGCTTATCAATGATGGCAATGTCAGTGTCATCCAATAGTTTGGCCGTCGCACGCGCTCGCACAACCCCGCCAATATCAGGAGAAACGACCACTGGGTCTTCTAAATTTTTCGCCAGCATGTCTTCAAGCAGCACAGGGGTACCGAAGATATTATCAACAGGGACGTCGAAAAAGCCTTGAATTTGTTCTGCGTGGAGGTCCACAGTGAGTACGCGGTCAACGCCAACGTTAGAAAGGAAATCTGCAATAACTTTTGCGGTGATAGGAACACGGGAGGAGCGTACGCGGCGGTCTTGACGGGCATAACCAAAGTAGGGGATAACTGCGGTTATGCGGCCAGCCGACGCACGTCGGAACGCATCTATCATCACGACCAATTCCATTAAGTTGTCATTGGTCGGTGCACAGGTAGATTGGATGACGAACACGTCACTACCGCGCACGTTCTCGTTAATCTGAACACACACTTCACCGTCAGAAAAACGGCCAACAGTGGCGTCACCCAGTGACATGTAAAGACGGTTTGCGATACGTTGGGCGAGAACGGGTGTCGCGTTACCAGCGAACAGCTTCATATCAGGCACGGTGGAAACCTCGGGTTGCATCCATTTAATAGTCACTGGCTCACAGTGTGTTGCTGTCGTGCATCGAGTTGTTGTAGCGCATCGAGTAGGGGCGATCGGTTCAACCCTCGTGCAACAAACCCTGTCAGCCAGTTAGGCATAGTGTCGAGTGTGTTCTGGGCATCATGTGCGGTGTCAAACTCGGCAAACACGCACGCGCCTGTCCCAGTCATCCTAGACGGCGCATATTCTAGCAGCCACGAAACAGCCTTATCAACCTCGGGGAATTGTTTACGGGCTATCTTTTCGCAATCGTTTTCGTGTTTTTGTGTCATTAGCTCAGAAACTGTGCGCTTTGGCGTACTTCTTTGCAAGTCTGGATGAGTAAAAATTGCAGCGGTCGAAATAGACACGTCAGGCTTAACCACCAAGTAATATTTCTCATCAGGGCATACAGACGTCAATTTTTCGCCAACGCCTTCCGCCAACGCCGCATGACCGTGAATGAAAATAGGCACGTCAGCCCCCAAGCCTAGGCCAATGTTTGCCAGTGTAGTCTGGCTCACCTGGGTTTGCCATAAATGATTCAACGCCACCAAGGTCGTGGCTGCATCTGATGAGCCTCCGCCCAGCCCGCCGCCCATGGGCAAATGTTTTTCCAGATGAATATCTGCGCCTTGTGAGCATCCGGTATGATTTTGCAGCGCCTTGGCGGCTTTGATAATCAGATTGTCTTTCTCATCGACGCCGTCAATGGCGGGGCTAAGGTTGATCGTGCCGCTGTGATTAGGCGTAATAGCCAAGGTGTCGCCGTGATCTAAAAACTGAAACAAGGTTTGCAGTTCGTGATAACCATTGGCTTGGCGTCCATTGATATAAAGAAATAAGTTAAGTTTCGCTGGCGCTGGCCAGTAGGTTGTTTCAGTCATTATCGAGTGTCCAAGTAGAAATCATCAGTTTGATCGTTTGCTGGTCGTTACTGAGCGTGATTCGAGTTGGAAGCGCAGGCTGGGTCTCGGCGCTGTAGCCTTGATAATCGATATCCCAACCTTGTGTGTCGTCGAGGGCGGCCAAGCGGTTATCGGGGCCGAGTGAAAAGCGGTCTTGTGCGCGTGGTAGGCCAATCAACCAAGGGGCAAGCGCATCAACGGGTAAATGGGCGCCGGTCAAATAGGCGATCAAACGGGCTGGATTAGGGTCTTGGTATTGCTTGCCCTGATCATCAACCAAGGTCGCACCTTGCGCATTCATGGTTAGAGATAACAGGGTGGTTCCCAAAAAATTCGTTAGCCGCAGTGTCGATTCAGTCGGAGAATGGCGCCAGTAAAGGTTGGCAGAAAAGCGCGTATCTGGTGCGATAAAAGCCACCTTACCGCGTGCGGTATAACTGTCTATGGTCTCAAGCGATGCGCGATGCGTTTGCCATTCTGTGGTAGGAGCCGGCGCCGTTGCACAGCCAGAGAGCACCGCAAAGACGACCGTCAACATACTGATTCGTATACAAGAGAAACCAGCGCGTATACAAGGGAAGCCAGTGCGCATAAAAGAGAAACCAGCGCGTATACAAGAGAAAACAGTACGTATACAGGAGAACATGAAAGCGAGTATCCTTTTATAACGTCAACAGACAGTGATCAGCATTTGGCATTACTTTGCCATAAGCGCCGAGGTGAGAGAAGTCAGTTAGGCACTTAGCCGTGCGGGAGGAAAGAATGGGTATAGTTGTTGTTGGCCAGTCTGTCATCAATCTCGTGAGGCTTCACATTTCCGCACCACGAAAATACTGCGATACAATGTTCGCTTTAATTCACGGGGGGCATCAAGTAAAATCCCCCGCTCCAATCCTTACTGGTGCTGTCGGTAACAACGCTTCATGAGCCTGTTAGTTCTCGGAATCAATCACAAAACGGCCCCCGTCGAGCTGCGGGAAAAGGTCGCCTTTTCGCCGCAACAACTGGAGCAGGCGTTAGGGCAGCTTTCCGAGCATCCGCAGGTGCGCAGCTGTGTGATTGTCTCAACCTGCAATCGCACCGAAATCTACGCCGAGTTAAACCAACCTGGTGTCGGGGTCTTGGTTGAATGGCTCACACGCTTTCATCAACTCAGTGGCGAAAGTTTGATGGCAAGCATTTATTATCACGAGGAACAATCTGCGGTGAAGCATCTGATGCGTGTTGCCTGTGGGTTAGATTCTTTGGTGTTAGGTGAGCCGCAGATATTAGGTCAAGTTAAACAAGCGTACGCGAGTGCCAGTGATGCCGATATGATTTCCGGCTCGTTGGAAAAATTGTTCCACAAAACCTTTGCGGTGGCAAAACGGGTACGAACCGAGACCGAAATTGGTGGCAACGCGGTATCTGTTGCATTTGCGGCCTGTACGTTGGCCCGCCAGATTTTTGAATCCTTAGCGGACGTCACCACATTGTTGGTTGGCGCGGGAGAAACGATTGAACTGGTTGCGAGACATTTGCATGAGCATCAATGCAGCCAAATTATCTTTGCGAACCGTACGCAATCGCGCGCTCAATGTTTAGCTGAACAGTTTGATGCCAAAGTGATTGGCTTAGACGCGTTACCCGAGCAGCTTTGCCACGCCGATATCGTGATCAGTTCAACGGCGGCGCCCATGCCTTTGATTGAAAAAGCGATGGTTGAAAAAGCCTTGAAACAGCGACGCCACCAACCCATGCTGTTAATCGATATCGCGGTACCGCGAGACATCGATGAGAAAGTGGGCAACTTATCGGATGCTTATTTGTACAGTGTGGATGACTTACAATCCATCGTGGAGCACAATCGAGAACAACGAAAGTTGGCCGCGATCCAAGCAGAAGCCATTGTCACTGAAGAAAGCGCCGACTTTATGCGCTGGTTACGTTCACGCGAAGCGGTAGATAGCATCAAGCAATACCGGACACAGTCCGAACACATTAAACAGGCGGAGCTGGCGCAGAGTATTCAAGCCCTTGCCAATGGGGCTGACGCAGAAAGCGTATTACGCCAGCTTAGTAACCGCCTGACCAATAAACTGATCCACCCTCCTACACAAGCGATGCAGCAGGCTGCCCAAAATGGTGAGCCCGATAAACTGGCCGTGATGCGTACGTGCTTGGGGCTGGACAGCGACAACTAACGAAGAGATTTATGAAAGCATCAATATTAGCGAAGCTAGAATCGCTGGCGGAGCGCTACGAGGAAGTACAACACCTGCTCGGAACGCCTGAAATCATTAGTGAGCAGAACAAATTTCGTGCGCTGTCGAAAGAGTACGCGCAGCTGGAAGAAGTGATCAAATGTTTTACGGCGTTTAAGCAAGCCAAAGAAGACCTCGCGGCAGCGCAAGAAATGGCCAACGAAGATGATCCTGACATGCGCGAGATGGCGCAAGAAGAAGTCGCGCAAGCCGAGCAAAGCATTGTTGCGTTGACCGATCAGCTGCAAATCTTATTGTTGCCGAAAGACCCGAACGATGACCGTAACTGCTTTTTGGAAATCCGTGCTGGGGCCGGTGGCGACGAAGCCGGGATTTTTGCGGGTGACTTGTTCCGCATGTATAGCCGTTATGCCGAGCAACGCGGTTGGAAGCTGGAAATGATCAGTGCCAGTGGAGGAGAGCACGGCGGCTTTAAAGAAGTCATTGCACGTGTGGCTGGCGAAGGCGCCTACGGTGTGCTGAAATTTGAATCCGGCGGCCACCGTGTACAACGCGTACCTGCCACCGAGTCGCAAGGTCGCGTCCATACGTCAGCGTGTACCGTGGCGATTTTGCCTGAAGTGCCAGAAACGGAAGCCCCTGAAATTAATCCGGCCGACTTGAAAGTTGACACCTTCCGAGCCTCAGGAGCGGGCGGGCAGCACGTCAACACCACGGACTCTGCGATTCGCATTACTCACTTGCCGACCGGCACTGTGGTGGAATGCCAAGATGAGCGTTCACAACATAAAAACCGCGCCAAAGCCATGTCAGTACTGGCAGCACGTTTGATTAAAGCGGAAGAAGAAAAACGCGCCGCTGAGGAAGCCTCAACCCGTCGTAACCTGCTTGGCTCGGGCGATCGTTCCGATCGGATTCGGACTTATAACTATCCGCAAGGTCGCGTCTCCGATCATCGCATTAACTTAACCTTGTATCGTTTAGACGATGTGATGCAAGGGGATCTCGATAGCTTGGTGGATCCTGTGATTCAAGAGCATCAAGCGGATCAATTAGCGGCCTTGTCTGAGCATCCATAATGACAGTCACGATAGGCGCGTTGCTGGCCGATAGCACCACTGAGCTCACCGCATTATCCGGGGGCTCGGCGGGCATTGATGTTAAAGCTTTGCTCTGCCATGTGTTAGCGCAACCTACCAGCTATCTCTACACCTGGCCCGAGCGCAAACTCACCGCGGCACAACTGGCGCAATTTCGTCAGCTGTTTGCCCGCCGACTGCAAGGAGAGCCGATTGCATACATTCTCGGCTACCGTGACTTTTGGACCCTGAGACTGAATGTATCGCCAGCGACGTTGATCCCGCGTCCAGAAACCGAACTCTTGGTAGAGCAGGCGTTAGCGCTTCTGCCAGCGACCCCTTGTCGGGTGTTAGACTTAGGCACCGGCACGGGAGCGGTGGCATTAGCCATTGCCAGTGAGCGCCCCGATATCACCGTTGTGGGCGTTGATTTGATGCCGGAAGCAGTGATGTTGGCAAGCCGAAACGCGGATGCGCATCAAATTAACAACGTCCACT
This sequence comes from Salinivibrio sp. AR640, assembly GCF_001995405.1. NCBI lineage: Bacteria > Pseudomonadati > Pseudomonadota > Gammaproteobacteria > Vibrionales > Vibrionaceae > Salinivibrio > Salinivibrio sp. AR640. The sequence continues at coordinate 282,551 of NZ_MUFD01000001.1, read as the reverse complement.
TTATTCAAAGTGACTGGTTTAAGGCGTTAAGCGATATGCATCGGTTTGATCTGATTGTCAGTAATCCGCCTTACATCGATGAGACGGATCCGCATCTGCAACAAGGGGATGTTCGTTTTGAGCCCATGAGTGCGCTGGTGGCTGAAGACAGTGGGTTGGCAGATATTCGTTATATTGGTCAATCCGCCCCCGATTACTTAGCCGCCTCTGGCTGGTTGATGGTCGAACACGGCTACAACCAGGGAGAAGCGGTGCGTCGTGTATGGAAAGAAGCGGGTTGGCACAATCTCCAAACCCAACAAGATTACGCTGGGCTCGATAGAATCACCTTGGCACAGCGACGTTAATTGAGACTGACAGGAAGCAGGAATCATTATGATCTACATGGCCCTCAAGCACACCCACTTACTGACCGTGGTATTAAGCCTCTCTTTATTCGTGATCCGTTTCGTCTGGGTGATGCGTGATAGCGAGATGATGAACAAAAAATGGGTCAAGGTCACGCCGCACGTGGTCGACACCTTGTTATTGACCACCGGTGTCGCATTGATTTTTGTCACCGGTTTTATACCGTTTACAGAGTCTGGTGCGTGGTTAACCGAAAAGCTGACCTGTGTACTGGCTTACATTGCATTAGGCTTTGTTGCTTTACACTACAGCCGCGGCAAACTGTTCCGGACACTGGCGTTTTTTGGTGCATTAGGGTGGGCCTATGCCGCCGCTAACTTAGCACTGATTAAAGTTCCACACCTCATGGGATAAATATGATGCCATTAACCGATCAACAATTAGATTCGCTAACACTGGCAGAAGGGGCTATCAGCCTCAACCATGCCATTGACGCGTCGATCGACGCTCATCAAGTGAAGGCCTCTCTCGATCGTCTCGCGGATGAAGCGGAGCATCAGCTCGGCGCCGAGCCCGATATGGCGCTGCGTCTTGAGGGATTATGCCGTCTTTTTTATCACCAATGGCAGTTTAAAGGCGATATCGAACAGTACTTTTCTTCCGATAATGTCTTTTTGGATAAAGTCTTAGCGCGTAAAACCGGGATCCCCGCTTCACTGGGGGCAGTGTTTTTATACCTCTGTGAGCGCTTATCTTTACCCGTTCAACCCATCGCTTTTCCCAGTCAATTAGTGTTGAGAATTGATCAACTGGATAACGCTCCTGTGTTTATTAACCCCTTCAATGGCGAACGTGTGAGCCAACGTACTTTACGCGGCTGGTTAAAAGGGAGCCAAGGGCCGCTGGCGGAGCTTGAAGATTCACACTTATTGCCGAGCGACAATCCAACCATTATTGGTCGTTGGCTGACGGTGGCCAAAAGTGCTTTATTACGCGAAGAAAAGTACGCCCTGGCACTGCGTTGTAGTGAGCTTGCGTTGACCTTTAGCCCAGACGATCCTTACGAAATTCGTGATCGTGGCTATATTTTTCAGCAGTTGGATTGCGATCGCGTAGCGGCGACCGACTATGAATATTTTATTGAGCAGTGTCCGGACGATCCGGCCGCTGAGCTGTTAAAAATGCAAGTGAAAGCGCTTAACGAAGAGCAACCGACGTTACATTAATGCGTGTTAACGCATGATAAAGGATACCCCTATGACGCAAAAAACCGTCCATATTGGCGATACACCTGTTGCGAATGATCGCCCGTTCACCTTGTTTGCTGGCATGAATGTGCTGGAGTCACGTGATTTAGCGATGCAAATTTGTGAGCATTACGTCAAAGTGACTGACAAACTTGGCATTCCTTACGTCTTTAAAGCGTCGTTTGATAAGGCGAATCGCTCATCGGTGCACTCTTATCGTGGCCCAGGGATGGAAGAAGGGTTAAAGATTTTTGAAGAGCTCAAGCGTACCTTTGGCGTCAAAGTGATCACCGATATTCATGAGCAATACCAAGCTGCGCCCGTGGCGGAAGTCGCCGACGTGATTCAGTTACCGGCGTTTTTGGCTCGCCAGACCGATTTGGTCGAAACCATGGCCAAAACTGATGCGGTGATTAACGTGAAAAAGCCTCAATTTATGAGCCCGGGGCAAGTGGGCAACATTGTTGATAAATTTGCTGAGTGCGGCAACGAGAAGGTGATTTTGTGTGAGCGTGGTAGCTGCCATGGTTACGATAACCTGGTCGTTGATATGCTGGGTTTTGATGTGATGAAAAAAGCCTCAAACGGTAGCCCAATTATTTTTGATGTGACCCATGCGCTCCAGTGTCGCGATCCGCAAGGCGCTGCATCCGGCGGCCGTCGTCAGCAAACCGTTGATTTAGCACGTGCAGGTCTAGGCACTAAAATTGCCGGCTTGTTTATCGAAGCGCACCCAGACCCAGACAATGCCCGTTGTGATGGCCCCTCAGCCCTGCCGCTGAATAAACTCGAGCCTTTCCTCGCGCAAATGAAAGCCCTGGATGATGTGATCAAAAGCTTTGCAGATATCGATATTCGCTAATTGGCGAATGACCGAGACCCAGAAAGCTGCCTATTGGCAGCTTTTTTTATTCGCGGCTTGCGATCACGCCTTCACGGCGAGCGGTCGCCTATTAGTCGATACGTGTAGCACTTACACCTTGTTGCATGTCTTCATTTAGGCGCGTCACTAAATAGTCAATTAGAGTGCGGAGTCGTTTGGGCATCAAGGTACGATTAGCATACACCAAGCTAATGGGGACAGTGGGCATTTGGCAGTCAGTGAATAATTGCATCAAGCTGCCTGATTCAAAGTGGGGACGACACAAAAACGTGGGTAAAACTGCAATGCCTAAACCATCAAGGCAGGCCTGTAACGAGGCAGTAATGGTGTTAACCCGCAGTCGATAGGGCAGATCGATGTTAAAAACGTCTCCTTCTTCGTCATGCAACTCCCAAGACAGCAGCTTGACTGCTTGGTTATACACTTTGACTTGGCGGTGTGGTGGACGAAGATCTGAGGGAGCCGTGACAGTGCCTGTTTCAGCCAAATAAGCCGGACTGGCTGCCACAACTCGAGTCGCATTGGTCAGTAGCCGAGAAACGAGGTTTGAGTCTTTGCGTGTCCCCACTTGCGCGTAGAGATCAATGCCTTCACCAATAATGTCGACTTCACGGTTACTCATCTCAAGGTGCACGCGAATATGCGGATGCAGCTTGATGAATTCGTTGATGTACGGCCCCAATACCTGATGGCCGAGCTCTACGGGCATCACCACATTCAAATCCCCTTGGATCAATTCTTGGTGAGCGGTGATTTCAACTTCCGCCTGCTCCATGATGTCTTTCGCCAACAGGCACGATTGGTAAAAGCGCTCGCCCTCCGCGGTCAGCTTTAAGCTGCGCGTGGAGCGCGTGATCAAACGCACACCTAGATTGCGCTCAAGATCAGAGACTTTTCGACTGACCGTCGATTTTGTCATTCCCAGTGCCTCAGCCGCTTGCGTGAAACTGCCTAATTCCACCACTTTCACCAAGATAGCGAGCGCATTGAAGTCCAACATCCTTCCTCTAATTAAGTTTATTTTTGCAACAGTGTTTTTGATTATAGCGCGATTATTAATTAATACGATTGGTTTACAATTCGAAATACTTTGCTTGGTATTGATTTAACTAACATTAGTGAGACCTCATGACAGCCTCAACCGCTTCGAAACGCATTAAAGCGCCGCTATTGGCGACCTTGATATTCCTCGTGATTGGTGTGCTTGGCGCCGGGTACTGGTGGATGGAGGGGCAGTACCATGTCTCGACCGATAACGCCTACCTAAAAGGGGATATCGTCACCATCAGTCCCAAAGTCGCTGGCTATATCGTTGCCCGATATGTCGACGATAACCAATTTGTAAAAGCCGGGACCTTACTGGCCGAAATTGACGATCGCGATTATCGCACCGCGGTCTCACAAGCTAAAGCAGCACTCGCCTCGGCAAGCGCTAGTGTCGAGCATCTGCACGCACAACAAACCTTGCAGAACAGTAAGATCCGTCAAGCCGCGAGTCAGATGGCATCCGCGCAAGCCGAGTACGATCGTGCCAAGCAGCAAGTGGCCCGTACCCAGCGTTTAATCGCGCAACATTATTCCTCTGAAGATGAACTGGATGCCCAACTTGCGCAGCAAAGAGTACGACTCGCCCAGTTGGAACAAGCTAAAGCCGCGCATCATGCCGCCAGTGACCAATTAGCTGTATTAGCCAGTGAGCTGAAACAAGCCCAAGCTGCGATTGATGATGCCACCGCTAAGCTGACACAAGCGCAGCTTAACTTGGATGACACCCGCCTTTATGCGCCTGTTGATGGGGTGATTGGTAAACGGAGTTTGCGCGTTGGCATGCTGGTTCAGCCGGGTATGCCGTTAGTCAGCTTGGTGCCTCAAGGGAAGGTGTGGGTTGAAGCGAATTTTAAAGAAACACAGATCGCGCATATCCAGCCGGGGCAATCGGTGGATATTGAAGTGGACGCGTTTCCCGGACAAGCACTACATGGCGTGATCGATAGCTTCTCGCCAGCCACGGGCGCACAGTTTGCGCTGCTGCCCCCTGAAAATGCCACGGGGAACTTTACGAAAATTGTTCAGCGGGTGCCGATTAAAGTCCGGATCCCTGATCAGCCACTTAAAGCCAAGTTATTGCCAGGGTTATCCGTGATTGCAACGGTAGATACACGAGGCTGAAGATGACCGCGACTACCTTAACGGCTGATGCCTACAGCGAGCAGGTGCCGCTCAAAAACTGGATTGCTCTCTTGGGTGGGTTGATTGGGGCCTTTATGGCCATTCTCGACATTCAAATCACCAATGCATCGCTAAAAGATATTCAAGGGGCGCTGTCGGCGACCTTGGACGAAAGCTCGTGGATCTCGACGTCCTATCTGGTGGCAGAGATGATTGCGATCCCGCTCAGTGGTTGGTTGTCGCGGGCGCTGGGCGTACGGCGCTATCTGACATGGACTACTGCGGTGTTTACGCTTTCGTCTTTTTTATGCTCACTGTCTTGGAATATGAGCGCGATGATCGTGTTTCGAGCGATGCAAGGCTTTAGCGGTGGCGCGCTGATCCCATTGGCTTTCTCGCTGGTGGTGCAACTGTTACCCGCCAACAAACAGGCGATTGGTATGGCGATGTTCGGTGTCACGGCGACGTTTGCGCCTGCCATTGGACCGACCTTTGGTGGCTGGCTGACGGAAAATCTGTCGTGGCACTATATTTTCTACATCAATATTCCACCAGCAATGCTGGTGATAGCCATGATCCGCTACGGACTTGAGGATACGCCGTTATCATTGTCATTGCTGAAAAAGGCCGATTGGGTCGGAATTGCCACTATGGCGTTAGGTCTCGGCTGCTTAGAAGTGGTTCTTGAAGAGGGCAATCGTGAAGATTGGTTTGGCTCGTCATTTATTATCACGCTCAGTGCGATTTCCGTGGTGAACATTGTCTACTTTGTGATTAACGAGCTGCAGCACCCCCGTCCACTGGTGAACTTGCGGCTACTGAAAGACAAGCAATTTGCCTTATCCTGCTTTGCCTATTTAATTTTGGGTATGGCCTTACTGGGCTCGATTTACGTGTTGCCGTTGTATCTCACCCAGATCCAACACTACAACGCGATGCAAATTGGCCAAGTACTGATGTGGATGGGGTTGCCTCAGTTGTTCCTCTTTCCGCTCGTGCCTAAGTTAATGCGCGTGTTTCGCCCAACCCACATGGTGACATTTGGCTTTGTAATGTTTGGGCTAAGTTGTTACGTCAACACACACATGACCGTCGATTTTGGTGGTCAGCAGCTGGTTTTATCCATGATCCTGCGTGCCATTGGTAGTCCATTTATTATGGTGCCTTTGTCGATAGTGGCACTGAAGCATATCCAGCGTGATGACACGCCAGATGCCTCCTCACTCACCAATGTGATGCGTAATTTGGGCGGTGCGTTTAGCATTGCCATGATAGCGACCTTGCTAGATAACCAAACACGCTTGCACTTGGCGAACATCAAAGCCACCTTGTCCACAGTGAGCGAGCAAGGTTGGCAGCGTTTGCACCAACAAACAGATTGGTTTATCGCCACAGGCAGTGATGCCACCACCGCGTTGCATCAAGCACAAGCCAGCGTGCTGAATGTGATGCAACGTGACGCCGCCATCATGGCGTACAACGATGCCTTTATGGTGATGACCGGCTTCTTAGCATTGGCAGCCGTGGTGATCCTCTCGCTCGAAGACTAACCCCCGCTCGATAGTCACAACGCAAAATGGGAGCGGTGTACCGCCGCTTCCTTCGCTATCCTTCCTGATAAGTCCAAGTAGCTCGACCGACAAACAGCGTTGTCCGATGTATTCGGCTATTGTCGCTGTCTTTTCGTCTGCCACAGTGTCACTTGTTTGGGTTCGCCTTGCTGGCAAGATCAGCTTTGGTTGCGAAACACTGTCTAGCAGTGAGTACGAGCCGTTAAGGTTTTTAGATGTTTAGACGTCTATTTGTTGACTGGACGGCTAGAGGGCTGTAATCTTGTTGACAGTTTTATAAGAGGTATAACAAAACTGCCATGACAACATCAGCAAACACCACACCGAAGCCTTCTGCGCTTGCACTGCTTCCCCTGATTTTATTTTTAATCCTTTTTATTGGATCGGGCGTGTATTTTACCTTAGAAGGTGTCGACTACGCCTTTTATCAATTGCCTGCACACGTCGCGATTTTACCCGCGGTAATCTTGGCCATTGGCCTAAGCCGCGAGCGCCTGAATACGGCCATTGAGCAGCTCATTCGTGGCATGGGACATGGTGATATTATTGCCATGTGTTTAATCTATTTGCTGGCTGGTGCGTTTTCTTCGGTGGCGGATGCAACCGGGGGCGTGGAAGCCACGGTCAATCTTGGTTTAGCGCTGATCCCCGAAAGCCTTATTCTGCCGGGCTTGTTTGTGATGGCGGCGTTTATTTCCACTGCAATGGGCACCTCGATGGGCACCATTGCGGCGCTTGCGCCTTTTGCATTGAACATGGCCACTGCAACCGGTCAATCGCCCGCTGTCATGGCAGGTGTATTGCTGAGCGGCGCGATGTTTGGCGATAACTTATCGTTTATCTCTGATACCACAATCGCGGCCACGCGCTCACAAGGCTGTAGCATGCGTGACAAGTTTAAAGAGAACGTTGGCATTGCCATTCCTGCTGCCATCGCTGCGATCATTCTGTTTGTATTTAATAATCAAAGTGCGCCAGTTGAAGCGCCTGAGAGCATTAACTACTTGGCGGTTATCCCTTACCTTTCGATCATCGTATTGGCACTGGCGGGACTAAATGTGTTTGTTGTCCTGACTTCAGGTATTTTGCTGGCGATGGGTGTGGGTCTGATGAGCACGCCTGACTTTACCTTGATGACGTTTAGCCAAGAGGTCAAAGACGGCTTTGCCAGCATGCAAGAAATCTTCGTACTCTCGTTAATGATTGGTGGTATTGCTGAATTGATGCGTTGCCAAGGTGGATTAAGCTTTTTGACCAACACAGTCAATAAAGTGATTGTCCGCTTTCAGAAAAACCAAGGTCAGCATCACTCTCGTGCGAGCGAGTTTGGCATCGCCTTGTTAGTGTCTTTCGCTAACTTGTGTACGGCCAATAATACCGTGGCCATTGTTGTATCGGGCCAAGTGGCTAAAAATATAGCAACTGAGCATTCCGTACCGGCTAAGCGAAGTGCAAGCTTGTTGGATATCTTTTCATGTGTCGTGCAGGGCATGATTCCTTATGGCGCACAAATTCTGTTACTCGGTGCAAGCTTTGGGCTATCTCCTTTAGTGATTGTCAGCCATTCTTACTACTGTTTCTTTTTAGCCGCTTCTGCCTTAATTGCTGTCAGTAGTCGTCATTGGTGGCAAGCGCGCCGCGCGTAACCGTCACTTGATAAAACCACGGTGCTGGCTTTGCCTGTCTCATTAGCTAAGCAAAGGCTGCACCGTTTTTTAATGGATTAGAGTCTTGGCTCTAGAAATTTTGCCCCGATCACCAAAGTCAGTAATTTTGGATATCGTATAGTGATCATCGCAACAAAAATATGAAATGGCTCAGCGCTATAGCAACAATTCTTTTAGACTAGATAGCGTTTTCTAACCACCGACAATGATGTCGATGGTGGTTTATCCCTCGCTAAAAAGGTCTATGATCATGAAGGAACGTCTTTGTTTAAAGGCAGCGGTTAGTGCTGCGTTAATTGCATCATTGGCAGGGTGTGCCAACTCAGGCTCTGAGACACCAGAGCAAGGTTGGGCGCCAGATACCACTTATAAACTCACCATTCTTCATACCAACGACAATCACGGTCGTTTCTGGCACAACCGCTATGGCGAATACGGCATGGCCGCGCGCAAAACGCTGATCGATGAGCTGCGTACAGAAGCACAAGCAGAAGGCAGTGAAGTGCTACTGCTCTCAGGCGGTGACATCAATACCGGTGTCCCAGAGTCTGATCTACTCCACGCGGAGCCGGATTTTAAAGGGATGACGCGCATCGGTTACGACGCCATGGCGATTGGTAACCACGAGTTTGATAACCCATTGAGCGTGCTCGAGCAGCAAATGCAGTGGACCGATTTTCCAATGCTGTCTGCCAACATTTACGATAAAGAAACGGGCGAGCGTAAATTTCAGGCCTACGAGATGTTTGAGCGCAATGGCTTAAAAATTGCGGTTGTCGGTCTGACCACAGAAGATACCGCGAAAATTGGTAACCCTGAGTACATTGGCTCGCTTGATTTCCGTGATCCGAAAGCAGAAGCGAAAAAAGTGATCGCCAAGCTCAAAGAAACCGAAAAGCCGGATATCATTATTGCGGCAACCCATATGGGCCACTATGCCGATGGCAAAAGCGGTGTAAACGCCCCGGGTGATGTGGCGTTGGCGCGCTATATGGATGATGGCGACCTTGACCTTATCATCGGCGGCCATTCACAAGAGCCGGTTTGTATGGAAGGACCGAACACGTATAACGAGAGTTTCGAGCCTGGTGATGCCTGTACGCCAGACCAGCAAAATGGCGCTTGGATCATGCAAGCCCATGAATGGGGTAAATACGTCGGTAAAGCCGAGTTTGAATTCCAGAATGGCGATTTAAATCTTGTCAGCTACGATCTTATTCCTGTGAACCTGAAAAAGAAAATCAAGGTTGATGGTGAGAGCCAGCGCGTCTTTATTCAAGATGAAATCGCAAAAGACCAAGCTTTGTATGACTTCTTGAAGCCATACCAAGACAAAGGCCAAGAGAAGCTCAACGTTAAGATTGCTGAGAGTAACGGCAAGCTAGAAGGCGATCGTGATGTGGTGCGCTTCCAGCAAACCAACCTAGGCCGCTTAATTGCTAAGTCGCATATGGAACGCGCTAACGCTGACTTTGCGGTGATGAATTCAGGCGGTGTGCGTGACTCGATAATCGCCGGTGATATCACTTACAAAGACGTGCTTAAAGTGCAGCCATTTGGCAACATGGTCACTTACACCGACATGAGCGGTAAAGAAGTGATGGATTACCTCAATGTGGTTGGCACCAAACCCGCAGACTCTGGCGCGTATGTCCAATTTGCCGGCGTTTCAATGGTGGTTGAAAACGGCAGCGTTCACGATGTGAAAATTGGCGGCGAACCGATTGATATGGAAAAAACCTATCGCTTTACCGTGCCAAGCTTTAATGCGGCCGGCGGTGACGGTTATCCAAAACTGACTAACCACCCAGGTAACGTCAACACAGGTTTTGTCGATGCGGAAGTGCTTAAAGACTACCTTGAAGCAAACAGCCCTATCGACGTCAACGATTATGCGCCACAAGGTGAGATTGTTTACCAATAAAACCGGATAAAATGGCGATAAAGATAAAGCGGCACCGATGCAGTGCCGCTTTTTTTATGTAATGATAATGCGGTGTTGGAGTAGTAGAGAAACATTATGACGCCAGCAATAAAATTGGCAGAAAAACAGGGAATTGCCTTCTCGGTTCATCAATATGAGCATGATCCAAATAATCCAAATTTTGGCGATGAAGCGGTTCAAGCGTTGGGGCAGGATCCGGCCCGAGTCTTTAAAACCTTATTGTTTTGTATCAATGGTGACAGTAAACAGCTGGCCGTTGCTATTGTGCCGGTAAAAGGAAGCTTAAACCTTAAAGCGGCCGCAAAAGCGGCGGGCGGGAAAAAAGCAACCATGGCCGACCCTCAGGTGGCACAACGCGCAACCGGATACCTTGTCGGTGGCATTAGTCCGCTCGGACAGAAAAAGCGTCTACCGACGTTTTTAGATGCCTCAGCAAAACAGTTTTCAACCCTGTGCGTTAGCGCGGGCCGTCGCGGTTTAGAAATTGAACTATCCCCGGACGATCTGATGACGTTAACCGCGGGGCAGTATGCTGCGATTGGCGAGTAAAAAAGAGGATAAACAAGCATGACATTGACCATTTGGGCATCGTTAGCCTTAGTTTGTATGCTGGGAGCGATGTCACCAGGGCCCAGCTTGGTGGTGATGGCAAAACATAGCCTCGCTAACAGCCGTCTACATGGCATTGTCGCCTCATGGGCCCATGCGTTTGGTGTTGGCCTGTATGCGTTAATTACCATGTTAGGGTTAGCGGTTATCTTTAAACAATCGCCTATCTTGTTCACGATTATCGCCTACGCAGGGGCGGCGTATCTCGGTTGGTTAGGGATCAAATCACTCCTGAGCAAAGGCGGCGTCGCGGCAAAGCTAGAGGCGGGCAAAACCGCAAGCCTTAGCGAAGCGGCGCGTGATGGCGCGATGATTTCCATGCTAAACCCTAAACTGGCGCTCTTTTTTATTGCCTTATTCAGTCAATTCGTCGCAGTAGGGTCTGACTTATTCAGTCGCAGTGTGATTGTGCTAACCCCGTTATTGATTGACGGGCTTTGGTATACATTGGTGGCATTTTTGCTCTCAAGCCCCACCATTGTTGACAAAATCCGTCATCGTGGCGCTTGGATTGACAAGCTGTCAGGGGTGGTTTTAATCGCGCTGGCAATACGCGTGGTATTTACGCTGCAGTAAAGCAGTAAAGAAAATAAAGCAATAAAGCAAAAAGACTGGCAACTCGCCAGTCTTTTTGTTGTTCAGGCACGGTGACTGAGATGCCGTTCGCGGGTTTCTAACTTTTTCTCTTGGCTCTTTTTGAGCATCACATACAGCGCACCCGAGCCGCCTTGATGCCGCAGAGCAGAATGAAAGCAGAGCACGTCAGAAATTTGTTGCAGCCACTGGCAGACATAGCTTTTCATCATTGCCGGTGGGTTGCTTCGTTCGCCTTTACCGTGAACGATAATCACGGTACGCACGTCCATTCGTTGGCACTGCTTTAGGAAGCGGAGAATTTCATCACGGGCTTTTTCCAACGACATCTTGTGCAGATCAAGCCGAGCATTAATGTCATATTTACCCAAGCGTAGTTTGCGAAAGACTCCGTCTTGCACGCCATCCCGCTTATAAGCCATGACGTCGTCGGGTTTAACCATGGTGGCATAATCCAGTGATAGATACTCAGGATCACTGTGAGCTAACCTTTGTGCTGCGTACTGACGGGCAAGTTGCGCTTCAGTCGGCGAGTGTGGTCCGGCTTGGTCCTCAACCGTGTCCTGTTCGATTGGCGCCACGTCAGACATCATTTCTCGGAATAGCTCAAATTCGTTTTTATCACTCATCACTACAGGGCCATCTACGTCGTGGAGTCATTTGGGACAGTATAAACGAAAATAAAAAAAGAAACCTAGCGCCACACTCTGTGACCAACCGTGTAACACTAGGTTAAGCAAGTTTGCTTAAAGATAGGTAGGCAATAAAACAGGTTATTGAGGTTTAGATGTCATCACTTTGTAGACAAAATAGCCGCCAAAGAAACTGATCAGGGCAAATGTACAGATGATGACAATCATGGATGACAAGCCCACGGCGTTGCCGAAAAGTAGATCAAGCCAAAAGTCCATAGTCTGTACCCTCGTGTCCGTTAATGTAGGGTCAGAATGCCAATAGGAACTGTGTTGAATACTGATCAAGATCAATAGAAATGTCGAACAATTTATCAACACTTGTTAACCACGATGCGATCACAATTTGCTCGCAACTGATGCGACTTTCACCGTTTAACTGAGAGGGGAGAAAAAATACGTGATTAGGGCTTGAGGTTTCGTGATGCTTGAGTATGATAGGCGACCTCAGGACGGGGATGCATTTGATCGCATAGCTCTGTGCTTGACAAGACGAACATCAGTTCGTAAAACTTGTCATATGTCGGTGAATAGCGCAGTTTGGTAGCGCATCTGGTTTGGGACCAGAGGGTCGGGGGTTCGAATCCCTCTTCACCGACCACTATTCAGGTAGTGGAGAGCGTATTTGGTCGGGGGCCGGGAGCCCGGTCGCATCGAAGCCCTCTTCACCGACCATTATTTTAAAACTGAGTAATCTAAGGTTACTTGGTTGACGTAAAAAGCATTAACGGTGAATAGCGCAGTTTGGTAGCGCATCTGGTTTGGGACCAGAGGGTCGGGGGTTCGAATCCCTCTTCACCGACCACTATCCAGGTAGTGGAGAGCGTATTTGGTCGGGGGCCGCCCCATCAAATCCCTCTTCACCGACCAACGTAAAACCCCAGCCTTTTGGCTGGGGTTTTTTCGTTTTCTCGGTCCAGCACTTAAGGCTTAGGGTAGTGCTGGAATGCTTGGGTATTGCCTGCCTTATCAAACGCCATGACCGTATAAGGCTGTTGACGATCGCCGTATTCCATACCTGGTGAGCCAATCGGCATGCCTGCAACGGCCAGTCCTTCTAACCCCGTATTGGTGGCCAGGAGCTTTTTCACCTCTTGGGCAGGAACGTGTCCCTCAATCACATAGCCATTAATACGTGCGGTATGACATGACTGCATATCAGCTGGGACGCCCATGTCTTGCTTGACTGACGCCATGTCGTCATGCGGTTTTACCTCTAGCTCAAAGCCGGCTTGCTCCATATGCTCAACCCAATCGTCGCAGCAGCCACAGCTGGGGGATTTATACACCACACCGCTCGCGGCCATCGCCGAGGCACTCATTAGGCCCACTGTTGCTACAAGTAGTTGTAAACGCTTCATTATCGCTCCTTGTTACTTATCGTCTGATTTTATTTTGAAAAAACGTAATCGGTTTGCATTGGTCACCACCGTGATCGAAGAGAGCGCCATTGCGCCACCCGCGATCACCGGACTGAGCAACATGCCGGTAAAGGGGTAAAGGATGCCGGCAGCGATCGGGATCCCCAAGGTGTTGTAGATAAAGGCACCAAAGAGATTTTGTTTCATGTTGCGTACCGCGGCTTGAGATAGCCCAATGGCGTCTGCCAAGGCGCCAAGGTGTTGGTGCATCAGCGTAATTTGCGCGCTTTCTATCGCAATATCGCTGCCGCTGCCCATCGCCACACCGACATCGGCTTGCGCAAGTGCCGGCGCATCATTGATACCATCACCGACCATGGCAACGCATTTACCTTGCTGTTGGAGAGACTGGATTTGTTCCGATTTTCCATCAGGCAGCACACCGGCAATAACGTGATCAATGCCCAGCTGACGGCCAATGGCATTGGCGGTATCTGGGTGGTCGCCAGAGAGCATGATCACCTCAAGCCCCTGTTGTTGCAGGCGAGCGATAGCGTCTATGGCATCATCACGAATCGGATCACTGACACCAATAAGCGCTTGTACGCTGTCCGCATTGGCAAGGTAAATCGCGGTTTCGCCACGCTGAGTCATGGCGTCGATATCGGTTTGGCGGGCGTCAGTATCTATCCCTTGTGCCTGCATCCACGCTTGGTTGCCGATGTAGTAACGTTCACCCTCGATCTTGGCCTGGATCCCTTTGCCAGATTCACTGTTAAAGTCATTTGATGTCGGCAACGCAAGTGTCTGCTGCTTGGCATAGCCAACAATCGCTTGGGCCAATGGGTGCTCGGAGTGTTGCTCCAGTGAGGCAGCAATTGCCATGAGACGCTCTTGGTCGCCGTGAATAGCATTCACATGCGTGACTTCGGGCTGGCCGCGGGTCAGTGTGCCCGTTTTATCAAACACCAAGGTGTGCAGTTTTGCCGCGGTTTGCAGCGCATCAGCATCACGGATTAAGACCCCGACTTCGGCGGCGCGACCCACCGCAGCGGTAACGGATAGAGGGGTCGCCAAGCCAAGCGCGCAGGGGCAGGCGATGATCAACACCGTGGTCGCGGTGACCAGCATGTAGCTAACCGACGGCTCTGGACCGACAAAATACCAGATAGCCGCGGTAACAATGGCAATGGCGACCACGATAGGCACAAATACCGCTGAAATACGATCGGCAAGCTTCGCCAGTTCAGGCTTACTACTTTGCGCTTCGCGCACTAAATCAATAATACGTGCCAACATGGTATCGCTGCCCACACCAGTGGCTTTAAAGGTTAAGCCACCTTTTTGGTTCACGGTCCCGGCATGAAGCGTGTCCCCCGCTGTTTTATGAACAGGTACAGGCTCACCGGTCAGCATGGATTCGTCGATATAGCTGCTGCCATCAACCACTTCACCATCAACCGGTACCTTAGCGCCAGGTTTAACCCGCAGTGTCATTCCCTGTTTTACTTCATCAAGCGGACGCTCTGTTTCTTGTCCGTTTTCAATGACTAAGGCTGTAGGTGGCTGTAAATCAAGTAATTGGTCGAGTGCTTTAGACGTATTGGCACGGGCGCGCGCTTCAATCGCATGGCCTAAGCTAATCAAACCAATGATCATGGCTGAGGCTTCAAAATACACATGACGGGCTTGCTCTGGGAATAATGCAGGTGCGATGACCACCGCAGTGGAATACAGCCACGCGGCACCGGTACCGAGCGCCACCAACGTATCCATGGTGGCACGTTTGTGCATCAGCGCTTGCCAGGCATTGGCAAAGAAGTGACGGCCACCGGTTGCAAGAAGCAAGAGGGTTACCACCGCAATGGCGCCCCACGCCCACTGATCTTGGCTCGATTGAATGGTCATACTGCCACCGAACACGCCCCAAGCCATCAGTGGCGCCCCCAAGCCTAAGCCCGCGAACGTACTGCGTTTAAAGTTTTTTAGCTCGTTGGCTTGCTGGGTTTGCTGGCGCTCACGCCGATCATTATCGTCTTCGACTTTTTCCGCGCCATAGCCAGCGTTTGCTACTGCCGCAACAATGGCGTCTGACGATGCACTGCCTTTAACAATCGCGCTACGCTCGGCTAGGTTAACGCTCACGCTCGCCACGCCATCCACACCGCTAATCGCGTTTTCTACGCTTTGCACGCAGCTTGCGCAGGTCATACCGGATAATACGTATTGCTGACGGCTGGCCTTGCTTGAATCTGCAGGATTATTGACCGAGGATGACTTGGCTTCTGAGGCTTCTGAGGCTTCTGAGGCTTCTGAGGCTTCTGAGGTTTCTGGATTCGCGTTACGTACGTCTGTCTGCGCTGGTGATTCGTTGTCAGTGCTCACGTTTGCGTCATTATCAGATGCGCGCGCCGCTTGATAACCCAGCTGGTGGATAATCTCAATCAGTGCATCAGCACTCAAGCTCGTGTGCACTTCGGCATGGGTTTTACTGACGGCGTGTGTAAACACGGTGGGCTGCTCGTCCAATGCTGCTTCTACTTTAGCGACACAGCGGCCACAGTTTAAGCCACTTAACGTGAAATGATGGCGGTAGCCGACATGATAGCCAAGCGATTCAATTGCTGAGACGGCTTGGCGAAGAGAATATTGTTCGCTTTCGCCCCAGGTCTCAAGCGAGAGTGATTGGGTGTCAACGTCCTCAATGCGAACGCCGTCGATATCCTCGAGCGCTTTCGTCACTTTTTTCACACAGCCTTGGCAGCTTAGGCCACTTAACGGCAGTGTGTAATAGGTGATCTTGGTGTCGGTCGTCGTCATTGCCTCTCCTTGATAGCCTCTCATCGTGAGATGTTGGCGGTTGTCGCAATTTCAGTTAAGCTAAACTGTAAACCTTATAGTTACTGGAAGGTCAAGCGACGAATATGAAAATTCAACAAGTGGCCGAAAAAACCGGCTTAACCAGCAAAACCATCCGTTTTTATGAACAAAAAGGGCTGATCACCCCGCCGCATCGTGCCGATAATGGTTACCGGGATTACGGCGAACAGCATGTCAGTGAGCTACAAATGATTCGCCGTGCACGGCTGGTAGGTTTTACATTAGATGAGAGTGGCGATTTATTGGCGTTATCGCGCGATCCGTCTTTGCGTAGTGCCGATGTCAAAGCGCGAGCAGAGAGTAAACTGGTTGAAATTGATGAAAAAATCGCAGAGTTGGCGGCGATGAAAACCACACTGCATGCCTTGACTCAGGCTTGTCCGGGCGATGGTGACGCGCAGTGTCCGATTATCGAAGCACTGCGCGGTGACAGTGAGCTAGGCGATTTAAAAGCCGATGCCACAAGTTGTTGCGCATCGGGGACCCAATCGCCAGCAGTCAATTAAACGATCAGTAAAGCAGTGAATAGAGCTGGCGGCGATAGCGTGAGGCGATCTCGTTGCCTTGGCCGAGTGCTGCTAAAATATCCATGAAGGTTTTCTTGGCTTCACCGTCGGCGTAATTAAGATCGCGACGCAAAATACCCATCAAGAGTTCAAGCGCATCTTCACTGCGGTTAATGTGATTAAACTGCAAAGCCAGCTCATACGCGACACCTGCATCCCCTGGATTTTCTTCAAGCGCCGCTTGCAGGCGTCGAATTTCGGGGCCATCTGCGGCTTGATGGTGCAATTCAATTTTTGCGATCAATGACTTATAAGTCGCGTCTTGATCTTGCAGCAAAATGGTCTCAAGAATGGCTTGTGCGGCATCAAACTGGTGGGTTTCTACCAAGCATTCTGCAAGGGCAAGCTTGTATTCCGCTTTATCGCCAAGGCTGGACTCCAGCGGCTTAATGATCACAAGCGCATCGGTATAATTGCCCTCTGCCATTAACTGGCGCGCCTGATCAAAGGCTTGGCTCTCTTGACTAGGTAAGTGCTTATCAAGCATTTCGCGCACTGTGTCGTAGTTTTGTGGGCCAGCTAAACCGTCCACTGGCTGACCATCTTTGAACAATGCCAGCGTTGGTAGCGCACGGACACCGAATTGGGCGGCAATCATTTGTTGCGCTTCACAATCAATGGTTGCAAGGGTAAAGGTGCCATGACTGTCGTGAGCAATTTGTTCGACGGTGGGTTTTAGCTCCACGCTTTCGGGCATCATATTGGCCCAAAAGTAAATCAGCACAGGCGTGCGTGACGATGATTCGAGAATTTGCTGAAAATTATGCTCGGTTAATTCGACGATATAGTTTGCGTTCATCATGGATCCTGACGATATGGATTTTCACTAAGGGTGGGGGCAAACGCGCAGAAATTCAAGCAACTGGCCCTGTAATTGCGTGTTTAAGCTCGATGGAATGTGCAAAGCCGACAAGGGGGGCGAGAAACGAAAAAGCCACCTTTTGGTGGCCTATTTCGTCGGTCTGCAAACAAGCGACGTTTTAACAATAACACGTGCGGGTTAGAACAAGAGCACCACGCACAATGCGACGCTCAAGCAGAGCCAGTTTAACTGATGTAAGGTCATCCGCCGGCTCCTGTTGTTGTGTTTGTCTTTATAATGCTACCTGTTAACAAGAAGGCCCCGTTGCCCAGAGCCTTTGTCATCATTACAAATTAGATTAGCCCACCTCTGTGACAAAAGTATGACAAATGAGGCAGTCAGCACATTTTTTACCGCGACGGCTTATTGTTGCATTAACTGCCTTTGAGCAAGACCCGATCCAGCCAACGGCTAGGGAGCAGTCGCTTGAGAATTGCCATCCATACGGTGGGTTGAGTGACGCGATAACGCACCTTGGGGCGAGGCGAGAACAAGGCATGCGTCAGTGGCGCAACCAGTGCGTCGGCGGGTAGGGTATATTTGTTGCCGCCTTCGTCTGCAGCAAGACGGTCGATTTGGCTTTGATAGGCTTGCTGGTGGCGACTTTTATTCGGGTCGACCCAGTGTTTAAAGGCGCTGAGCGCATTGGCACGAAACGCTGTTTCAATCGGGCCAGGCTCAATCAAGCTCACCTTAATCGGCGTATCGCTCAGCTCTAAACGCAGGGTATCGGTCCAGCCTTCAAGCGCAAATTTACTCGCATTGTAGGCTCCACGGTATTTGAGCGCGACAATGCCAAGCACCGAGCTGTTTTGCACAATCCGTCCCCCGCTATGACTGAGCAGCATCGGTAATAAGGCTTGGGTTAAATGGTGCCAGCCAAATACATTGGTCTCAAACTGAGCGCGCAGCGCGTCGGTAGGCAAATCTTCCAGCGCGCCAGGTTGGCCGTGAGCGCCATTATTAAAGAGGCCAAACAAGACCCCACCGGTCATTTCATCAATCGTGGCCACCGCGCGATCAATGCTGTTGCTGTCCGAGACATCTAACTGAATGCAGGTTAATCCTTGTTGCTGCAACCGTGTGACATCCTCCGCTTGTCGGCAGCTTGCGATCACCGTGTGGCCCTGAGCATGCAAGGCGTTGGCACAGGCAAAACCGATCCCTGTTGAACAACCGGTGATAAGGATCGCGTTTTTTAAAGGGGGGGTGGCTGTCATCGTTATCCCTATTGGTTGATTATTGTTGATTAACTGTCAGGCTGTGACAGATACGGTACCAGTTGCTCTGCCATAAACTCGGCAATCCACGTTTGGGCGGCCGGCATCGGATGAATGCCATCATCACGCATCCATTCAGACTTTTGGATCACAGACTCCATAAAAAAGGGCAGTAAGGGGGTTTGTGTTTGCTCTGCCAGTGTAGGATAAATATCAGCAAACCCTTGCGCATAGCGCTGGCCGTAATTGGGCGGAATTTGGATTTGTACTAACAGCGGCTTGGCATCGCCCGTATGTGCCTGAGTGATCAATTGCTTAAGGTTGTCTCGTATACGGTTGAACGGCCAACCCCGCAGGCCATCATTGCCGCCGAGCTCGATCAGCACCCACTCAGGTTGGTGGCGCTCAAGCAGTTGCGGCAAACGTTGTAGGCCATTGCCTGTGGTGTCACCCGATATACTGGCATTGATCACCTTAACATCAAGGTCGCGATCTTGCAGCGCGCGCGGTAGCTTGGCAGGCCAGGCTTGTTCAGCTGCCATTTGGTAGCCAGCGCTTAGGCTATCACCGAGGACGAGGAGCGTTTGTGCACTCGCACTGCTCACCCACAAAAAACACAACAAAGTAAGGATGCGTAACATGGCCTCTCCTGTTATTCGAGCCGAAAAAATTGCAAAACATGTCATGACACGCGAACAGCCGCTTACCATTTTGCAGGATGTCTCGCTACAAATCGAGGCGGGTGAGTCGATTGCATTAATGGGCGTGTCGGGCGCGGGAAAATCGACCCTTATGACCTTGCTTGCCGGGTTAGATACGCCCAGTGAAGGCGAAGTCGATCTGCTCGGGCACAAGCTTTCCACCTTGGACGAAGATGCCCGTGCCGCCCTGCGCGCGGAATCGGTGGGGTTTGTGTTCCAAAGCTTTCTTTTAGTGCCATCACTGAATGCATTAGAAAACGTGATGCTACCACTGACCATTCGTGGCGAAAACGAAGACGAAACCCGCGCCAAGCAACTGCTGGCCTCGGTAGGATTGCAAGGACGAGAAACACACTTACCTTCACAGCTCTCTGGCGGCGAACAACAGCGTGTTGCCCTCGCGCGCGCCTTTATTATCCGCCCGCACGTGTTATTTGCCGATGAGCCAACCGGTAACCTCGACCAAAAAACCGCCGCAACCATTATTGATTTACTGTTTGAGCTGAATGAAAAGCATGGCACCACCTTGGTGTTGGTCACTCACGATCCGGCGCTGGCCAAACGCTGTCAGCGTACCTTGATGATGGACAGCGGCAAACTACAGGAGCACGTCAATGGCGAGTAATAATGGACTGCTTAACCGCTGGGCGTGGCGAGAGCTTTTGCATGGACAGATATGGCCGGTGGCGGTGGCGCTGGCGCTGATTATCACCTGTGTGTTCGCGCTTTCCGCATTGGCCGATCGGATTGAAAACGTCCTCACCCAACAAGGGCGCAACCTGATTGCTGCTGATACCGTGCTAAGCACGCGCCAGCCTGTGAACACCGAGCAAATTGAGACCTTTAAACAAGCGGGCACCACGGTATCAGCACAAACCCGCTTCGGCACCATGGCGTTCAGCGAACAAAACATGCAGCTGGTGAGCGTGAAAGCGGTGGATAGCCTGTATCCGTTGCGTGGCGATCTGGTGTTGGAGCAAAATGGCCAAGCCCTAACGGGAGATCGACGCATTCAGCCCGGTGAGCTATGGCTGTCTGAGCGGGTGTTTAGTTTGCTCGATGTTAAGCCCGGCGATAAGGTCTCGATTGGCAATCTTGATCTAAGCGTCAGTGGCACCTTGGCCGTCGAGCCAGAGCTGTCGTTTAATCCTTTTAGCCAAATGCCTGCGGTGATGATGCACCGTGATGATGTGCCTGCCGCCGGCGTGGTACGCGAAGGGAGCCGGGTACGTTATCGTTATTTCTTAACCGGTGATGAGCCAAGTTTAAGTGCCGCAAGGGACAGCTATACGCTGCAAGACGGCGAGCGCTGGGTGGATGAAAACACCTCTGATCGTACTGGCGATATGCTGGATCGCAGCCGCCAGTATTTATCTCTTACCGTCGTTTTAGTGATTGTGATGGCCGCGGCCACCTTAACGCTCACGTGTCAGCACTATGCCAAAAGTCGCGCCGATTTGGTGGCGATGCTAAAAAGTCTGGGCGCCAGTCAGCAGTGGGTGCGGCGCTGGTTAGCGCGTCAGCTGACCTTATTGTTTGTGTTAGCGACCGTGGTGGGCTTAGGCGCCGGCTACCTATTGGAAGTGCTCCTGCGTTTACCACTAACTGATGTATTGCCCTCACCGCTGCCCAGTTACGGCTGGGTGCCCTGGGTGCTCGCGCCAGGGGTTGCCTTGCTGGTGGCATTACCTGCACTGGGCGTGCCATTGCTGAAATTACTGGATGCGCCCGCGTTGGCAGCCGTGCAATCGCAGGCTGGCAGCGGGCGGCATCGTCGTGGTACCGCCGCTATCCTGATAGCGATTCCGGTTGGCGCGCTTGCGCTGTGGGCGTTTGATAACACCTTATTATGGAGTGTGTTAGCGGCGATGGCAGCGATGATCGTGCTGCTCGCATTGGCTGGCTTGGGCCTGCTCAAGCTGGTGAAATCGCGCGTACGCGCGCCGTCGGTAAAATTGGCCCTCAGCCGGATCACCCGCAACAAGCTCGCCAGCAGTGTTCAGCTTGGCGCGCTAGCCATTTCCTTTATGCTGTTGGCGATCATCTGGCTGCTGCGTACCGATTTGCTCGCCGATTGGGGACGGATGCTACCACCCGATGCGCCCAATGTGTTTGCCATGAATATTGCCCCAAGTGCGCAACAAGACTACGTGGGGGAGCTCGACCAAGCCAGCTTGATGCGATCCGATGCGTATCCGATCGTGCGCGGGCGGTTAGTGGGCAAAAATGGCGAGCGCTATCAGGTTTCCACCGATGAAGCCGAGCGCGATGAAGCGCTGCGCCGAGAGCTTAACTTTACCTGGCGTGAAACCTTGCCTTCGCATAATGAGGTGCTTGCGGGCGACTGGCCAACCGAAAATGGCGTCTCGGTGGAAGCGGATATTGCCGCGCGTTTAGGGATTGAGATTGGCGACAGCCTCACCTTTAGCGTCACCGGCCAAGACTTTACCGCCACGGTCAACTCGATTCGTGAAGTCGAATGGCGCAACATGCGGCCTAACTTCTATTTTATTTTCGATCGTGACACACTCGCCGATAAACCGGCCAACTGGTTGGTGAGCTTCCGGCTTGATGAATCACAAACGTCCTTGCTCAATCGGTTGGCGCGGGAATACCCAACCGTCACGCTGCTCGATTTACGCACCATGAGCAGTCGTATTCAATCGATTTTGCGTCAAATTGGCTTGTCGCTCTCTGTGTTGGCAGGGCTAGCGGTGATTAGCGGTTTGCTACTGCTGCTGACCTTGCTGCGTATCAGCCTGAGCGAACGCCAGCAGGAAATTAACCTCTACCGCACCTTGGGGGCCAGCCGCACCCGTATTCAACGCACTCTGTGGAGTGAGTATGGGGTGATGGCCTTGGTGTCGGGGTTAATGGCGGTGCTTGGCGCTGAAGCGGCGATGGCAGGGCTGCTCAAATGGGGCTTTGAAATGGAAGTTCGTTTGCATCCCGAGCTTTGGGCGGTGCTACCGGTGTTAGCAGTGGGATTGGTGTTTGTCACCGTCGCCTCAATGCTGGGTAAACTGATTGACCCGCAACGGCGTTAACACGGTGCGGGTGTAAAGCATCCTCGTTTTACACATAACAAAGCGGGTATCAAGAAAATTGATACCCGCTTTTTTGTATCAAACGTCCAGCAAAACCTGGCCAGTAACACGCTTGTGGAAAGGCAAAAGCCGCTATTTAAATAAAGACTGCATCGCCTCTTCCACCTTGGGGTGCTGGAACTCAAAGCCTGAATCTTCTAACGCATGCGGCAAGGCGCGCTGGCTATCGAGCAACAAGTGCGAGGCTTCGCCCATCATGGTTTTGATCGCGAGTGTGGGAACAAAGAACACATGCGGGCGTTTTAAGGCACTGGCGAGCGCCTGGCTAAACCGTTTATTGGTCGCTGGCTCCGGGGCGGTGCAGTTAAACGGCCCTTTGAGCTCAGGGGTGTTGAGCAGGTGGATAATGGCACCGACCATGTCATCAATATGAATCCACGGCATATATTGCTGCCCTTTGCCGATCGGGCCTCCGAGCCCAAGCTTGTAAGGCAGCATCATCCGTTTCAACGCGCCGCCGTCAGCGCTTAACACCACGCCGGTGCGCAGCAAACACACTCGGGTGTTGGTTGAGGCGCCTTTCAGTGCAATTTTCTCCCACTGATGACACACGTGCTGGGCAAAGTCATCGGCATGAACCATCAAAGTTTCATCAAAGGCGCGATCTTGCTGATCGCCGTAATACCCCACCGCCGAGCCACTAATAAAGGTGTGAGGTGGGGTGCTGCTGGCATGGATTTTTTCAACCAGCTTTTCGGTTAGCCCCCAGCGGCTGGTACAAATAATCCCTTTTTGTTGCTCACTCCAACGTTTATCGGCGATAGGTTCACCGGCCAAATTAATCACGGCATCAAAATCATTCAGATGCGACAAATCATCGAGCCGCTCCAGCGGTGTCACACTATTGGCAAAACATTGTGTCACTTTTTGCACCGACCGAGACAGCACGGTGACTTGATGCTCAGAGAGTAATCTCGGAATCAGCGCCTGACCTATCAGGCCAGTGCCGCCGGTAATAAGAATCTTCATGCCTGATGTCCTAAACGTGTTGTTGTAATCCCTAACTGTAACGCTAAGAGGGTTTTAGACTTAGCGCAAGTGATTGCTTTGCATCCTGATACGTACCGCAACCAAAACCGGTTGGATCGCGCAGTTTTTTACTCTGCTTCTCGCACCCTGGTTTGGGAGTGTTAACATAAATAGGCACACAAACACCGTGTTTACCGTTAATACGCAAGGAGTCATGTCGCCTACATGCAAGCGTTATTCAAATCATTGCTGGGAAGCTTTCGTGACCTATTACCCATTATCTTGGTGATTGGCTTTTTTCAGGTCATTGTGCTGCAACAACCGCTGCCCAATTGGATTTCAATTACCTTTGGGTTGGTGCTGGTGGTCGTGGGGCTGACCTTATTTGTGTACGGCTTAGACATGGGGCTGTTCCCGATTGGCGAATCGATGGCGCATTCGCTGGCCCACAAAGGCAGTTTAGGTTGGTTGATTGCGTTCGCGTTTCTGCTTGGCTTTGGCACCACTATTGCCGAACCCGCGCTCACTGCGGTGGCGGCGGAAGCGGCAGATGTCGCCGCAAATGGCGGGATGATACACACCAGCGAGGCAGCCAAAGACAACTACGCCAATGGCCTTAGGCTCACGGTGGCGCTCTCGGTCGGTTTTGCAATTGTGCTGGGCGTGGTGCGAATCATGAAAGGCTGGCCGATCCACCGCTTAATCATTGGCGGCTATTTGCTGGTGGTGGCGATGACCATGGTCGCCCCGCCGAGCATTATCGGCATTGCCTATGACTCGGGTGGGGTGACCACCTCGACCATCACGGTGCCATTGGTGACCGCGCTTGGGGTGGGGCTGGCAACCGTGATCAAAGGGCGTAACCCCATGGTGGATGGTTTTGGCTTAATTGCTTTTGCTTCTCTGTCACCGATGATCTTCGTGATGGCCTACGGCATGGTGGTGGCATGAACAATCCACTCACTCTGTTTCTCGACACCTTTTTCTCCACCGTGCGCGATGTGATCCCGATTATCGTGATCATCTTTGGCTTTCAGCTGTTTGTATTGCGCAAAGCGCTCAACAACCCCAAACGGATCTTTCTCGGTTTTTTCTATGTGATCTTGGGCTTGAGCCTGTTTTTAATGGGGCTGGAGCTGGCGCTATTCCCGCTGGGATCGTCGATGGCCGAGCAGCTGACCGCTCCCGATTTTGTCGGCGCGGCACTCAAAGCAGGCGGCGAGATCGACTGGCAAGCCTATTACTGGGTGTATCTGTTTGCGGCGGCGATTGGCTTTAGCACCACGGTCGCTGAGCCTTCGTTAATTGCGGTGGCAATCAAAGCAGCCAAGGTTTCGGGCGGGGCGATCCGGGTAAACGGGTTGCGCGCCTCGGTGGCGCTGGGCGTGTCGATGGGGATTGCCTTGGGGTGCTATCGCATTGTGGTGGGCGATCCGCTCCATTATTACATCATCACCGGTTATGTGGTGGTGGTGATCCAAACCTATTTTGCCCCGCCGTTTATCGTGCCTTTGGCCTATGATTCTGGCGGGGTGACCACCTCAACCGTCACCGTACCCTTGGTGACGGCGCTCGGGTTGGGGCTAGCCTCTACCGTACCGGGAAGAAACCCGATGCTCGACGGGTTTGGCTTAATTGCGTTTGCCAGTTTGTTTCCGATGATTACCGTGATGGGCTATGCCCAAATCACAGCCTATTTACAAAAAAAGCACGCACAGCGTTCATCGTAAGGAGAGCCTATGCGGTTCAAATTAATCATGGCGTTTATTGAAGATGCCAAAACCGATGCGGTGCTCGATGCCGCTAGACAAGCCGGCGCCACCGGCGCGACCATTATTAACAACGCACGTGGCGAAGGCTTGGTTCAGAAAAAAACCTTTTTAGGCCTCACGCTGGATGTACAGCGAGACGTGGCTATCTTCCTGGTGGAAGAGCACCTGGCGCGCGCCATACTCGAAACCATTAATGATGTGGGCGAGTTCGATGCCACGCCTGGCAGTGGCATCGCGGTGCAAATTGATGTGGAAGATGCCGTGGGCGTGGCCCACCAAATGCAAGAATTAACCGAAGTGGTGAAGGACGAGTTATGAAACAACATAAAACGGTAAGAGATGTGATGCATGCCCATGCCGTGTGTATTGATGGGCTCACCACGGTCGAAGAAGCGATCCGCATTGCACGCCAAGAAGATGTCAAAGCACTGATTATTAATAAACGCGATGATAGCGACGAGTTCGGCCTGGTGTTAATGAACGACATTGCCAAAAAAGTGCTCGCCAAAAACCGCGCGCCATCACGGGTGAATGTTTATGAAATTATGACCAAACCCGCGCTTAGCGTCTCTCCCGATATGAATGTGAAATACTGCGCCCGTTTATTCGAACGATTCGGCATCAGCCGCGCCCCCGTGATTGAAAACGGTCAAGTCCTCGGCATGGTGAGTTATAACCTGATCGTGATCTACGGCATGCTCGCCGAAGAAGTGGAGAGTCAGCATAGGAAGGATTAGGGGGGGGAGTAAAGGTGGTTTTAAGGGAGTGGGGGGCTAGCTCATTTGTGCCCCTTGCTTAATTAGAGCAGATGATCTACGTCGGCAATCCAATCTCCATTTTGCCTACTTTTTCTCATCCGAAAATTTTCAGTAACACCTCAGCACCAAACGACTGATGTCACACCTCTACCAAATGAAATGGAAGCACATAGATTATTTATAGTGATAGTAGTAACGTAACTTCATATAGAGCAGTTAGTTATGAGAACGGATATGGCACTAGAGGAAGTGAACACAAAACTGGCTCAAGTAGCACTTGATAATTGTGAAGGGTTTCCATTTGAACAGTTTGCAAATGAGTTAATTGGAGCCATCGATGGGCCAGGGTTTGTACCAGTAGGTGGTACTTCTGATGGTGGCGCAGACGGCGCTCGTGTGGAAGGTTTATATACAAAAGATAGACCTAAAGTGTTCTACCAAATGTCTGTCACAGCAAATCATAGACAAAAAATCAAACAGACATTAGATAGGCTGGAAGAGTTTGGAAGAGCTGTAAAAACGATCATTTATGTTACCTCCCAAACGATAGGAACATTTGATAAAGAGGAAGAGGATCTAACTGACAAACATGATGTATTTGTTCGAATTAGAGATGCTAAATGGCTACTTTCAAAGATAAACTATAATGAAGCGACAAAAAAAGCGTATTACACGCATTTGCACCGATTCACAGACTTCCTAAAAGACCTGTCGAAAAGTTCACAACTTAAGACTAGTGAGAACATAACTCACCCCTCGGTTTATGTTTTTCTTCAACAACAAGTAGAGAACAGAGAGAAAGACAAACATTTAGTCAAAACTGTCGCAGATAGTTTAATTTTATGGTCGCTGAATGATACAGACCCAGACCAAGATAAGTTCATGACTCGGTTGGAAATTAACCAAAAAATCGCGGAAAACATCCCGTGGGCACAGAATATAGTTGGGGGAATGCTATCGGATCGTCTTCGAGAACTAGTAAAGAAGAATGGCGTTGGGGGTAAGCAAGTTAATTATCATAAAAAAGGGGATAAGTACTGCTTACCTTATGACACGAGAAAAATTATTGCGAACGAAAAAGCAATAGATGAAGGTGTCAAGATTGATGTGATCACTGAAATTAGCTCTCAGGATGAACTCTCAAAATTATCAATCGAAGATCGCAAAATCATTGCAAATATCGCTATAAGGACATCTCAACTCTTCTTCGAAAAAGAAGGGTTAAAGTGTTCATCTTACCTCAATGGTTCTGAAGGTAGCGAAAGCAGTTTCATCGAAAATACAGTCTTTGACCGAGTGTCTGATGCACTTGATGAATATGAAGCACAGGGGATGGATTTTCATGCTCAAAGAGACATGGTTGTTAATATAGTTCGTTCCATGTTTTACCAAAGCACAGAGAACCAACGAGCATTATTGAATAAGTTTTCTAGAACTTATGTACTACTATTTACGCTACAAGCGGAGCCTAGAGTTGTAGAGTATTTTCAGAAAGCCACAGCAAATTTTAGGTTAGTTGTTGGTACTGATATGATTGTTAGAGCACTTACAGAAAGGTTCTTAAGCAAAGAAAATCAGATGACTCGAAACCTCTTCAAAATGTCAAATGAAGCAGGTATTGAACTAATGCTCACTGAACCAGTGCTCGATGGTGTTATCAAGCATCTGATTGTGACTGATAATGAATATAAAAATCACATCCTTAAAAGGGAATCACATTTAACAGAAGATTTGATTAGAGAATCTGAGCAAATCTTAATTCGCACGTATTACCATGCGAAAAGGGAAGGATATTCTAATTCCTGGCAGTCTTTTATGTCTGGATTCTTAACTTATAATGAACTTCACACTTCGCTTGGTAAAGAGGAGTTAAAAGCATACATTATTCACCAGTTTGGAATGAGCTTTTACTCAAATGATGATTTGAGGTCAGTTACAAATGATGGCGAAGTAAACGAATTGGCAGAAGAAATTTTGCCAATAAAACGCAATCATCAACTAGCTGAAGGTGTTGCGTTAATCATAAAGGCTGTCTACGGCTATAGGAATAAATGGAAAGAGATTTCGACATACCCTGAGTATGGCTATCAAACATGGTGGTTGACACAGGAGTCGAGAGTTCAACGCTATACTGGTGACCTTGAAAAAGAAAATGCAGCTAAATGTATTATGCGACCAGAATTTCTACTTAACTTTTTCTCATTAGCTCCCAGTGTACGCGATATAAGAGAGTCATATAAATCAATTTTCCCTTCAGTCATGGGCATTCAAATGGGAAACAGGTTACCTGATAAACTATTCCATAAGGTTCTGGAGCAAGTTGATATATGGAAGGAACAAGAAGATGGTCGAGTAGCCGCGAAAACTAGAATGCTATGTGATAAGCTAAAAGCGGAACATTTCGATGAAGACGTAAATGAGGCAAGTATCGACAAATTTATACGAGAAGTAGAATCCTCATAGGCGTTGTTGCGGTAGATTTCAAGGTAGTTGACCAGATTTCCTAATTAAGCGGCGCTTTTTTGATCGCCTCGTTGATTGTCTTCTGAGCTGCTTGGATTGAGTGTTACTGAACTAACAGGTGTCCAGTCACGCGTTTCTTTAGCCCAACGCTCAGGATGCTTGGCTTTTGCCTGCTGATAGACGGTATCGCGGATTCAACCGCGAAGTGCAACACTCTCGTCTGCAGCCTGGCATAGCTTGTTAAAGATAACGCTAGGCTGCCTAAAACCAAGACATTTTCTTGGTCGAGCATTCAAGCGGGCTACAGCTTGCATCACCTCTTCTTCAGTGAGTTTCCGCAGGTCAGTGCCCTTGGGAATATACTGCCTGAGCAGCCCGTTACTGTTTTCGTTTAAACCTCGCTCCCAGGATGAATAAGGGGGAGCAAAGTAAATCTCTGTCTCTAATGCCTCAGCTATTGCCTTGTGTCCGACAAATTCTGAACCATTATCCGCGGTGATTGTGTGCACATGCGCGGCGTACGGTCGAAGTAGCTCAATGGTGGCATCACGGACAGCATCAGCGCTTTTGCTGCTCACCTTTTTTACCAGGTAAAAACGAATGGTTCGTTCAGCAATGGTGACAAGCGCGCTTGTGCCATGTTTGCCCAAAACAGTATCGATTTCCCAGTCACCAAAACGCTCACGGGGATCCACAATGGCTGGCCGCTCATCGATAGAGACGGGGTCTGGTATCACACAGCGCTTGCTTGTTTTGCCCTTACGATAGCGTTTGTACCCTTGGCACAATGACTTATACAGTTTGCCGCCAGCTGCTTTATCCGTTGCCACATATTGATAAATCCATTCATGGCTGACAGGCATGCCCACCCGCGTGCTCACATGGCTAATCTGCTCTGGGCTCCAATCAACGTTCAGGCAGAGTTTAACAAAATCGATTGTCATCGAAGGTATGCGCCTTTTGCCGGCATGTATACGTCGACTTTTCGCTAGCTGCTGAGCTTGAGCGGGCTCGTAACGGCCGTCTGGTAACCTGTTTCTGTTTAGCTCTCTCGATATTGTTGATTTTGACTTACAAAGGGTTTCGGCAATGACTGTTTGTGAACAGCCACGGGCCAAAAGGATAGAAATCTGGTATCGTTGTCCTTCGGTCAACTGCTGGTAACTCATGGTAATCACGTTTTGATTTTGGCGATGAGAAGCGTACCACTATCAGCAGTTGACTTCCTCTCGTCAGTTTAACCATGAGTGTTGCACTTATTATCTGAATTCAGGCTAAGCATCTTGGTACTAAGTTTGTTTCTGTGTAAACGGAAAAACTCTAATTGCTAATGACCAGTTTTTTGGGGAAGGTTACAGTTCATTTAATAGTGCGACCTTAAAGTGACTCTGTATGTATCTTAACATTTCCCCTCCTGTTAGTTCAGGCGAGGACGTATCTGTTCTGATGTAAAACTTACTGTTGTCTAAAAACATTGGGGCAGGTGCTGGTAGGCAATCGATACGTACTACTATTTTTCCGTCAAATGGTACCTCGGTCAGTTGACAGTACTGGGCGTAATCAGCACTAATGCGTGATGCAAGCTGTGCTCCTAACTCTTGAAAATAATTGTCCATCTTCTTAAAGCCAAAGCGTTTCTGTTCTATATCTACGCCTGTCACCTTCCCTTTGTCATTAACACCTATGAGCAGCACCCCACCTTCCGTATTCAAGAACGAAACAATGACTTTTATGATTTCAGCTTGTACATCACTATTTCTCTCTACCTTCTTAGCTTCATCACGAAGCTTGTCTACATTTGCAAAAAATGATTGTTTAAACTCCATCTGGCGAGTCTCACCAAGAGAAATTAAATGCTGTAGATGTTTAACATCACTTAAGGCAGAAAGTCTGAACACCATTTCATCAGTACTATCTTCGATGGATTTATATTTCTTAGGTTCGGTGGTCAACTTCTTAAAGAACTCTTCAATTTGTTCTCGCGCTATTTCTAACTTTGATGCCACCTTTATGACTTCGAGTTGAACATCTGTTTTAGGAATGGGAATGCTTAAGGATTGAATAGAGCTTGTGCTAAGTGATTGAATGCTCGTTCCTGTCGGGATTTGACTCAACATTTTTCGTCCAAGCTCAGATTCAAAGAATAATTTTGCATATTCAGACAGCAGTTTATTTTTACAAAACCTAACCTGAATAAATTTCCCTTTAGGGGCGTTTGGGCCTTTTAAGCTTAACAGTATCGCCCCTAACTCAGGTCTAATCCTCTTAAAATAAATCGTATTTGATTCATCTAAGTCATCTACTGCCGAAGCAATACTGACTGACTTCACGAGCTTTTTATTTGAGAGGGGTACACGCTCAAAGCCTTCATGATGGCTCAAAAGGGCGTCTATCTCCGGAATAACCGGAGAGTTGTTCACATAATGTGTAGTGCTTAAGTTGGAATCTTTAGCCAAAATTGCATCAATCGAAACAACTTTGCAAAACGTCCCTACTGATTCGAACTCCTCAAATGAGCGAACAATTTTATGGATATCGTCTTCTCGTAAAACATTCATCTTCCTTTTCGAAAAGAAATCTTGCGACGCATCAATAAACAAGACTTTATGCTTACGTTGACGTTCTTTGTTTTTGTTTATGATAATAATGCTGGTAGGGATGCTAGTCCCATAAAAAAGACCGGGAGGTAAACTAACTACCGCCTCTACCAAGTCGTCTTTTAGTATTCCTTCACGTATATTTCTCTCGCTATGACCTCTAGATAATGCACCGCTGGGTAAAATCATTCCTGCCTGACCATACTCATTTAGGCTAGAGATCATATGTTGCAAGAAAGCAAGATCTGCGGAGTTTTTGGGCGGAACGCCATAACAAAAGCGTTGATAACGGTCATGCCAGAAAACGTCAGTTTCATGAATTTTTAAATTATACGGTGGGTTAGCCACAGCCATATCAAACTTAGCTAAACTTTCCTTTGCAAGATGCTTCGGTTCTAGCAATGTATCACCTAACCTTACATCTGTATTTAGAGCGCCATGCAAGAACACATTCATCTTACAGATAGCCCAAGTGTTGAGGTTTATCTCTTGCCCATATAGCGAAAAGCTATCTACTTTTACTTCTCGTTCTTTTAGCGAGTTATAAGCTTGTATGAGCATCCCCCCAACACCACAAGTTGGGTCATAAAGGGACATGCCCTTCTCGGGTTTCAACATTCCGACTAAAAGTCGTACAACCTCATTAGGGGTATAAAACTCACCAGCTTTCTTCCCTGACTCATCTGCAAATCTTTTTATTAAAAGCTCAAAGGCATATGGAAAGACATCAGTGCTAGTTAAGTAATTGTCACTAAGATTGAAGTCAGATAGATAATAAATCGCCTCCTTCAAAAGATTATTTATAGAACTGTTTCCTGGGATGAAATCGATAGCTGTTAGTACCCCTTCAAGCTCCTTAGTACTGTGTTCAATCTCATAACAAATGTTATTAAGCATATGAGCGATTTCCAAATCGCTTTCTAAATTATTAATTTTTGACCACCTAATGGTTTTAGGTATACAAAAACCACACTTAAATGCTGCAAGTTTTTCTGACAGTTTCTCAGCTTCATCTTCTGAATATCCATCTCTTAACAATAACTGAAATTGTTCTTCTTCTATGTCCTCGAATGAATCAGACAAGCGTTTGATGAAGATGAGCCTTAAAAACTGCTCCTTAACATTTGAAGGTTTTTTTCTCCCTCGAAACAGTGAGGCGACTTTCCATAGAATTGTATTAAGTTCTTTAAGGCTTAAATTCGAAGACATTTTATAAGTAGCTTTGTTCATATACTTAGATCCTGACATCTTACTAGTGAGGATATGCCTAAACAATCATATAAACTAAAAACTGAAGTACTGGGGAGAAAGAAAATAGCGGTGTTGATCAAATTATTCACCTAACGCACTGATCCCCTTGGGATTAATCCTAGTGATAAACTCGGCAACTAACAGGCATACCAAGTCTTATGACTTTGTTCATCACTGCTACGTTGGCCAATTCTTCGCCAACTTGCGCATTGTAATCACGTAGTGGCACCGGAGGGCTGATTAACGTTTTGTATCGAAACATGTCAGGTTCTGACAGAGAGTGTTGGTGATAACCCTATTCTCATTTCCAGACTCTGACAGCGGCACTGCAATAGCCACTATGACTTCAGTGACTTCGAACCACCAAGCCTTAACTCCACCCCTAACGCATTCACAATCGCAATCAGTGTTTTGAGGTTCGGATTGCCTTTTTGGCTGAGTGTGCGGTAGAGCGTTTCTCGTGAAAGACCGGTTTGCTTGGCGATATCTGCCATTCCTTTGGCGCGTGCGATCACACCCAGAGCATCGGTGATAAATGCGGGATCGCCCGTTTGCACCGCTTCGTCTAAGTAAGCTTGAAGTGCTTCTTGGTTGTCCAAGAGCTCCGCTGGGTCAAATGGGTGTGTCGTTATCATCGCTGAATCCCTTTTATATCTGAAATGTTAGAATTTGCCGTCTGCCGCCGCTTTCATGCCTTCTAGTCTAGCGCTTAAGCAACGCATGTGATCCGCTATGCTCAAATAACAATCGATAAACCTTATCATGGTTAACGCTATCCAGTGGCTTTTCGTGCCATTCCGTCAGCCTGCCAACAACTCACAATGTCTCTTTATGCGTCTTTTATGTCGCCTAGTGTCAAGTCATGACGTGTTATTCCCGACACACTGTGGCCAGTTTAATCAAGCGACAAGAGGCCGAACATGAATCGCAGCGTCATTCTTACCTGCGCCGTTACCGGTGCGGGCGATACCACGGGCAAAAACCCCAATGTGCCAATCACGCCAAAACAGATTGCTGACAACTGTATTGAGGCGGCGCGTGCTGGTGCCAGTGTCGCTCATATTCACGTGCGTGACCCTGAAACGGGCGGCATTAGCCATAATATTGATCACTTCCGTGAGGTGATGGAGCGCGTTCGCGAATCAGACGTCGATATTGTTATGAACATCACCGGCGGTGGCGGTGGGGATTGGGTGCCGGATGCTCAAGACCCAAGCCGTGGTGGCCCGGGCTCCGATATGCAAACCCCAGCCGAGCGTCATGCGCCAGTGGGCGAGCTATTGCCTGAGCTTTGTACCCTAGATTGCGGCAGCCTGAATTTTGGCGACATGGTGTATATCAACACCGCTGACTGGCTGCGTGAGCAAGCCCGTATGGTGCAGGCCGCGGGCGTGAAAGCCGAGCTGGAGTGCTTTGACTTAGGCCACGTTTGGTTTGCGCGTCAGCTACAAAAAGAAGGTTTGCTCGAGGGCGATCCGTTGTTTCAGCTTTGCTTAGGCATTCCATGGGGCGCGGAAGCGGACACCGAAACCATGTTGGCAATGCGCAATAAGCTGCCTGAAAACGCCAACTGGGCGGCGTTTGGAATTGGTCGCCATCAGATGCCGATGGTGGCGCAAGCCATGTTGCTGGGTGGCCATGCCCGCGTGGGCTTGGAAGATAACCTCTACTTAGAAAAAGGGGTGATGGCGACTAACGGCGGCTTGGTAGAAAAGGCGAGCACCATTATTGAAAACCTTGGCGGTCGCATTATGACGCCCGCACAAACGCGCGCCGCGCTGAAACTGGTTGATCCTAAAACGGGCAAGCCGGTTGAAGGAGGTGACCAATGAGCAAGCAGTTAGCGGTCATCGGCACCGGTGTGATTGGTAATGGTTGGATTGCGCGTGCCTTAGCGCAAGGTTGGGACGTGGTTGCCTATGACCCTGACCCACAAGCGCCCACTCGCACCCGTGCCTTTGTAGCCAATGCCTGGCCATCGTTAGAAAAACTGGGCCTTGCCGACGGCGCGGATCCTGCTCGGTTAACCTTTGTTGATAGCCTTGAGCAGGCGGTGAAAGAGGCCGACCTGATCCAAGAGAACGTGCCGGAGCGCATCGATATTAAGCGCCAAACTTTGGCGGCAATTGATGCGGCCGCGGCGCCAAACGCGATTATTGGCTCATCGACCTCTGGTTTTAAACCCACCGAGCTGCAGACGGATTGCCATAACCACCCAGGGCGGGTGATGGTGGCGCATCCTTTTAATCCGGTGTATTTATTGCCGTTGGTTGAATTAGTGGGCGGCGAAGCCACTCAATCGGATCATATTGACTGCGCCCATGCACTTTACCAAGCACTAGCAATGCGTCCCTTGGTGGTTAAGCGTGAAATCGAGGGGCATATTGCAGACCGCTTGATGGAAGCGCTATGGCGTGAAGCCTTGCACCTGGTGAACGACGGGGTGGCCACCACCGAAGAGATTGATGCGGCAGTGGTTTACGGCTGTGGCCTGCGCTGGTCACTGATGGGCACCTTCTTAACCTTCCACCTGGCCGGTGGCGAGCAGGGCATGCGCCATATGCTAGAGCAGTTCGGCCCGGCGCTAAAACTGCCGTGGACCAAACTTGAAGCGCCTGAGCTGACTGATGAGCTGATTGATAAAGTGGTGGAAGGCTGTGAACACCAAGCCGCGGGTCGTCCCGTTTCTGAGCTAGACCGTCGCCGTGACGCGTTTTTGGTCGAGCTTTTAGACTTGGCGCAGAAGTATTGGCCAGAGGCTGAAGGCTTGGAAGGGCGCATCTAATGGCACTATTAACGATAGACGTCGCGCCAGAATGGGTTGATTATAACGGGCACATGAACGATGCCGAGTACGCGCGCGTGTTCTCGCTGGGTGTCGATGCGCTAATGGCCACTATTGGCTTGGATGACGCCGGCCGCACCCAGCATCGCTATACCATTTATACCCTAGAAACCCATTTGTGTTACCGACGTGAGGCGCATCAAGGCCAGACCTTGGTGGTCGACGTGACCGTGTTAGCGCGTGATCAAAAGCGCCTGCACGTGTTTATGCAAATGTGTGATAGCCAAGGTGAGGTGCTGGCCACCAGCGAGCAGATGCTGATGGGCATCGATACGCAAACCGGTCGTCCCGCGCCTTTTCCAGATGTTGTGGCCAATCTCATCGAGACACTGCCTTGCGCGGTTGAGAGTGATTGGCCCGAGAGTGCCGGCCGTCGTATCGGGTTACCCAAGCGGTATTGAACGACGCTGCCATCGGGCGCTAAAGAGTTATCAAGTCCCGCTCAGTAGAGGCTGAGCGGTTAACGGGATCGCCGGCCCGACTTCCGGCTCAAGGAGGATTTATTATCGCTACGCCAACCCCACCACACTCACCCAAGCGTCGTGACAGCCACCAGGCTGAAACATCGACCGATTATACCGTCACCGAGCTCGCTCAGGATGGCTTCTTCCAAGGCATGCATCGTGGCATGACCATTTGCTCTGCACTGCTGGTGCTGGCTTTTGTGCTGTTTACCGGCTTTCAATCGGAGACGGCCAGCGTCCTGTTTGGTGCGACGCGCACCTGGATTGAAAGCACCTTTAGTGGCTACTACCTGGTCACTGTGATGCTGTTATTGACCGTGTGCGGTTTTATCGTTTTCAGCAAGTACGGCAATGTGCGCCTCGGCCCTGACGACAGCCGTCCGGAGTTTAGCAACTTCTCTTGGTTCTCGATGCTGTTCTCTGCTGGCATCGGTATTGGCATCCTGTTTTTTGGGGTGGCCGAACCCATTTTTTACCTCGATAACACCGGCGGATTTGGTTATCCCAACAATCCCCACGCCGATATGGCAGGCGCGGCCGCCATTGGTTACGAGCGTGCCATCGATGCGCTGCGGGTCACCGTTTTCCACTGGGGACTGCATGGTTGGGCTATCTACGTGATTGTCGGCATGTCGCTGGCGTATTTTGCCTACCGTAAGCAACTGCCACTGGCGCTACGCTCGGCGCTTTATCCTTTCATTGGCGAGCGCATTTACGGCGCTTGGGGGCATCTTTTCGATATCCTCGGTGTACTGGGTTGCGTGTTCGGCGTCGCGACCTCACTCGGTCTCGGCGTCAGTCAAATGGCGGTGGGGCTGGAGCGCCTGATCGGTATCACCTCCGGTTTGTCGACGCAGTTGATCTTGATTGCAGTGATTTCGGCGATCTCGATTGTGTCGGCGGTATCCGGGGTGCGCCGTGGGATCCGTATTATCTCCCAGATGAACATTTGGGTGTCGGTGCTGGTAGTCGGTATCTTTTTCATTGGCGGCCCCACACTTTGGCTGATCAGCGCGTTCGGCGAAACCTTGCTCGATTATGCAATTAACTTTATTCCGATGGGGCTGTGGTTTGCTGATGAGCCGGGCACGGTGGAGTGGCAGCAGGCCTGGACCATTTTCTATTGGGGCTGGTGGCTGGCTTGGGCGCCGTTCGTGGGTCTGTTTATCGCGCGTATTTCCAAAGGGCGCACCCTGCGTGAGTTTGTGTTAGGGGTCTTATTTGTGCCCACCTTACTGATCTTTGTCTGGCTGGTTATCTTCGGTGGCAATGCCATCTACCAAGAGCTGTATGCCAGTGGTGGCGTCGGCAGTGCTGGGATTATCGATTTGGTGAACGCTTGGGAGCTTCCCGCCGCATTATTTGCCGCAGCGGATGGGATCGTAGGTTCTGGGATGTTCGGCTGGATACTCTCAGCCCTGATGGTGTTCTTGTTGATGAGCTGGTTTGTGACCTCGTCTGATTCAGGCACCTTAGTGCTGACGACGATTTTGTCACTGGGTGATGAAGAGCCACCGAAGCGTTTCCGGGTGCTTTGGGGCGTGGTGATTGGCTTAGTCGCTGCAACGCTGCTGATGGCCGGCGGCCTTAAAGCGCTACAAACAGCATTGATCGCCGCGGCCTTGCCACTGAGCGTGGTGATCCTGGTGATGACCGCCGGGGTGCTGATCTCACTGTTTGGTGAATCGCGCCGCTCGCTCGTCGCGGCTAAAAAAAGCTAGCCGCGAAACAAGCTGCTCATTCCGTTGCCGATTAAGGTGGTGGGGTGAGCGGCTTTTTTATCTATCTTATTTTTCTTCTTTTACTGGCTTTGGGTTTTGCGCATTTGACGCGGTGACACGCCGTAATGGGTGCGAAACGCGCGGGAAAAACTCGAGCTTGAGCTAAAGCCACAGGCCAATCCCACCGTTAACACATCGAGATCGGTTTCTTTAAGCAAGTAACGGGCACGATCTAGCCGCAATCCCAAATACCAGCTGCGCGGCGACTGATTAAGCTCGCTGTCAAAAAGGCGTTGTAGGTGACGAAGCGAGATACCACTGCGCTCAGCGACTTCTGCCAAGGACAAGGGCGATTCTATATGGCGCTCCATCACATCCACCGCGTCGACCAGACGTCGTCGATGGGTGCCCAAGCGGCGCGCTAACGTCATTCGCTGCTGATCGCGTCGAGTACGAATGCGCTCATGTACCAGCTGCTCGGAGACGTCGATGGCCAATTGGGTGCCGTGGCGACGCGCAATCACATCGAGCGCCATATCCATCGCCGCTGCGCCCCCTGCGCAGGAGAAGCGCCGCGGTCCCAGTTCAAACAGCTCATCTGAGGTTCTCACCTCTGGGAAGCGCTCTTGAAACGAGGGCAAACTTTCCCAATGCAGGGTGACCCGCTCGCCCTTGAGCAGATCGGCAGCAGCCAACAAAAAGCAGCCGGTATCGAGTCCGCCCAGCACACAGCCTGCCGCATCAAGACGGTGCAGCCAACGCATCAAAGGACGACTAAGGTAAGCTTCAGGATCAAAACCGCTACAGACCGCGAGTGAGGGAAGATCATGCACGGCGTCGATGGCTGTGTCGGCCAGCAGTGACATGCCGTTGGACGCCGTCACCGGCTTGCCGTCTTCACTGATCATTTGCCAATCAAACAGCGATTCGCCGCTGATCTGGTTGGCTATACGCAATGGCTCGACAGCAGAGAAAAAGGCCATCATCGAAAAGCGGGGGAGTAGCAGAAAACCGAGGCGTTCCGGCATTGGACCTGTGTATTCAAGGCGCATGATCACAAATGAACAAAGAATGGTAGAAATAATGATGAGGGGCGGCCACTGGCAGGGTCAAGCTAAGCCCACCATTTTCCTGAAAAAAAGCACAGACGCTCTTGGCTACCAAATGCGCGACGGTGAGGTGTACAAAAATTAACTAGACTGTATCGATATCACCAGAATATACTCCAATTCCTCTTTCTACATAAGGCATATTTTGTGGATCCAACACGCGTCGATTGTCACTCCCCTTCACTGGTACGTTGTCACCAACAAAGGATGCAGTCATGATTGAACCTATGATTACCCTCCTGCTCGGTCTTTTCTTTATCTTGTTAATTATTGCCGCTAATGGCTACTTTGTGGCGCAAGAGTTTGCCTATATGGCGGTCGATCGCGCAAAGCTTGCGACCTTAGCTGCGACGGGCGACGCATCGGCCAAACGGGCGCTGGCGGTGACAAAACGGACGAGCTTTATGCTATCTGGCGCGCAGCTTGGTATCACGGTCACCGGCTTGGTGTTGGGCTTTGTTGCCGAGCCGCTGGTCGGCGAGTCGATGGGGGTATTATTGCAACGGCTTGGACTGTCGTTGGAAACGGGGATCGCGATTGGCACCATGGCGACGCTTGCGGTGGCGATGATTGTGCAAATGATTTTGGGTGAGCTTTACCCGAAAAACTTAGCCATTGCCAATGCTGAACCCATGGCGCGTATGATGTCGCGGTCGACACTGATTTATATGTCGGTGTTTGGTTGGATCATCAGTTTCTTTGATAAATCCGCCAACCTGGTGCTGCGTATTGTGGGGATTCAACCGGTACATGATCTTGATATGAGTGCCTCAGAAGACGACTTACACCATATTATCGCCGACTCGCGAGAAAGCGGAGATTTGCCGGTGGAATTGTCACTGATGATGGATCGGATCCTGGATTTTCCTGCGCGCGATGTTGAGCATGCAATGGTGCCGCGTTCGCAAGTTGATTGGGTGTCGCCAGAAACCAAGCTGTCCGAATTGTTGTCGCTGATGGCGCAAGCCCACACCCGTTATCCGGTGCTTGATGATAATGATGCGCCGGTGGGCGTGGTTCACCTGTCAGACGTCCTCGCGAAAACAGAGGCGGATTCAAATGATACCGTGGCGTCAGTGATGCGTCCGGCCAGTGTTATCCCCACATTAATGCCGTTGCCAAATGCGCTAGATCAGTTGGTGCGTTCGACCAATCAACTGGCATGTGTGATTGATGAATATGGCGGCTTTGCCGGGGTATTAACGATTGAAGATTTGGCCATGGAGATCGTGGGAGAAATTACCGACGAGCATGATAGTGATCATGCCGAGGCGGTTATCCCTGAAAGTGACAATGTCTGGTTGATGGATGGTGATGTGCACATCGACGAAGTGGAGCGTGCGATTGGCTATGATCTGCCGCGGGACGATGTCGAAACCATTGCAGGGGTATTGATTGCGGCATGTGGCGCATTGCCAGCCGTAGGGGATACGGTGACCATCGCGCTGCCGATTGATCCATCCGAACTGGCAGAGAGTCAGCCGATTGTGCGTCATCTTGAGGTGGATGTGTTAAGCATCGAGCGACATATCCCCACGTCAGTGCGGGTTACGCTTATCGAGCAGCCCATTGCGGAGGATAACCAATGACTGATCCTTTGATGGTTAGTGTTGTCACGCTGGCTTTGATTGTATTGAGTGGCTTTTTTGTCATTATCGAGTTTGCCTTGATGGGTGCGCGTCGACATCGTCTGGAAGAAATGGCGGTTGAGAGTGGGTCGGCGCGGGCAGCGCTGCGTGGCATGAATGATTTGACCTTGATGCTGGCAGGGGCGCAATTAGGGATCACTTTTTGTACCTTTGCACTCGGGGCGGTCACCAAGCCGGCGGTAGATGTATGGTTAGGGCCCGTCTTTCTCGCGG
The DNA here is from genome assembly GCF_001995405.1 of Salinivibrio sp. AR640. Classification (NCBI taxonomy): domain Bacteria; kingdom Pseudomonadati; phylum Pseudomonadota; class Gammaproteobacteria; order Vibrionales; family Vibrionaceae; genus Salinivibrio; species Salinivibrio sp. AR640. The sequence goes on along the minus strand of NZ_MUFD01000001.1, from coordinate 242,318 downwards.
TTGGCTTACCCGCTTGGGCGGCTGATGCGGCGGCCTTCGGGTTTGCGCTGTTCGTGGTGACATTTTTGCACCTCGTCGTGGGTGAGATGGCACCGAAATCTTGGTCGATTGCTCATCCAGAAAAGTCAGCACTGGCAATCGGTGTTGTCTCGCGTGCTTATGTGTGGCCGTTACGTCCGTTACTTCGCTGGGTCAACCGTATTGCCAATCGCTTGGTGAAAGCCTCAGGGGTTGAGCCAGTAGAAAGCGCCGCGGTAGGGGGACAAGATATTCAAACCATTCGTCAATTGGTTGAACACTCGGGCAAAGTCGGCACCTTGCAACCAGCGATTCAACGACAATTATCGGGGTTGATCGATCTGAGTTCGATTGCGATCGAAACCTTGGTTACCCAGGGACAGGTGATGGCACATGTTGATAAACATGCAACGGTCGCAGAGGTGCGCGCTGTCGCCGTGTCGTCAGGGCATCTGCGTATTTTGGTGTTTGGTAACAAAGGGCTTAAGCCATTGGTGGTTCACGTCCGGGATACGCTACTCGAACCGGCAGACCGACTCGCACGCGATGTCGCTCGCAATGCCTATGTTTTGGATGCCAACACCCCCATCTACGAAGCGCTAGCGCGCATGCGTGAGGCCAGCGTTCAGCTTGCGGTGGTGAGTAAAGAGGGGGAAATGATTGGCGTGGTGACGCTTGCGGATATTTTAAAACGCGTGCTTCCCGTCACGGCAGCAAGTTAAAAGACAGTGCGCCATGATTAAAAAACGCCACAAGTGATTGTGGCGTTTCTATTGCTATCGTTTCTATTGCGAACGATGGTGACGAGATTTGATGCCTCCACCGGGGCGCTGATGTTTTTCGAGCGGTTGGCTTACCAGCCTTTCACCACCGCCCCGTCAAAGATTTCCATCGCCGCGTTGTAAACCGCGTCAGTTTGGTAAGCTTTAACAAACGTCTTGACGTTTTCTGCGTCTACGTTGCCTTTGCGGGCTACAATCAGGTTCACGTAAGGAGAGTCCTTCCCTTCAACAAACAGGCCGTCTTTGCTTGGGGTTAGGCCGATGCCAGCGGCAAAGGTATTGTTGATGATGGCAATATCCACGTCTTCCAGTGAGCGAGGCAGTTGTGGGCCTTCCAGTTCAATAATTTCAATGTTTTTCGGGTTTTCAACGATATCGAGCTTGGTAGCGCTGATGCCAGCACCTTCTTTGAGTTTTAGGATGCCTTGCTGCTCAAGCAGTAGTAATGAACGGCCTAGGCTAGCAGGGTTATTCGGCACGGCAATTTGCCCGTCTTCTGGGAGATCGGCCACGCTATCTAACTTATAAGAATAGGCCGCAATCGGATACACAAAGGTGTTGCCAGCAATCGCAAACTCGTAGCCGCGATCTTTGATTTGCGCATCTAAGTAAGGCTTGTGCTGAAAAGCATTCACATCAACCGATCCATCGTCGAGTGCCGCGTTGGGCGACACATAATCGGTAAAGGTGATCAGCTCAACGTCGAGGCCTAACTTCTTGGCTTCTTTTACTGCGTGCTCGGCCACTTGTGCTTCTTCGCCTGCCATCACGCCCACGGTGATGCTGTTGGCATCGCTAGCGGCTTGCTCTTTTTCTCCGCACCCAGTGAGTAGGAGTGTGGAGGCGAGGCCTAAGGTGGTTAAAAGTGTTTTAATGGTGGTCTTCATTGTCTGTCTCCCTTGATAAAATTGTCCGTCGTTTACGGTAAGTGTTGTGTCTTATTATCGGTGATCGGTTCGGCGTACCAAGTAATCGCCTAAAGATTGTATGGCTTGTACCAGCACGACTAGCATGACAACGGTGATCAGCATAACCGTGGTATCAAAGCGCTGGTAGCCGTAGCGGATACCGACATCGCCTAGGCCGCCACCGCCCACGGCTCCAGCCATAGCAGAGTAGCTGACGAGGGTGACCAAGGTAATGGTTGCGCCATTAATAATGCCAGGTAGCGCTTCGGGTACGAGTACTTTATAGATAATTTGCAATGGGGTAGCGCCCATGGCTTTGGCTGCTTCTTCTAGTCCCGGTGGCAGCTCTAAAAGCGCCGCTTCGACCAGACGTGCAACGAAAGGGATGGCGCCCACTGTCAGCGGGACAATTGCTGCCGCTGTTCCAATCGAGGTGCCGACGAGCAGGCGGGTAAAGGGAATAATCGCAACCAACAAGATAATAAAGGGGATCGAGCGACCAATATTCACCACCGCGCCGAGCGCTTGATTAAACTTGGGTTGCGCTAGCAGCCCCCCTTTTTTGGTGACGTGTAGCATCACACCTAATGGGATCCCAATGGCAAAGCCTATCAGGCCGGAGGCAAAGACCATATACAGAGTTTGACCTGTGGCTTCGGCAAGCAAGTTAAGCAGGGCGTTGTTTTCGTTGACCCAATTTATAAGTTGATCAATCAACATAGCCAAGTACCTCCGTGTTGACATGGTGCTGGTTGAGATAGTGGATGGCGTCTTCGACCGCTTTTTTCGGGCCCATAATCTCTGCCAGTAATAAGCCGAATTTGACGCCGCCAGCGTAGTCGATATCAGAGCTTAAAATGCTGATGTCGATATCAAACAGCCTTGATATTTGACTGATCAATGGATCATCCACGGTAGCGCCGGTAAATTCTAGGCGCACCAAGGGGTAGCTGCCGTCAAAGTAGGTTTCTTTTAAGCGTTGGGCATAGTCATAAGGCACCGATAAATCCAAGGTTGAGCGGATAAATTGTTTCGCTAAGTCGGATTTTGGATGGGCAAAAATGTCGCCCACTGGGCCAGATTCGACCAATTCACCGTCACCAATAATGGCAACGTCGTGACAAATGCGCTTCACCACGTCCATTTCGTGGGTGATCAATAAAATGGTCAGGTTGAGCTTTTCATTAATGGTTTGTAGCAGTGACAAAATCGATTGTGTCGTAGCAGGATCCAGTGCGCTAGTGGCTTCATCACACAATAATACGTCTGGGCTTGGCGCCAGTGCGCGGGCAATCGCGACACGTTGTTTTTGTCCGCCACTGAGGCTAGCCGGATAGACATGACGCTTATCGGCTAAACCAACTAAATCGAGTAACTCGGTGACTCGGGTTTCGATCGCGTCACTGCTCGCGCCGCTCAGTTCAAGCGGTAGAGCGATGTTGTCGAAGACCGATCGCGATGACAGTAGGTTAAAGTGTTGGAAAATCATCCCGATTTGACGGCGAGCTTGGGTTAGATCGCGATTGGATAACGCGGTGAGGTTAACGCCTCCTACCTTTACCGTGCCGCTGGTTGGGCGCTCGAGCAGGTTAACCATTCGGATCAGCGTACTTTTGCCGGCACCAGAGGCACCGATCACACCAAATACTTTTCCTTTCGGGATAAATAAGTTGATGTCGTTAAGGGCATGAATTCGGCGCTCCCCGAGTTCGAATACCTTGTTGAGTTTGGATATCTCAATCATCACATGTCCTTGGCGATAAATTTGATCACAGCCGACTGACTCAGCGGTCTATCCCGCGCTCTTGCTGTCGTTCTGGTTATTGATGCTATGAGTTAGGTAAAATGAAGTCAATGGATATTTTTACTTCTGGACGTCTAAATGGCAATAAGGCTAATCAGTTGGTTATAAATAAAACAGTCAACGAGATCTCAAGCATGCTTGATCTCATCGACTAAAGCGTGTTCACTAATAGCCTTTCTAACCCTTTGTTCTGATTAAGTGATATGCCAACTGCCTTGATTGATACCACGATGTTGACGCTATTTATTCCCACCTTCTTTTTTGTGTCAATCACACCGGGAATGTGTATGACACTATCCATGACCCTGGGGATGACTATCGGAGTTAAGCGTAGCCTACATATGATGTGGGGCGAGCTCATTGGCGTCGGCCTTGTGGCGATTGCGTCAGTGGTAGGGGTGGCGGCCGTGATGCTGAACTATCCTAGCGTGTTTCAGGTGTTTAAGTATGTGGGGGGCGCGTATCTGGCGTATCTCGGCGTACAAATGTGGCGATCGCGTGGCAAAATGGCAATCCCAAAGGAAGAGACGTCGGCGCCGAATGATATCTCTGCGTTATCGTTGGCGGCACAAGGTTTTGTCACTGCGATAGCCAACCCGAAAGGCTGGGCCTTTATGATCTCACTGTTGCCGCCGTTTATTAACCCTGCGATCTCATTGCCCAGCCAGCTGAGCGTGCTGGTGTTGATCATTCTTTGCACGGAATTCAGTTGTTTAATGTTGTATGCCAGCGGTGGGCGCACCTTACGTCAGTTTTTGCAGCAAAAGGGTAATGTGCAATTGCTGAACCGAATCGCCGGCACCTTGATGATCGGCGTCGGCTTTTGGCTGGCGTTGGGGTAATTAACGGCCGTGATGGTGTGTAATCACTCTGCAAAATAGTGCTTTGGCGGTCGCTAAAATCGCATCCGGGAAGTCATAGTCAGGGTTGTGCAGCTGTGGGTGGTACTCGCCGCTGCCAATGCCAAATAATGCGCCGGGCCAGCGGGCGAGAAATTCGGCGACATCTTCTGACCAACGCATAGGCTCCTTAAGCCAGTGAACCTCTAACCCCAGCGATTGCGCCGCGTTGACCACGGTTTGGTTATGCGCTGTGCTGTTTTCGGCGGCAATAAACGGCTCGTGCCAACTTAGATCCACGGTTAATTTTGCTCGGTCGGCGATAGCGTTTACGTGATCGACTAACCGGGTTTGCATGGCATGAAACGTGGCGTTGTCGTCGCTGCGTAGGGTCGCCATTACGGTGGCCTCGCCGGGCGCAACGCCAAACGCGGGGTCGCCAAGTTGGGCGTGAACTAGCGTCACTAAGCTGAACGTGGAAGGATAAGCGTCAGGAAGTTGTGTAAGCATACGCATCACGTCACTCATGGCGTTTGCCGGGCTGACCCCGCGCTCTGGGTAAGCGGCATGGGAGGTTTTGCCGTGCAACCGAATCGCAACACCGGTTGAGGCGCAGGCAAAGGTGCTTGGGCGCACCACTATCTGATGTTGGGCAAAGCCTGGCAGATTATGAAAGGCATAAACATTGTCGATGTGGCGGGTTACTAAAAGCGGATCGGCACACAGACGTGCCGCACCTTCGCCGGTTTCTTCAGCAGGCTGAAAAGCGAGAATGACAGTCCCCTGTTTAGGGGGTGTTTGGCATAGCTCGGCAGCGACGGCAAGCAAGGCGGCAGCATGGCCATCGTGACCGCAGGCATGCATGATGCCATCGTGACAGGATGCATAATCAAGTTGGGTGTGTTCGTGAATGGGTAACGCATCAAAGTCGGCGCGTAACAAGGTGGTTGGCCCTGGCTCGCGACCTGCAATGTCTACCACAATACCGTGACCGCCCACGTCGGTATGGGGGGTGAGACCAAAGTCGCGCAGTTGGGCAGCAATGGTGCGCGCACTTTGCGCTTCGTGATTCGACAGTTCAGGGTATTGGTGCAGGGCATGCCTAAACGCTAAGGGATCAAAATCAATCGCCATCATCGACTCCAAAACAAGGATGGAAAGGCTATGCTAGATCGCTTTGGGGCGTCACGTTGTGAAGTTAAACGCAAAAAAAAGCCAGCAACATGTGCTGGCTTTTGCTCTTTCTGGGCTGAGCGTGGGTTACGCTTGGCCGTTGTCTTCGGCTTGCTTAGCCTGAATCGCTGTCAGTGCCACGGTATAGACAATATCGTCAACCAAGGCGCCACGTGACAGATCGTTCACTGGCTTACGCATGCCTTGCAGCATTGGACCGATAGAGACCAGCTCAGCAGAACGCTGTACTGCTTTGTATGTGGTATTACCTGTGTTCAAGTCTGGGAAGACGAACACGGTGGCTTTACCGGCAACAGGCGAATCTGGCGCTTTTGATTTCGCGACATTTTCCATGATAGCGGCGTCGTACTGCAGTGGGCCATCGATGATCAGATCAGGACGCTTCTCTTGGGCAAGACGGGTGGCTTCGCGGACTTTATCCACGTCTGCCCCTTTGCCTGAGCTACCGGTCGAGTAAGAGATCATCGCTACGCGAGGTTCAATACCGAATGCCGCGGCAGAATCGGCAGATTGGATCGCGATTTCAGCCAGTTGTTCAGCATTTGGATCCGGGTTAATCGCACAGTCACCGTATACCAGCACTTGCTCAGGCAGCAGCATAAAGAATACTGATGAGACCAAAGAAGCATTCGGTGCGGTTTTGATGATTTGCAGCGGTGGACGGATGGTGTTAGCGGTGGTGTGAACCGCGCCCGATACTAGTCCATCCACTTCGTTTGCTTCTAGCATCATGGTACCCAGTACCACGGTATCTTCGAGGTGCTCTTGGGCAATGACCTCGGTAATACCTTTGCTCTTACGCAGCTCGACCAAGCGTGCCACGTATTTATCGCGTGCTTTTACCGGATCGATAATTTCGACGCCAGCGCCCAAGGTGACACCTTGCTGATCGGCAACGCGTTTGATTTCTTCTGGGTTACCCAAAAGCACACACTCGGCAATTTTACGCTCGGCACAGATAGCGGCGGCCTTGATGGTGCGTGGCTCGTCACCTTCGGGTAGCACAATGCGCTTAGCGGCTCGACGTGCAAACTCGGTCAGCTGATAACGGAATGCGGGTGGACTGAGGCGACGTTCGCGGTTCGACCCTGAGCTGAGTGATTCAATCCAGTTGCCATCAATGTGGCCAGCAACGTGGTCGTTCACAAACTCAACACGGGCTTTATCGTCAGCCGGCACTTCAAGGCTAAAGCTTTGCAGATTGAGCGACGTCTGCCAGGTGTTACCTGCAGTGGTAAATACCGGAAGGCCGGTTTCAAACGCGCGGTCACACAGGGCTTTTAACTGATCAGGGATGGCATAACCACCTGTCAGCAACAAGGCACCGATTTCTACGCCGTTCATCGCAGCTAGACACGCGGCGACGATCACGTCAGGGCGGTCAGCCGAAGTCACGAGCAAGGAGCCTGGGCGGAAGTGTTCAACCATATTAGGGATTGAACGCGCACAGAAGGTAATGCTCTTGATGCGACGTGAGTGAATTTCGCCTTCGTTGATAATGGTGGCGTTCAAGTGCTTGGCCATATCGCTAGCACGGGTCGCGATCAGGTCGATTTTCCATGGCACACAACCCAGTACACGGATTGGGCTGGAGTTGAAAATCTGCATCACTTCAACGTTAGTTGGACGTGCGCCGTCCGCTTCGTCAAAGATTTCTGACAGGTCAGGGCGCGTACGACCTGCATCATCAACAGGCGCGTTAAGCTTGTTGATGATCACACCTGAAATGTTGCCGTTTTTGCTGCCACCAAAGTTGGTGCAGGCAAACTCGATACGCTCTTTAAGCTGGGCAGGGTTGTCAGTGCCTGGGGTGGTCACAAACACGATTTCTGCATCCAGTGTTTTCGCGATCTCGTAGTTGATCTGGTTCGCGAAGGGGTGGTTACGTGTGGTGACCAAGCCTTCGACGAGCGCAACTTCTGCGTTTTCAGTGGCACGAGTAAAGCGCGCGAGCACTTCTTCGAGCAGCACATCTTCTTGATCCGAGCGCAGCAGGTTTTCGGCTTGGTTCATTGACATCGATTCGGCGACTCTCATATCACTGTTGGCGTGAATGATTTCCGTCGTCAGATCGGTGACGTCAGTGTCGCTACCGTGATGTGGCTGAGCAATCGGTTTAAAAAATGAGACGCGGACGCCTTTACGCTCCATCGCTCGCATGACGCCAAGGCTGACACTTGTCAGGCCGACGCCGGAGCCGATTGGAATTAGCATAATAGTACGGGACACGTTGACTTCCTCTTACTATCTGGTTGGCGTGCCGGATGGTCCGGCACGAATACAAAAACGGCTGAGTGGAATCAGCCGTTGGAAATGGTCTTACAGGCCAGTTAGGCGCGCAGTGTCTTGCGCAATCACCAACTCTTCGTTGGTTGAAATCACCATCGCAGGCACGCGGCTTGCGTCGGTAGTGATCACGCCTTCGCCGCCAAAGCGGGCTTTCAGGTTGCGCTCTTTGTCGACCTCAACACCCAGCAGAGCTAGGCGCTCGAGTACTAATTCGCGGATTGGGCCTGAGTTCTCACCGATGCCGCCGGTGAAGACAATTGCGTCCAGGCGGCCGTCGAGGGTCGCGGTGTAGCTGGCTACGTACTTGGCAAGACGGTGGCAGAACACGTTCATTGCACGTGTTGCTTCTTCTTTCTCGCCGTAGTTATCTTCAACAAAGCGGCAGTCAGAGGTCACTTCGGTCAAGCCTTGCAGGCCAGACTCTTTGGTAAGCATGGTGTTGATTTGCTCAACGCTATAACCGAGTGCATCGTGCAGGTGGAAGATAATCGCTGGGTCTAGGTCACCAGAGCGGGTGCCCATAACCAAGCCTTCCAATGGGGTCATGCCCATTGAAGTATCGACCGATTTGCCGTTTTTAATCGCACATACTGACGCACCGTTACCAAGGTGGCAGTTGATGATGTTCACTTCGTCGACAGGCTTGCCAAGTTGCTCAGCGGCCGCGTTGGCGATAAAGAAGTGAGAGGTACCATGCATGCCGTAGCGACGAATGCCGTGCTCTTTATAAAGATTATAAGGCAGCGCATACAGATAAGCTTCTTCTGGCATGGTTTGGTGATACGCGGTATCGAAAACAGCGACATTTTTCAGCGCAGGGAAGGCTTTTTTCGCCGCCTCAATGCCAACGATATGTGCTGGGTTGTGCAATGGCGCGAAGCTCGCTGCATCGTGGATCCCTTTGAGCACCTCGTCCGTAATCAATGCTGACTGGGTAAAATGCTCACCGCCATGAACAACGCGGTGACCGATAGCACCCAAGTTCTCGGCCAGTTCAGGCTTCGAGGCCAGAATTGTGTCTACAATGAAGGTGAGGGCTTCAGTGTGCGCGGCGCCGTTGCCCAGTTGGGCTTCATGCTTACCGTCCATTTTCCACTTAATGCGGGCTTCTGGAAGGTTAAGGCATTCGGCAAGACCGGTAAGATGCTCATCGCCTGATTGTGCGTCGACAATGGCGAACTTCAAAGAGGAGCTTCCGCAATTGAGTACGAGAACCAGCTTTGACATGTATGACTACCTATGTTTCGTGAGACAGAGTGTATGGAATAAAAAGGATAGTGGACAAATTGAGACACTACCTTTTCAAAAAAGAATTATCTCATGCCTTGTCGCGGGGAAAGAATTATCGTTATCCGTCCTGGATAAGTGAACGCTCCATTGAGTACAACCGGATTGGGTTGCGAGACAATCGAATCCGAGCAACAATGATAAAAGTGCGCTAAGGATAGCGGGACTTGATCCAGATAACAAAAATTTTTTGAGCGATATGGGTTAAATTTTAAAGTTTTTAAACAATTTGTTTAGTTTTTATTGTAAAAGTTGAGTGACAGCCCCTTTCGGTCACACTGAACAAGTGAGGTAGGTATGACAACGAACAAATCAATCTGGCGCTGCCTGCAAGACGGTCAGAAATACATGCAAGAATGGCCGATGAAAAAGGAATTAGCGCCGGTTTTTCCTGAAAATCGTGTGATCACCATAACGCGGTTCGCGATCAAGGTCATGCCTGCTATTGCCGCAATCAGTGTGTTGCTTCAAATGGCAGCAAACAATGTACAAGGCATGCCGCAAGCGGTGATTGTGGCGCTATTTGCGCTGAGCTTGCCGCTTCAAGGGCTGTGGTGGCTGGGACGCCGCCGTGATACGCCGCTGCCGCCGGCTTTGGCGGGGTGGTATCGCGAACTGCATCAAAAGATCACCAGTGAGGGGCACGCGATGCAGCCGATAAAAAGCCAACCGCGATACAAAGAGCTAGCGCAAGCATTGAGCCGGGCGTTTAAAGTGGATCGCGCAGCATTAGAGCGTTGGTTTTAACCTAACCGAAATGCGCCGCTCACCCAGGCAACACACGCCGACCTCAGGGTCGGCGTTTTTATTGGTCGTGATGGATGCGTGGCTTAACGACACTGCGGCGCGCCTTGCCCTTTCATTTGGCTGACTGCTTCGCGCATTTCATCCATCGACTGCCAGCGCTGGGGCAAAGGCATGACCTTTAAGCGAAGATCCTTAGCGTTGTCGGCAAGCTTGGCTTGATCACTCACCGCGGTGATCAGTGCAATGGTCAGGTCGGGATTTCGCGCTTTTAATTGTGCGGCCGTTCCTAATCCTTCGGCAATATGAAAGCGGCCCGCGATGTGGACAATTTGGGTATCAGGGTGACGGGCGTGATAATCGACCATGCTTTCTGCCATGGTGGCATCCCAGGCGAGTTGCGCGGCAAATTGATCGTCGGTTTGGGTGGGAGTGCCATGATGCATGTTGGCTTTAAACTGACGTTTATACGGTGAGTCTTGGGTATCAATCGTCGCGGCAAACCACTGACGCTGCTGGTCCGGCAATTTATCTAAGTAAGCCAAACCTTGTCGACCAATACAGCTAACCATGCGTTTAGGGGCGTTAGCGGCAATCACGTCAAATTGACGCTGTTTAGCTAGCTCGATCAACGGGCGATAGCTGCCATTGTAGTTGTCCCATGCATTGGCTCGACGCTTAAGCGTGTCTTCGCCAATGTCGCCGGCAAGGTATTGATTCACCACTGGCTGGGCATCACGGCTGAATTGCTCCATGGAAAGCGCGACAGAATGACGTGAGGCAAGTTGGTTGAGCAACTCGGTTTGAAAACGGTGCACCCCAGGATGGCTGTGCCATTCACCGATCAGAACAATATCCGCTTTTTCGACGTTGTCAGCCACTTGAGTCAAGCTAAGTGACTGCCCTTGGGCGGTGGTTACCTGATAGTCAAATAAGGTATTAATAGACGCCGACGTCGGTTGCGATGCCGCTGCGACACCGACGGGGCTTAGTACTAAGCTGGCCGCCAATAGCCACTGAGTGGCACGCAGTGGCAAAAAGCGCAGTTGCAAAAAGCGGTCAATCACGCCCTTTTTTGTCCATGGTGAGCAAGTGTGCATCACGCTTCTCCTTTGGCCGAGTCAATCTCTGTGTGATGACGATACACACGCAAGGTAAAGTCGGCTTCACAGTGAAAGCCGTTGGCATTGGCTAACGTTTCACGCCATTCATCGGAGGCGCGCCAGGCAAGCGGTGTCATTTGCAGCAGGGTGAGAGCTTGCTCGCCTGCTAATGTCATCGGGTAATGCAGTGAGCGCTCACTTTCAAGCTGGAAACCGGGCAGGGCCTCTGCTGGCGTTTCGTGTAACCGGACCTCATCATAGATACCCGCCTTAAGCTGAAATAGATGACGTGGACCTGGGGTGACGGTGACAACAACGCCACCGGGCTTGATAACACGATCAAGCTCGTCGCCATTGCAGGGCGCATAAATACGCACCACACCGTCAAGGCTGTTGTCGGCAAACGGCAAGCGTTGCGATGAGGCGACCGAAAACTGACATTGTGGATACCATTTCGCGGCATAGCGCACGGCGATTTTGGCGATATCCAGCCCATAAATAGACCACTGTTGTGCGGCTGTCTGATCAGCGATGGCATGGGTGTAATACCCTTCACCACAGCCCACATCCAAGATCGTCTGGTGCTCGCCATTCAGTGCCTGGGTGAGGGAATCAATCATCGCTTGGCGCATGGGCGCATAATGGCCAGCGTTTAAAAATGCGCGGCGGGCTTGAGTCATGGCTTTATTGTCGCCCGGATCTTTGGAGCGTTTAAATTGCACCGGTAATAGGTTGAGGTAGCCCTCTTTGGCGCGATCAAATTGATGATTGGCAGCGCAATAAGCACCACGTGGCTTTGCTTGCAGGGGCTGTTGGCATAGCGGGCATCGATAAATCATGGCAGAGTCTGTGTCTTGTCTTTGATGCGCTTAAGGGTACGGGCTTGTGTGACGTTCGACAAGTTTGCGCCGTGAGAAATCAAAAAGCCGCCCACAAGGACGGCTGCATTGTTACCTTTTCCCTTTCACTAGGCGGCGAGGATCTTTTCGATCTCGGTTAGGCTTAAGTGAAATTGACGCGGGCACTGACGCCAAACGTCGAGCATACGACGGTATTTGTCACGCATTGGCATTTGACTGTTAAAGCAGTGCTCCCCTTGATCAAACTGCGGATAGAGCCCCTCAGTATCGACTAAAAAGCGCACATAATGCACCAAAGCCCCTTCGGTTGCTGCGTCAAAGCCCCAGAACTGCACGCGACGTGGCGATAATGCCGCTTGGTTGGTATCGTCAAGGAGGTGATAAGAGGCCTGCATCGCATGGTGCATTTCCATGATATCAATCACTTCGCGGCATTGGGTTTCGCAGAGTGCTTCAAACTGGCTGATCACCTCGGCCATTTGCAACGCGTAGCCGCGCTCAATGATGGTTTGCAGGCGACGGTACTTTTCGCCATTAGAGGGATCGAGGTGGCACATTAACTGGTACTGGTTAGATAAAATTAAACGTTGTGCAGGGGTCATATCCATTGCGGTTGGCCTCTTAACTCTCGAAGTTACAATAGTCGTTCATCAAACGATGAGGGTATGGACAGAGATTAGCAGCTCTTTATCGCTGAAATCTTGATCTGAGCTATGTCCGTAGCACGTTTTTCACCCGCGTAAGGGATTGGGTAAAAGATCGTTCATGAAGGGGACGTTATGTTTGAGTGGGCTGATGTCAGTGGTTGGCAATGGATAGGTTGGTTAGGCTGGGCAGGGGTATTATATGGAACCTATCCACGTGAGTTTTTTCCTAAACTGCGCCAGGAAGTGGGTTATCAGCATTTAGCGTTTTCATCGGCGGTGGTGCTGTTTGCGCTTTGGGCGTTGCAGGCGGGGATCAAAGAGGGGCTCGATATCCACTTTCTGGGCGTGACCACGTTAGCCTTATGCCATGGTTGGCGCATTGCCATTTGGATTACCACCGTGCCGCTGGCACTGATGGGGCTTTTTGGTTTTGTCCCCGTCGCTGATATGGGGATGACGGCGCTTACCACGGCGATACTGCCTATTGTGTTCAGTTATGCGATTTTCGCACTGAGCTACCAGTATTTAACCCGCCACCTTTTTATCTATATTTTTATTGCGGCGTTTATCGGTGCGGCGCTGACCATTGTGTTCCAGTTATCGGTGACCTCGCTCTGGTATTGGGCTGCCGATCGTCATAGCTGGCATGAAATTGTGCATAACTACCTGCAAATTGCGCTATTGATGTGGTTCCCCGAAGCGCTGCTTAACGGCATGGCGGTGACGGTGATGGCGGTGTATCGCCCCCATTGGTTACGCACCTTTTATGACAGAGAGTATTTGTCGCCAGAGCGTTGATGGCACAGCGCTTGGGTATTAATGGATTCTATCCATTAAATTTTCTTATTGAGACCAATAAAAACGTTCGCTGTATTTATCTCAAATAATGGCACATATTAGCGGCCCCGGCCGTCCGTGCCACTTATCTGAGAATTGAACGAACTGTCATGAATAATCTATCCCCTGCACAAAATGGCAGCGGCATGGCCCTGTCTGTGTTTCCATGGGTGCCATTAGTGAGCTTAACGGCATTTGCGGTCGCGAGTGGCTATTTGATGAGCTTGATTCCATTGGCGTTAATGCCGCTTGGGATGCCGGCTGAACTGGCCGCTTGGCTGGCGAGTGCCTTTTATGCAGGATTATTGTTTGGTGCTTTGTGGAGTGCACGTATCGTCGCGCGGATGGGGCATCGACAGGCATTAGTGCTGTTTATGAGTGTGCTGCTGCTGTCTATTGCCGCGATGGCAACGATCAAAGCGCAGGGGATATGGTTAGTGTCACGATTTGTGGCCGGTATTGCGGTCGCAGGGGTGTTTGTCGCGATTGAATCATGGTTATTGATCGCCGATTCAGAGCGTCAACGGGCTAAGCGTTTAGGCTTTTATATGGCCGCTTTATATGGTGGTAATGCCTTGGGTCAGCTGGGCGTCGGTTATGTCGGTGTGACAGGTGCTCAGCCGTATTGGTTGATTGGTAGTTTGGTCACGGCGGCGATTATCGTGCCCTTATTTATGCGCCATGGTGAGCCGTCGCAAGCGATGATGGGCCCTATTGAGCACACAGGCACCTTAAGAGCCATTCGTAAAGCTGCCTATATCGCCTGCATTGTATCGGGGCTCACCTTAGGCGCGATCTATGGTCTATTACCCCTTTATCTTGCTGAACGTGTTGACGATCATCAACAGATTGGAGCAATGATGGCGTTAGTCATTGTTGGCGGCATGGGCGTTCAGCCGTTATTAGGTGCCATCTCGACTAGAGTGAATCGAGTCCTGTTGATGTTCTATTTCTGTGTGGTGGGATTGTTTGCCGTAGCCATCATTATACTTGCTAACAGCAACGGGTGGCTTGGCGTCGGGCTCGTGATGCTTGGTGGCGCCGTGTTTGCCATTTATCCCATTGCGATTGCTTATGCGTGTGCCTCGCTGGCGCCGGGGAAAATTGTCGCGGCCACTGAGGCGCTTCTACTCGCGTACAGTGTTGGATCCGTCAGTGGTCCGGTATTGGCGCATCAAGCATTTTCTGGTGAGCAAGGGTTGATGATGTACTTGGCCAGTTGCTTGCTTAGTACGGCGGTATATATGTGGATCGCGTATCTGAGAGGGCGTCGGAAAATGCCTAACTTGAGTGCCGCCTGACAACGTCGGGGAGCTAACACGACACGCGGGAGCTAACATGACACGCCTCAGAACCGTTCTGAGGCGTGTTTTTAGTTTTGGTTAGGCGCTAACAAGTCCTTCTTTTGCATCGGCAGGGAGAATATCCATGGCGTTGCCGTATAACGGTGCCAAAGCTCGAACCACATCTGAGCGGCTGATAACGCCAACCAAGATGTTGTCTTTCATGACAGGATAAACGTGCGGTCTAGACAGTGTTTGTGTTTTCGCGCGCTCTAGTGCGGATTGGGTGGTAAAGCGCGTGGCAATGCCCGCATCACTGACCGGATACAGCACTTGGTTGTCAATGCTCATGTACTGCGCCAGTTCAATCACGGATTGGTCTGCCTCAACGGTCTGCACCTCCGTGCGCATTAAATCTTCGACTTTGGTGTCCATGTCGGGTTGGTAATCGTTCCACCATAAATCAACAAAGACATCTTGCACCGAGAAAAAGCCAACCAATTCATTTTGTTTATCGACGACAGGCGCACCTTGCAACTGATAGCGGTTGAGTTGCTCTAATGCATCGGCCACAAACTGGTGGCTTTGCAAGGCACAGTGGGCAGGCTTCATGTTTTTTTCAATGGTTAAGGTTTCTTGGGTCATAGTGGGTCTCTCAGAATAATTCGCAGACGGTAGCGTCAATGAAGAAATTTGCGCTGTTTTATTTTCTCTCTCAGGGTTAATAATCAGCCAGTAGCCCATGCCGACAAGGCCAGCGCCGCCGACAATATTGCCGAGCGTGACGGGGATTAAATTGGCACTGATAAACTGGATCAGGTTAAGGTCATTGAAGGCAGCCGGTGAACTCCCTACTGCTTGCCAAAAACTGTCGGGCGCGAAAGTAGCAATGCTCATCCCCAGTGGCACCATGAACATATTGGCGACACTGTGCTCAAAGCCGGTGCTGACAAACATGGCCACGGGAAGAATCACCATCACTGCTTTGGTCAGTGGATTTTGCGACGTGAAGGTCATCCAAATCGCCAGACAAACCAGCAAGTTACACAACACCCCTAACGCAAAGGCTTGTATCCAACTGTGATGTAGCTTGTGTTGGGCCACGTGTAATGCGTTTAATCCCCATTGCCCATCGTCAAGTTGGTATAGCCCTGCCACCATCACGATAAACACCAACAGTAGGGCGCCGCACAAGTTGCCGAAATACACTCTTGCCCAGGTATAGAGCAGGCCGCGGGTGGAGATCTTGCCATTGGCACGCGCCAGCATAGACAACACTGTGCTGGTAAATAGCTCTGCACCGCCAAGCACCACCAATATTAAGCCCATGCTAAAGGCAAGCCCGCCCATCAACCGGGTCATTCCCCAGCCGGCGTTACTGCCCGTGGTTACCGTGAGGTAGAACACGAAAGCCAGTCCGATAAATAAGCCGGCCATCATGGCTAGCCCAACCGCCATCCGTGTCGATTTATGGGTTTTACTCTCTGCATAGGCTTCAGCGTTGGCAAGCAATGCAGCGGGGCCCTCCGTTTTAATTGGGGTAGGACTTACCATGCGTTGTCTCCTCTGTCGGCATTATTTGCCCGAGGGGAAAGACAGGTTAACATACAGGTTGTACTCCTTTTTAGACGAAATGTGAATAAAACCAGCCTATTCTTCTCTCTATCAGGAGTAAAATTGATATTGCTTAGGGTAAGAATCATAAAAATTGATAGGGTATTGCCATTAAAGCCAGACAGTAAGGAGCCTGGATGCGGTACTCATTGAAACAGTTGGCTGTGTTTGAAGCGATCGCCGCGACCGGCAGTGTAAGCCGAGCGGCCGACCAGTTAGCGTTGACGCAGTCGGCTACCAGTATGGCCCTGTCGCAGCTAGAAAAGTTGTTAGGGCGGCCATTATTCGAGCGGCAAGGCAAGCAAATGCAGCTCACCTACTGGGGAGCCTGGTTGCGACCCAAAGCACGCCAACTCTTGTTTGATGCGCAACAGATTGAGGCAGGGTTTGATGGACAGCACATTATCAGTGGCGATATTGCCTTAATTGCCAGTCAAACCGCAGCAGAACACCTTATTCCAGACCTTATCAGTATTATTGATAGTGATTTCCCCGAGCTGCGAATCGACTTTACCGTGAAAAACACCGAGAAAGTCATTGATAGTGTGCGCCGTTATCAGCACGACTTGGGGATCATTGAGGGACGTTGCGATGATAGCCGCTTAAAGCAGCAGGTATGGTGCCATGACCACCTTGTGGTTGTGGCGGGGAAGCACCATCCTTATGCGCAGCGTGATCAGGTAAGCTTGGCGCAACTTGAACAAGCGCAGTGGGTATTGCGAGAGCCGGGCGCCGGGACACGACATAGTTTTGATAGTGCGATTCATGGTGTTATTGAAGATCTTGATGTGCGGCGAGAATATGAGCAGGTGCCTGTGTTGCGTACTTTGGTGGCTAACTCTAATTACCTAAGCTGCTTGCCCTATTTAGATGTTGAAAAGTGGATTGAACGCGAGGAGCTGGTGGCGCTGAACGTGCCAGAGCTCAATATGCGTCGAACACTGTCTTTTATCTGGCGAGCGGATGGCGCAGATAACCCTTTGCGTGACTGTATTATTCGTGAAGCCATTAGGATGACCAAAGCCCGCCGGCGCGAGATGTAAGTCGCGAGACAGAGGTATAACAACGTGAAAAAAGTATAAAGACGCGAAAAAAAGCCGGCCACAAAGTGACCGGCTGATGGGTGGTGCGCAGAGGTGCGTCGGATCAATACATGACGTTATGACCATAACTGGCAATAATGTTTTTGACGTTATCCATCATTTCTTTTGATGGTGTGCCCACGTCTTTTAACTCATATTCGTAACCCAGCGCTTCCCATTTATGTTCACCAAGCTGGTGATAGGGGAGTAATTCCACCTTTTCGATATTGTCCATGCCTTTAATAAACTGACCTAGGCGGTGCGCGGAATCATCGTCATCCGTATAGCCGGGCACCACGACGTAACGAATCCAGGTTTTTTGTCCAATTTTGTGCAAGTAGTTGGCAAAATCGAGCGTGCGGCGATTCGATACGCCTACTAAGTCTTCATGAACCTCATCATTGAGCTGTTTTAGATCCAGCATGACCAAATCGGTTGCATCAAGCACTTCGTCAATCACGGGCGTGTGCTTACGGATATAGCCGTTGGTGTCTAAGCAGGTATGAATACCTTTGGCTTGCGCGGCCTGGAAAAAGTCTCGGACAAACTCTGGCTGTAACATAGCTTCGCCGCCCGATGCGGTGACCCCACCGCCTGATGCGGTGATGAAGTGGCGATAGGCCAATACATCTTTCATGATCTCATCGACAGTGACTTCTTTCCCGCCATGAGTATCCCAAGTATCGCGATTATGGCAATACTTACACCGCATCAAGCAGCCTTGCATAAAGACAATAAAACGTATCCCAGGGCCATCTACGGTCCCACAAGATTCAAAGGAATGGATGCGACCAATTGCCGACATAACTGTCTCCAGACTGCGAATTGCGATACTGTCATTTTATTACAAAAACCGGCCTCAACGTAAGGAAATTCCCCTCTTTTTCGCACTCTCTTTGTGAACGTTGCTGTGGTGTTACACCTCTGTCTTTGGGTTGATCACAGTTCCAGTTTTCTATGCCAGCACAATGAGAGCTAATCCAGATAATCTCCATGTTGTTTTTGTGTCTTCTGGCCTTTTTGTCCAAACTAACGTGCGACATGCAGAGTTACCCATATATGGCCTTTCAGGCTGCATGTGAGCTTAATAGAGCCGAGTATCAGGCTAGGATCAACAGCAAACGCTAGGGTATATAATGAAAAAAATCAGTGATCTGAGAGTAAAAAATAAGCTTGTTGCGCTCATGTTGATAGCCATTGCATTGCTGGTTGCGATCAGTATGTTCACTATCCAAAAAGAGCGTGATCAAGCTTATGCTGAGCGAACCGCTTCGCTAAGGGCCAATATAGAAGTGGCGCAAAGTGTGGTGAATTATTACCGCCAGCAGGCATCAAGAATCGGCGAAGAGGAAGCCAAAACGCAAGCGATCGCGCAACTGAACCAGCTTCGTTATGACGGCGATAACTATTTTTGGGTGCTCAAGCCTGATCTCACGATTGTTAACCACCCGATAAAGCCCAAGTTGAATGGCACCAGTGCGAGCAGTTTGACCGATGGCGACGGCAAGCACCATTGGCGAGAAATGGTAACAGTGAGCAAAGGGTCACAAGGCGGTGTATTGGATTATACTTGGCGCTCACCGGAAGGTGAGATGAAGCCCAAAATCTCTTATGTGAAACGCGTAAATGGTTGGAACTGGATTATTGGCTCGGGCACTCATGTGAGCGATATTGAAGCGCAGTTTATCCAGTCAGCGTGGCAAATTGGCGGATTAACGCTTATCGCGGGGGTGATCCTGTTAGTTTGTGGTGCGTTTGTCAGTCGCGACATCGTTGTGCCGTTAGATGAATTGGTCGAAAAGTTTGATCGGATTGCGGGTGGGGACTTACGCATTGAGTGCGGCTATACCCGTCATGATGAAATCGGTAAATTGGCGCGGCGTATGGATACAGCCATGGGGAGTGTTCGTGAAGCCCTGCGTGTTGCCCATGATGAGGCGAAGCAGTCTTCTACTATGGCGTCGTCGATTGCATCAGCGAGTGAGCAGAGTGCACAAAGTATTCAATCTCAGCGCGCGCAACTCGAGCAACTGGCAACGGCGATGAACGAAATGACAGCAACTGTCGCTGATGTCGCGGATCACGCAGAACAAACTGCGCAAGCCACCAATGATATTTCCTCGATGGCGGAAGGTAGCAATCATAAATTGGATAGCACGGTAGCCAGTATCCGTGAAGTTGCCGAGCGTATCGCTGGGGCAGATAAATTGGTCAATCAGGTCAAGCAAGGCGTGATGGAGATCAGTGATGTCGCGACGGTTATTCAAGGGATCTCTGAGCAGACCAATCTATTGGCCCTAAACGCGGCGATCGAGGCGGCACGTGCCGGTGAGCAAGGTCGTGGCTTTGCGGTGGTGGCCGATGAAGTACGCTCGCTGGCGCAAGGTACGCAAAAATCAACCACGCAAATCCAAGGCACGATAGAAGCGCTGACCAATAACGCGATTGAAGCGGCAGAGGCGATGAAATCAAGCCATACGTCCAGTGAAGCGAGTGTAGAAACCGCGCTTGAAACTCAGCAGCAGCTTAAAGATATGGTGAGTGCGCTGCATGGCTCTAACGATCGCGTGGTACAGATTGCGGCGGCGGCCGAAGAGCAGGGGACGGTGTCTGAAGAAATGAACCAAAACGTCAGCAACATTCATAACTCAGCGAACGAAGTCAGTGGGGCGGCTTCTCACCTGGCAGAGCAAAGCCAGTTGTTGGCAGATTCTGCACGAGAGTTGGATAGACAACTGGATCATTTTGAAGTGTAACCCAAATAAAAACCGCCAGCATTTGCCGGCGGTTTTTTTATTAGCGTATCGCGTACGCTTTATCGCTACATCTTACAGTGAAGACGTGAAGGTACGTGTAATGACGTCTTGTTGCTGCTCTTTAGTCAGCGAGTTAAAACGTACCGCGTAACCAGAAACACGGATAGTCAGCTGAGGATAGTTCTCAGGGTTTTCCATCGCGTCTAGTAGCATTTCACGGTTCATCACGTTCACGTTCAGGTGCTGGCCGCCTTCTTGACCGCTTTCATGGTGGAAGTAACCATCCATTAAGCCCGCCAAGTTCGCGCGTTGGGTGTTTTCGTCTTTACCCAAAGCATTTGGCACAATAGAGAAGGTATAAGAAATACCGTCTTTAGCGTGAGCAAATGGCAGTTTACCGACAGAGGTCAGTGACGCAACCGCACCTTTCTCATCACGGCCGTGCATTGGGTTCGCACCTGGACCAAATGGCATACCCGCTTTACGACCATCTGGCGTATTACCGGTTTTCTTACCGTATACCACGTTTGAGGTGATCGTTAGGATAGACTGAGTCGGAACCGCATCACGGTAAGTTCTCAGTGAGCGGATTTTGTTCATGAAGCGTTCAACCAGGTCACAGGCAATCGCATCAACACGCTCATCGTTGTTACCAAACGCTGGGTATTCACCTTCGATATCAAAGTCGATAGCAATACCGTCTTCGTCACGAACTGGCTTCACTTTTGCGTACTTGATTGCGGCCAATGAGTCAGCAGCAACCGATAGACCCGCAATACCACAGGCCATGGTGCGATATACATCACGATCGTGGAAAGCCATCAATGCCGCTTCATAGCTGTACTTGTCATGCATGAAGTGGATGCTGTTCAGCGCAGTCACGTACTGTTTCGCTAACCAATCCATCAGGTGATCCATGCGGTCCATGACTTTGTCATAGTCTAGCACTTCGTCAGTCATCGCTGGATGCTCTGGTGCAACTTGGATTTTCAGCTTCTCGTCAATACCACCGTTGATGGTATAAAGGAGCGTTTTAGCCAAGTTGGCACGGGCGCCAAAGAACTGCATTTGCTTACCAACGATCATCGGTGATACGCAACAAGCGATCGCATAGTCGTCAGATTCAAAGTCAGTGCGCATCAGATCGTCGTTCTCGTACTGGATAGACGAGGTATCGATAGACACTTTGGCACAGAACTTTTTGAAGCCTTCAGGCAGTTGCTCAGACCAAAGCACTGTGATGTTTGGCTCTGGGCTTGGGCCCATGGTGTACAGGCTGTTTAGGAAACGGAAGCTGGTACGAGAAACCAGAGTACGTCCGTCTAGGCCCATACCGGCAACAGATTCGGTGGCCCAAATTGGGTCGCCAGAGAAGAGATCATCATACTCAGGCGTACGCAGGAAGCGTACCATACGCAGTTTCATGACGAAGTGGTCAATCAGCTCTTGCGCTTGTTCTTCTGTGAGTTTACCGGCTTCAACATCACGCTGTAGGTAGATATCAAGGAAGGTAGACGTACGACCGAGCGACATTGCCGCGCCGTTTTGTGTTTTAACCGCACCCAGGTAACCGAAATAGGTCCACTGAATCGCTTCTTTTGCGTTTTCTGCTGGGCGAGAAATATCACAGCCGTAAGACGCTGCCATTTTTTTCAATTGGCCCAACGCGCGGTGTTGTTCTGCAATTTCTTCACGCAGTTGCATGGTCATTTGCAGATCTTCGCCGCTTTCAAATTTCTCTTGTAGAGAATCGAATTGCGCTTTTTTGTCCGCCATCAGGAAATCGATGCCGTATAAAGCAACGCGACGGTAGTCACCGATGATACGGCCACGGCCATAAGCATCAGGTAAACCTGTCAAAATGCCTGACTTACGACACTTCAGGATTTCAGGGGTGTAAATATCGAAAACCCCTTGGTTATGGGTCTTACGATGCTCGGTGAAGGTTTTCTTTACTTGAGGGTCAAGTTCACGACCGTATGCGTCACACGAGCCTTGAACCATACGAATACCACCGTAAGGAAGCATAGCGCGTTTTAGCGGCGCGTCAGTCTGTAGACCAACAATCTGCTCTAGATCTTTCTCAATGTAGCCGGCGTCGTGAGAGGTCAGGGTAGAAACCACAGACGTATCAAAATCAACCGGGGCATGCGTCGCGTTTTCTTGCTTGATGCCTTCCATCACGCGCGCCCACAGTTGGCGAGTCGCGTCAGTTGGCTCAGACACTAGGAATGATTCGTCACCCTCATAAGGGGTATAGTTTTTTTGGATGAAGTCGCGAACGTCAACGGCTTTGCTCCAGTTACCTTCAACAAATCCTTCCCATGCATTGGAATTGTGCTCAGACATGTTGCACCTACCTGTTCTCTTTTCAAAAAGACATGTGTTGGGACCAAGGCCAGTCATAGTGTTGTGTCAGTATGGCTGACGCTGTGACCCATCGATTTATCCGGATGCCCCGCCCGAAAGCGGGGCCGTGTTATTACAATAAAGGTGGAATGCCGGGAATCATTCCGACTGCCAACATAGCAGCCACACAAATGATCACTGTGGCGGTTGGAATCACCAGACGATCGATGGTCGATAGCGTACCAGGACGCTCTTTATCACCGATAAGACCGTTGTTGTCCAAGAGCATAGTGACTGCCCAACCAAAGACTGGGTTAACAGCCATGGAGGCGAAAATACAAATACCGGCTGATTGGCTAGACTTCGCGTCTTTAACCATTTGCATCCCTGCTTCAAGAAGCGGCAGGAACACACCTGATAATAGTGCAATGGTCATCACCGGTGGCCAGGTTGCTACATCCATTGGATAACCAATCAACGCAACCGCAATACATAACAGACCGAGGACAATGGCCCCGCCAGGAATCGGGCGACGAGCAATCGCTGCAGGAATCATATAAGTGCCCCATGAGGATGTGATATTACCCCCACCGACTGATGCCCCAACGATTTGGCGGATAGAACACCCTGTCATGGTGTCATCCACGTCCATCAATACCTTTTCGGCCTTTTTCGGGTAATTAAGTTCCTGGAAAATACGGTGACCAAGAAAGTCTGGCGACCACATCGCTACCGCGAGCAGAGCAAATGGTAGTGACGCAAGAAAGTGCGATAGGGTTGGTAAGCCCATTTGCCAACCTTGCTCGGTTGATCCCCACCAGTAAACCGGGTTTAGGTTTGGCACACCCGGTTGTGTCACAAACTCTAGTGATGAGCCGGCACCTAATGCGGTGGCAATCAATCCACCGGTAACGGCACAGACAGGAATCGCTAACCAGCGTTTACCAATGCGAGCCAAAAAGGCATAAATCACAATGGATACGGCCAGAATGACAATGGATATATAGCCCATATCAATGGCAGCACCCCAGGCTAGTAGGCTCTCAATTTGACCTTTTGCCCCGCCAAAGCCCAAGAAAATCAGCAAGCCACCCGCTACCCCTTGGCTGGTTAGGTTCACTAATTTAGACCCGCCTTTGACATAACTGAGTATCAAGCCAAAGGCACCGATTAGGATCCCTAAGGCGAGAGGATGTGCGCCGGCGAGCGCGATGGTCCCGACAAGCGGGATCATTGGCCCATGGTTACCGGCCAGGTTAGCGCGTGGATTGATAAATCCGCATAAAAGGACACAAAAAAGGAGTGCGGGGATAAGCATTTCAACCCGCGCGACCTCAACAGCAAACGCTTTACCTAAAGTCACATGATCCCACGCGGCGGTTAGCCCCTCAGCCCATGACATCATCACTGCAGAATACATAGCGATAATGCCGATGGTACCGGCCAGCGCGGGAACAAGATCCTCAATTTCAAAACGGAAGTCACGGCCAGGCAGGTTCAAGCCCCAACGGCGCGGACGCATAATTTGTAGTTCGTGATTCAGGTAGTCAGCCCGGGAGGCAAATGAAGAAGCCGGCTTGTGCTTCTTTTGATATTCGCTCTTTTCATCGTGACTCACACTGCGGTCTTGAGCATGTGTTGCCATAATTTCCTCGTCTACAGAAAGCAAAAGCTTTCGAAACAGCGACTTAGCCAGTCTTGGTTTATTTTTAACGCTGGCCTTGTGGCCGTGTTCTGTTTCGTTATCAGCATGCTAACAACAGGGTGATTCCCGAATGTTGACTTAGATCATTACCGTGTAATTTTTTTACGTGCTACGCCGGTGTTTACCGAGATTCTAGACCCATTATCGCGTTCACAATCCGACTAAAGTCGCTATTTTGTAATTTAATTACCAATAAGGGCGGTAAATATGTGCCACAAAACAGCAAGATAACGACGTTATTGTATGGCGTTTCGCCGAGTTTGTTGTGAGCGCATGTTAACAAATAAAGACAGCAAACGTTTGTTCGCTGTAGTGAATAAAAAAGATAGGTTATAGTCGAGGTGTTGTCTTCTAAAAATGGATTTTCATGTTGCGACGCTTATGTTTGTTTCCCTTTGAATCTCGAATGCTGATTTCTGTCAGTCGTCGACTTGCAGTCATGCTGCTGTTTTTACTGTCATTCGCGACGGCGCAGGCGGCAGAAATAGCGGACGTAAGTGCCTCTATCGAGAGTGGAAATTATCAGCAAGCTCTGAAGTTGTCAGCGGCGTTACTGGCGCAGCAAGGCGATCAAAAGCTTGTGTCACCTCAGCGCGCCGAACTCTGGCGCTTACAGGGCATCAGCTATCTCTATCTTAATCAGCGTGCCGAAGCTTATCGTGCCTATCAAAACGCGTTAGCATTGAACTCACTGTCAGAAGCCAGCGAAGCGGATGCGCTTGCTGCCGTGATCCGTTTGGCCTATCGGGTCAATCAATATGATGAGGTGCTAAATTATGCGCGCCAACTCAGTGAGCACCATCATTTATCCCCCGCCTCAGGCCGTCTTGCGATGCAGGCTGCTTATTCTTTGTCGCGATTTGATGTGGCGATTGATTATGCCAACCAGCTTCAAGAACTCGACGCACTTGATGCCTTTGTATTGCAAACAAAGGCGCTGAGTGAAATGGCGTTGTCGCGTTATGGTGCGGCGGCGGCAACGTTTGATCAGTTCGTGAATGCGGCTGATGTGGCGCCCAAGTGGCTCGAGCAAGCCGCGCGTGCGCATGTTAAAGCGGGGACGCATCGCACTGCTCGGCAATATTTAGCAAGGGCCAGGGCGGATATTGCGCTATACCGAGCGATTGCTGTTTCTCGACTTGATTCCAACGAGGCTGAGCAGGCGTTATTGTACTGGCAGCAGGGGCTACAGCAGCTTGACCGTGTAGCAACGCGTGATGAGCAGTTATTTATGGTGCAATGTCTGATCAAAAATAACCAGCGTGTAGCGGCTCTGAATCGAATTAGTGAAGTGAATTTAACCCAGCCGGATAAACAAACGTTGAAGTTGCAGGTAATGCTGGCTTATCAATTAGGCCATTGGAAAGAGGTCATTGATACGGCGCAAGTGGCACTGTCTTATGGGTTGAAAGACGATAAGATGCTTTGGCAGTGGCTGGCCATTAGTGCGATTAAAGCGGGCGACTACACGCTTGCCGACTATGCGCTTGACCAATGGCAAAGCAAGGATCCGTCTGAGCTTGTCGATCGCTGGCGAGACACGCTTGAACTGCTTAAAGCAAAACGTGCAACACGGCGTGACAGTCGCACCTCGTAATCCGATCCAGCAGATGTCTATTATTGAGTACAAGACTGTCTTCTAATAGAAAAGAAACGCCTTTTTGTTCACAGTTTTGTCACCTGTGTTTTGTCGCAAAAATAAAATCAATTGCATCTTTATCCTCCTTTTTATTTTGCCTTTATCAATAAAAACAATCTTTTTTCTTGCGTTTGCCTCTACACTTATTGTGGTTGAGGACTCAGGCATCGCGAGTATACGCCCAGATACTGAGTGTTCATTTTTTCAGCATTAAATATTGCATTTGACTTTTTATGCAGTAATAGTGACTATAATAAAACAGATTTAAAGGTTAACAAAATGTTGCTCCTCAAGAGAAGGGGTGATATTTTCAATTGATAAACTCAATACAATAATTATCACGGATGATAGGAGTTAGCGCATGACGGATGCAGTAGCGCTACAGGTAAAGTCACTTAAAAAAAGCTTTGGGCAGCATCAAGTGCTCAAAGGCATTTCACTCGATGCCCACCGCGGCGACGTCATCTCGATTATCGGGTCTTCCGGGTCTGGTAAAAGTACCTTTTTGCGCTGTATTAACTTACTTGAAACCCCTACTGGCGGTGAAATTTGGGTCAATGGTGAATTGATCAAAATGAAAAATAACCGTGCAGGCGATCCGGTGCCCGTCAGCGATAAACAAGTACAGCGCATTCGCTCTCGTCTGGCGATGGTGTTTCAGGGGTTCAATCTATGGTCGCACATGACCGTGCTGCAAAATGTGATAGAAGCGCCAGTGCATGTGCTCGGCGTGCCCAAAGCAAAAGCGATTGAAGATGCTGAAGCCTTTCTCCATCGGGTTGGCTTATACGAGCGCCGTGACTACTATCCCGGCCACTTGTCAGGCGGCCAGCAGCAGCGTGCTGCCATTGCACGGGCGCTTGCCGTGGAGCCAGAAGTACTCCTGTTTGATGAGCCAACCTCCGCGCTTGACCCCGAGTTAGTGGGGGAAGTGTTGGGCGTGATGCGTTCACTGGCCGAGGAAGGGCGCACCATGTTGGTGGTAACCCATGAAATGAGTTTTGCGCGTGATGTCTCTAATCATGTGATGTTCTTGCATCAAGGATTAGTGGAAGAGCAGGGCAACCCGAAAGAACTGTTTGATGCACCTGACTCTGAGCGTCTGCAGCAATTTATATCGTCAATATACTGATTAATTAAATAGAATTATCAATAGCATAACCATGCAATAGGGCTTTTGCCCACACAACATCGTTAAACGACAGGAGAAAGGAAGATGAAAAAATGGCTAGTTGCCGCCGCCGTGATGGCCGCAGTTGGGTCAACCTCCGTTGCAGCCAAGGATTGGAAGGTCGTACGTTTTGGTATTGAAGGCGCCTACCCTCCTTTTAGCTGGACCACAAACGAAGGTGATCTCAAAGGTTTTGATGTCGATATGGCCAATGCGCTGTGTGAGGAAATGCAGGCCAAGTGTAAGATCGTCGCGCAAGATTGGGATGGGATCATTCCGTCACTGCTGGCGCGTAAATACGATGCCATTATCGCGGCGATGTCGATCACAGAAGAGCGTAAAAGGAAGGTAGATTTTACCAATAAATACGCGTTAATCCCGAACAAGTTTGTGGCCGAAAAGGGCACGGATCTCACCTTCACCGAAGAAGGACTCGACGGGGTGAAAATTGGTGTACAGCGTGCAACCACACACGACAAATATCTTACCGACAACTATGGCGACGCGGTTGATATCGTCCGTTACGGTACGTTTGATGAGGCCTATCTTGATCTAAAAGCGGGTCGTATTGAATCCATTTTGGGTGATGCTTCCGCTTTGCAGCAAGGGCTTCTCGATAAAGAGGGTGGCGATGAATTTGAATTTATCGGTCCTTCTTTGACTGACCCTGAGTGGTTTGGCGAGGGCTTTGGGATTGCGACACGCAAACAAGACAAAGCGCTGACTGAGAAACTTAATCAAGCAATTGATTCATTACGTGAAAAAGGCGTGTATGACGAGATTGCTGCCAAATACTTCGACTACGACGTTTACGGCGAGTAAAAGGCAGGCGGGCAGCATGAAAGTGCTGCCCGAATCATATGATTGATTTGAAAGGTTACGAGTGGTCCCTGCTCGAAGGCGCATGGGTGACCCTTCAGGTTGCGCTATTATCACTGGGCTTGGCCATGTTACTCGGGATGCTCGGGGCGCTTGCCAAATTATCTAAATTGGGTTGGTTGCGTGGCATTGCGACCGTCTATACCACGGTGATTCGTGGGATCCCTGATTTGGTACTGATGATGCTGATTTTTTACGGCGGTCAAATGCTGCTCAATAACAGCTTATATGGCATGAATGAATGGCTCAATGAGTACATGGCCGGACAAAATCCCGATCATGACTGGACTGCCTATTTACCCGACTATATCGACGTTAGCCCGTTTATCGCCGGGATCCTAACCATTGGTTTTATTTTTGGTGCTTACATGGCTGAAACCTTTCGGGGGGCCATCATGGCGGTCGACGCCGGCGAGATGGAAGCCGCGCGCGCCTATGGTATGAGCAGTAGTTTGGCGTTTCGCCGCATCTTGTTGCCACAAATGATCCGCCATGCGCTGCCAGGGTTTGGTAACAACTGGTTGGTACTGTTAAAAACCACCGCGCTGGTGTCCATTATTGGCTTGGATGACATGGTACGTAAAGGCGCGTTGGCAGCCGGCTCGACCCAAATGCCATTTACGTTTTACTTTACCGTCGCGCTTATTTTCTTGCTCTTTACCAGCATCTCGACCACCGGGCTGCGTTGGATGGAGCGTCGCTTTAGTATTCATACGCGGTAGGTGACTATGGATTTTTCACTTGTACTCGAAACATGGCCGATTTATCTCGATGGCCTTTGGACGACCGTATGGCTGGTGGCTTCCGCGTTAGTGATTGGTTTGCTGGTGGCCGTGCCTGTCGCCGTGGCGCGCAATGCACAGTTTCCGCTTTGGCGTTACCCTGCGTGGGCGTTTATTTACTTTTTCCGTGGTACACCGTTGCTGATCCAACTGTATTTGATTTACTACGGCCTAAGCCAAGTGGTAAACGTTGAAGATTCGTTGTGGCAACATGCATGGTTTTGCGCGTTGGTTGCGTTCGTCCTCAACACCGCAGCGT
This sequence comes from Salinivibrio sp. AR640, assembly GCF_001995405.1. Classification (NCBI taxonomy): domain Bacteria; kingdom Pseudomonadati; phylum Pseudomonadota; class Gammaproteobacteria; order Vibrionales; family Vibrionaceae; genus Salinivibrio; species Salinivibrio sp. AR640. The sequence goes on along the minus strand of NZ_MUFD01000001.1, from coordinate 213,487 downwards.
ATACCGCTGAAATTATTCGTGGTGCCATCAATGGCTTGCCCAAAGGAGAAGTGGAAGCGGCGATTGCCTATGGCATGAGCCCGTATAAAGCCTTTTCGCGGATCATTCTGCCCAGCGCGATGCGCCGTGCTTTACCGGCATACAGTAACGAAGTGGTATTTATGCTTCACGGCTCGGCCGTCGCCGGCATTATTACCATTGTTGATCTCACCGGGGCGGCTCGGATTGTAAATTCGCGTTATTATGCGCCCTTTGAATCTTTTTTGACCGCGGGTGTGTTCTATATGGCGCTGACATTTAGCATCCTATGGATGTTCCGCTTAGCAGAGCGTCGCTTTTTACGTCATATGCGGCCATTAAGTTAGCGCTCACTACCGATTCGTCGCTATAAGCAAAGACTTATCGCTATAAACGAAAAACGCCGCAGCATGGCCGTGCTGCGGCGTAATAATATTAAGCGGCGTCTTAAGCGATATTGTTAAGCGCGCTTGCGCGGCCAATTCGAGGGCTTATTTAAAGGTGGCCCAAATTGGCGCGTGATCGGAGGGTTTTTCAATGCCGCGCAGCTCGTAATCAATCCCCGCATCAATACAGCGGCTGGCAAGATCTTGGGTGGCTAACACCACATCAATGCGTAAGCCACGGTTATCATCAAAACCGCGCGAACGGTAGTCAAACCACGAGAACTGATCATTCACCGCTGGATGTAGGGTGCGGAAGGTATCCACGAAGCCCCAATTCATCAACGTCTCTAACCACTCACGCTCTTCAGGTAAGAAAGAGCACTTACCGGTGCGTAGCCAGCGCTTGGCATTGTGATCGCCAATACCAATATCGTCGTCTTTAGGGCTGATGTTGATATCGCCCATAACCACCAGGTGTTCGCTGGGATCACGACCCTCTAAATAGGTCATCAAATCTTGGTAGAATTTACGTTTGGCAGGAAATTTGGTTTCGTGGCTACGGTTTTCCCCTTGGGGAAAGTAACCATTGAGAACGGTGACAGGTTGGCCATTTTCGCCTTCAAACGTGGCCATAATCATACGGCGTTGGGCGTCTTCATCATCGGTTGGAAACCCTTTTTGTACGCTGATTGGCGACTTTTTGCATAGCATCGCCACACCATAGTGCGCTTTTTGGCCATGAAAGTGTACTTCATAGCCCATGGCTTCGACATCGGCGAGTGGAAAGGCATCATCGTGCACCTTGGTTTCTTGCAACCCGATCACGTCAGGCTGGTGTTTTTCAATTAAGGCTTGCAGTTGATGTAAACGCGCTCGAATACCGTTGATATTAAAGGAGATGATTTTCACGTGTGAGGCTGCCTTTGTTGTCTTATTGATAGTAAGACACTTTACCAGCTTCGTTCAATGAACGGAAAGGCGGCCTCAATACAATGCTCGGCGTATGGTGACGAGGATGTGTGGTACGTAATGGGGGGGAGATTAGCTTGCGATCGAAAAGGCGCCTAAGCACTCACCTTGACTAAAAATCGCGCCTTCTTGGGTGCAGGGGTCAAAACGCAGGGTAGGTTGAGACAAAACAGGAAGACGATGAAGCAAATGCTTGAGGATAATATCCCCGTTAAACTGATGAATCACGACCTGCCAGTTGGCAAGGTTGGGAAGAGCAAAATTAACTATCAATGGCGTTCCTTACTGATTTAAATGTGGTTGATGGTGTTTGTGGTTGTGTTTGCGCACGGCGCAAATGATACCAGTGACGTAGTCTGCCGTTAGTGGCGGCCATATTTTATCTCCATGAGTTAAATGATTATTGCTCTGCCCTCAGTGGTTATCCATCATGGGCCGAATGAATGCGTCGGCCTCTTTAGGGTGAGCGATCAGCATTAATACAGTGATCCCCACGAATGAGAGATAGCAAAAGGGCGTTTAACGGGTTATCAATGTAGGAAAAAAGCGAAAGTGGAATACTGCAGAGAGTCTATGCGGGAAATAGCGTGGTCTGTCTCGACTTTGACTTGATGTCTTATGATGCTCCGTATCTAGAGCTTTAGCTACACTACAGCATTTTTTTACGATGTAAAGGGTTTTAACCAATAATTCTTTGGTATTGGCGACCACCAACGCGGCACATCAGCACCGCGTTAATGATTCTAGCGCTCGCTTATCCTATCGCCAGCTTTGTTTCGGCATAGCGTAGCTTTTGTCGGCGACAATGAAGTCTTGCCGACGCTGCCAACCCGTTACGCCGAAAAATGCCCAAGTCAGTGCAGATTGCGCTTACGATACCAAGGCCGCTATCAAGTACTCGAGAAAAAAGACATCAAACCAACCATACTACCGCGAAGCAATGCGGGTTACTGGAAGGATTGTCATCATCTAGTCACCGTGTACAACAGAGTGCTTATCATGGTTTTGAAAAAAACTGGAACTATCTCTAATCGCTACTAACATAAGTATTAATACCGTTATGATATTTCGTAATAATTATTTTTGTTACCCACGCAACATTATGAGGGCTCACGATGAGTATCATTTACAATGTAAGGATTTCTATTAGGCTCTGGTCAATTGTTGTGATTGCCCTCATTGGTGTAATTGTGATGTCTTTTTTTACGATATCGACGCTCAAAGCTGATCTTATTCATGGTGAAATGAAGAAGCTCGATGCGGTTAATGATGTTGCTATTGAGTATATAGAAAGTGCACATGAAAAATACGAGTCTGGGGGTATAACAGAAAGAGAAGCAATGCTCCTCGCGATGAAGAAAGTAGAAGAAATAAAGTATGAGGGGAGTGAATATATTTTCATATACGATAGGGAAGGGACTATGATTATGGACCCTTCATTACCTAAAGAGGATAGATTTAAAGCTAATTTTTATGATTTTACAGATGCTGAAGGAACACCTCTTTTTCAGCATATGATTGAAAGAACAAAAGAAAATAAACGCGCTACCGTTAATTATGTTTGGGAGTTACCGGATAGTACAATACAGGCCCCAAAAATGTCTCGCGTGATAAGGTTTGAAGAGTGGGGATGGATTGTTGGTACTGGTGTGTATATGAACCATGTTGCCGAAGCGGTGAATCTTATTATTTGGGAAGTAGTCATCGCTGTGGGGGCGTTATCCCTTCCTATACTTTTTCTGTTCTTAGTTATTATCAATAGTGTGGTTTCACCTTTGAAATCCACTATTTATGCGATGGAGAATATTGCTGATGGAGATGGTGACTTAACCCGTAGGTTGGATGTGAATGGTTCCGATGAACTAGCGCAACTTGCCAAGTGTTTTAATCGCTTTTCAGAACAAATGCGCGGTCTTATAGAAAAAGTAAGTGGTTCTTCTTCGAGTATGAACAAAACTGTCTTACAGCTCAATACTATTATGAAAGATACAGAGGAAGGAGTGTTGCGGCAACAAGAAGAAACAGAGCAAGTTGCCACAGCAATGAATCAAATGACAACGACAGCGCAAGAAGTCACAGCGAATGCATTTGATGCCTCCACATCTGCACGTGAAGCCGAAAATCAAGTTGTTCACTCTAAAGACACGCTGAACAAGGCGATCATTGTCATAGGAGGACTGTCTGAACAGGTGACTGAAGGTGTCTCTGTTATCGAAGAGTTAGGCACTGAGTCGGAAAAAATAGGCTCAGTTTTAGATGTAATACGAAGTATTGCCGAGCAAACTAACTTGTTGGCCTTGAATGCAGCGATCGAAGCGGCCCGAGCTGCCGATGCTGGCCGAGGATTTGCTGTGGTTGCTGATGAAGTTCGCACCCTAGCAGGTAGAACTCAGAAAAGCACGGAAGAGATACAGTCAATGGTCGAGAGTTTTCAACAGAAGACGTCGAAATCAGTGGCTGTTATTAACTCTATAAAAGAAAAAAGCGAGGCAACAGTCAGTGAGGCACGTTTGGTCGATGAGTCTTTGATCAGCATTGAAAACGCCGTCAATGTTATCAACCAAATGAATGCCCAAATAGCTAGCGCAGCTGAGGAGCAAAAAAGCGTTTCTGAAACAATTAATCAAAATATCTCGCATATCACTGAAGTTACTGAACGTACAGGGCAAGGAACTAAGAAAGCCAATGAAGAAACTAAAAATCTGACTGAGTTAGCAGAGAACCTAAACAGTCTGGTTAAAAAATATAAATACAGTTGATTTGGGGGAGTAAATACTTTTATCAGCTATAAGGTCTCACCCTCTCTTCTAGTATGAGTATTAGCATATGAAAAATTACTATTTTTTTGCTTTTATTTTCTCTTGTTCTGTCAGTGCCTCTGAATCCTCAATTAATGATCTTTCTGAGAGTTTGTTTAAATTCAGCACATTAAGCAAAGAAGAGAGAGTTAAGGAGTTGCTTTGGTTTCAAAAGGCAGCGATTCCTTATAAGGGAAAAACCATCAGAGTTGTGTCAGAAGACCTTCCAACACACAGGTATGAATCCAGAATCTTAACTAAAGCGTTTGAGGAGTTGACCGGCATAAGAGTAATACATGAAGTAACAGGAGAACATGATGTCGTTAAGAAAATAGATGCACAAATCAACTATGAATATCATATCTATGATGCTTATATCGCTGATAGTGATTTAATTGGTCTTTTTTCCCGTTCAAATCAAGTTATACCAGTAAGTCATTTAATTAGAAATCCTGATGTTCTCTTTCCATACATGGATATCGATGATTTTATGGCAATTTCTTTTGTGACCGCTAATGATGGAGAAATATATCAACTCCCAGACCAGCAGTTTGCTAACCTCTACTGGTTCAGATATGACTGGTTTAATGATGAAGAGATGAAGAAAAGATTTTACTCCCTTTTTGGATATGAATTGGGTGTGCCATTAAACTGGACAGCTTACCGAGATATAGCAGACTTTTTTACTAACCATATAAGAGAGATTAATGGAAAAAAAGTTTATGGCCATATGGATTATGGAAAAAATCATCCATCATTAGGTTGGCGTTTTTCCGATGCATGGTTGTCCATGGCGGGAATGGGAGATCCAGGACTTCCAAATGGTATACCAGTTGACGAGTGGGGGATAAGAGTCGAAAAGTGCTCTCCTGTCGGTGCATCTGTTGAGCGTGGTGGAGCGATCAATGGCCCCGCAGCGAAATATGCTTTGACTACGTATAAAGATTGGCTTTTAAATTTCGCTCCAACTGAAGCAAAAGATATGGCATTTTCACAAGCAGGTTCAGTGCCTGCGCAAGGAAATATAGCCCAGCAAATTTTTTGGTACACGACATTTACACCTGAAATGATCAAGCCCAACACTCCTGTAACTGATGCTAATGGTATACCGAGGTGGAGAATGGCGCCTTCTCCTGTTGGTGTGTATTGGGAAGATGGGATGAAAAAGGGTTATCAAGATACTGGAGCGTGGACATTTCTACGTAGTGCTCCCATAGAGAATACAAATGCAGCGTGGCTGTATGCTCAATTTGTGACGTCGAAAACAGTTACCATGAATAAGTTCCTAGAGGGATTAACGCTTATTCGGTTTTCCGATGTGACGAGTGATTTTATTCAAAAAAACTCACATAGATATGGCGGACTCATAGAATTTTATTTAGGAAAAGAATCGATGAAATGGACTCCTACGGGGACCAATGTTCCAGATTATACAAAAATGTCCGATATATGGTGGAAGAGTTTAGGAGGGGTTATTCATCGAGGCGAAAGCGTTGGTTCTGCACTGGACAATATGGCTGAGAAAATGGATGCCACACTAGAAGATGTTTCATATTTAAATAAAATAAGTTATTGTTCTCCTCGTTTAAACGATAAAAAAGAAAAGGGTTATTNGACCAATGTTCCAGATTATACAAAAATGTCCGATATATGGTGGAAGAGTTTAGGAGGGGTTATTCATCGAGGCGAAAGCGTTGGTTCTGCACTGGACAATATGGCTGAGAAGATGGATGCCACACTAGAAGATGTTTCATATTTAAATAAAATAAGTTATTGTTCTCCTCGTTTAAACGATAAAAAAGAAAAGGGTTATTGGCTCAATAGACATGGTTCTCCAAAAGCGAAAATAAAGCAAGAGTGGCCGGAAGGTAAAACAGCATCATACGAAGAAGTACTCAAATTATGGCGGTAAAAAACTATGAAGACATGTCTTTGTTTGTTGTTAATCATTTCGTCCTGGCCTGCTTTCTCGAATGAAAAGGTTACTATTTTTATTCAAGAGTATCAGCCATATATTTCAATTAATAATAAGGAGTTGTCTGGGGTGTCGGTTGATTTGCTTAAGTCTTTGTTTGATAGGGCTGGAATAGAATATGCATTAAAATCAAGGCCATTTAAACGCGCGTATGAGACAGTGTTGGGGAATACTCATGAGAGTGAAGGGGAACAATGTTTGTTTCCGATGCAGGCCACACAAGAGAATGCAGCTGATTTTAAATGGATCGGGCCGGTAATGGTAACGGAGTCAGGTTTCTTTGCCAAGGATACAGTAATAAGACATATTTCAGAATTGAAAGGTAAAACTATAGGTAGTTATATAGGTAGCGTTGACGGTGAAAGTCTTGAACGTTTAGGTTTTTCCGTGGAGTATACTAGGAACACACTTCTAAACGCACTAAAAGTTGATGCGGATAGAATGGTCGCACTTGTTGAAGATATTAAAGTAGCAGAGCACATACTTAACAAGAATAAGATTGAGGATGTGGAATTGGTCTACCCTTATAAAAAGTATTTGAATTATTTGGCATGCGGTTCTACTTTGTCTGAAGAAAAGTATAAAAAATTAGAGAGTTCGTTAAGTTATCTTTATGAAGATGGAAGTATAAAGAGCTTGATAAAAATGTTGTGAATATACCGTTTACGTATTATTAAATTGTTCAATCACATCTATTATACCCGTGATCATTGAAGATGCTTAATTTTACATAAAACAGGATTATGGCTCTCACCTATAAAAGTGACTTTAACCGAAAAGCAGAAGCGCGAATCTCCCAGAGATCGCAGGAGAGTTTTTGACGTTTCGTAGCAACGATAACGTTCAGGTTTTCAATCATGTATCTTCAAGTTAATTGGGCATATTCATGTTGAATAACCAAAACGTCCAAATGGCTACACGTTACAGAGGCCGGTCCAATTCCCTAGTCTTCAATTAGTCTATTTATTGACATATGGAATTCCATATATATGATATGCCATATGTATGCAAAGTAGACTATAGCGATGTGTGACACCCTAACGTTTTACAAAGCCGTATCTGAGCCCACTCGGCTGACCTCTTTACTGCTGCTGTCTGAGCATGGTGAGCTTTGTGTGTGCGATTTAATGACGGCGCTGGCGTTGAGTCAGCCTAAAATTTCACGGCATTTGGCGGAGCTACGCAAGCATCAGTTAGTCGTCGGAGAGCGTCGTGGTAAGTGGGTCTATTACCAATTACACCCAACCTTACCTGAGTGGATGCGCGATGTTTTGCGCACCACAGCCATCAATAACCCCTCGCTTCTGAGCTCTGTCACGCCTGTAATGCAGGGCAATACGGCTTGTGGACATCATCAATAGGTAGCGTGTCCCATCAGCAACACGAGTGATTCAACGTCAGCAATAACCAAGGATTTGTCTTATGTCTCAATCTGAAACCTGTGCACCGTCGGCCGCGCAAAAAATGGGATGGCTCGATCGGTATTTAACCGTGTGGATTTTTCTCGCCATGGCCATTGGGGTGAGTGTGGGGTGGCTTTTTCCCGACGTTGCGACCATCAGTGAACGCTTATCGGTCGGGAGCACCAATGTACCGCTGGCGATTGGCTTGATTTTAATGATGTACCCGCCACTGGCAAAGGTAAATTATCGTTTACTAGGCTCGGTCACGCGCGATAAAAAAGCCATTACGCTGTCGCTGATCATGAACTGGGTGGTGGGTCCTATTCTGATGTTCACACTGGCGGTGCTGTTTTTGCGTGATGAGCCAGGGTATATGGCGGGAGTGATATTAATTGGCCTTGCACGCTGTATTGCCATGGTCTTGGTGTGGAACGACATCAGTGGTGGCAATAAAGAGTATGGCGCGGCCCTAGTGGCCCTGAATAGCTTATTTCAGATCCTGACCTACAGTGTGATGGCATGGCTATTTATCACCGTTTTACCTCCTATGCTGGGGTTACAAAGCTATGTGGTGGATGTGACCATGGGGGACATCGCGCAAAGTGTGCTGATTTATCTGGGTATCCCTTTTTTGGCGGGCTATCTATCACGTACCGTGCTGGTCGCTAAAAAAGGTGAACAATGGTACGAAGACGTCTTTTTGCCACGTATTTCCCCGATAACGTTAATCGCTTTGTTGGCGACCATTGTGTTGATGTTTAGCCTAAAAGGGGAGGCGATTATTGCGTTGCCGCTTGACGTGTTACGTATCGCCGTACCCCTGGTAACTTACTTTGTGCTGATGTTCTTTATTAGCTTCTTTGTGGGTAAAAAACTGGGGATCCCCTATGACCGCAACGCATCAATAGCGTTTACCTCATCCGGTAATAACTTTGAACTGGCGATTGCGGTGGCGATTGCGGTATTCGGCATTCACTCTGATCAAGCCTTTGCAGGAGTGATTGGGCCGCTGGTGGAAGTGCCGGTGTTGATTGCCTTGGTGAATGTAGCGCTAAGAATGAAACGGCGCTATACGATTTAATATGAAGTTTTTATGAATACTGACTGATAAGGGTTGTGTGCATGTTGGAAGGTAATAATATGCGCATATCCATATGTGCATTTAATAAAGCGTCATGAGAGAGCCTATGTTGCCTCACCAGTTTTTCAAATTGTTGGCCGATGAAACGCGCGTGCGGTGTTTGCTATTAATTGCTCGTGAAGGGCAGTTATGTGTGTGCGAGCTCACCGAAGCGCTGGATACCTCACAGCCTAAGATCTCACGCCACTTGGCACAACTGCGGGCCAGTGGTGTGTTGGTTGATACGCGCCAAGGGCAATGGGTGTTTTATCGCTTAGCCGCTGATTTACCGGGCTGGATGCGCAAACAAATTCAGGGTTTAGTTGATTCCAACTGCCTAAAAGACACTTATCAAGAAGATATCACGCGGCTTGCCAAGATGGCGTCTCGCCCTACCTGCTGTGTGTAAAGGAGAAAGCAATGACAATTAAAGTCGGGATCAATGGGTTTGGCCGTATCGGTCGCTTAGCACTGCGGGCAGCATTTGATTGGCCAGAGCTCGAGTTTGTGCATATTAACGATGTGGCGGGAGATACTGAAACGCTGGCGCATTTGCTGGAGTTTGATTCGGTACAAGGGCGTTGGCATCACGCGGTGAGTGCAGAAGGCAACCGCGTGCAGATTAACGGCAAGACACTGACGACAAGCCAAGAAAAAGCGATTGATGCAGTCGATTGGTCAGGCTGTGATGTGGTGATTGAGGCAACCGGAAAACACCGTGACGCGGATTTGCTGCAACAATATATGGACCAAGGCGTGAAGCGCGTAGTGGTGTCTGCACCGGTCAAAGATGAGCGTGTGGCGAATATCGTAGTGGGCGTCAATGACGCGATATTTGAACCGAGGAAACATCGAATCGTGACTGCGGCGTCGTGTACCACGAACTGCTTGGCTCCGATTGTGAAAGTGATCCATGAAAAACTAGGAATTGCGCAGTCAACCTTCACCACCATTCATGATTTAACCAATACCCAAACGATTTTAGACGCGCCGCACAAAGACTTACGTCGCGCCCGTGCGTGTGGCATGAGCTTGATCCCGACCACCACAGGATCAGCAACGGCCATTGTGGAAATTTTCCCGGATCTAAAAGGCAAGATTAATGGCCATGCAGTGCGTGTCCCGCTCGCCAATGCGTCACTGACGGATGTGATTTTTGATGTGGAAACCGATACCACCGCCGACGAGGTGAATGCACTGTTGCAAGAGGCCGCGGACGGCGAGCTTAAAGGCATTCTTGGCTTTGAGGCGCGTCCTTTAGTCTCGATTGATTATCGTGGCGATCAGCGCTCTACCATTGTCGATGGGCTGTCCACTATGGTGGTGGGTAAGCGTATGGTCAAAATCTATGCGTGGTATGACAACGAAATGGGGTATGCCACGCGCACCGCTGAGTTGGTGCGCAACGTCGGTCTTGTCGATCAGTAAGTGATGCTTGTTAACGGTGGCGGTGTATACAGTGCACCGCCTTTATTTACCGCTTTTATTAAACCTAAATAGACGGCCATCATGTTTGCTCAATTAAGCCAATCTGTGCGCCAGTACATGCTGGTTACCTTTAACTATTGGAACTTCACCATCACCGACGGCGCACTGCGCATGTTGGTGGTGCTGTACTTTTATGACTTAGGCTACGGCACCTTAGAAATTGCCTCGCTGTTTTTGTTTTACGAATTCTTTGGGGTAGTGACCAATCTTGTCGGCGGCTGGTTAGGGGCTCGATTAGGGCTTAACCGCACCATGAATATTGGCCTAGGCATGCAAATTGTGGCGCTTACTATGCTGGCGGTACCCGCGGCGTGGCTCACCATCCCTTGGGTAATGGCGGCACAAGCGCTATCTGGGATTGCGAAAGATCTCAATAAGATGAGTGCGAAAAGTGCGATCAAAACCCTGGTGCCCGATAATGCACAGGGTGCGCTGTTTAAGTGGATTGCGATCTTGACGGGCTCTAAGAACGCGCTCAAAGGGGCAGGCTTTTTTGTCGGTGGCGCACTGTTGTCTTTCATTGGCTTTCAATACGCGGTGGCAGCCATGGCCGGTGTGCTGACTGTGGTCTTTATTGGCAGTGTGGTGTCACTAAAAGCGGATTTAGGTAAAGCCAAAAGTAAGCCTAAGTTTTCAGAAATATTTTCCAAGTCGCGCAGCGTCAATATCCTCTCAGCGGCACGCATGTTTCTCTTTGGTGCGCGAGACGTGTGGTTTGTCGTCGCCTTACCGATTTATTTAGGCAACACATTCGGTTGGAGCCATAGTATGGTCGGTGGCTTTCTTGCGCTGTGGGTGATTGCCTATGGTGTGGTGCAAGGGATTGCCCCAAAAATTACTGGGCGTCAAGCAGGGCACTCACCGGGTGGTAAAGCGGCGCTGGGGTGGGCGCTTGGGCTTAGTGTGGTGACCGGCGTCATTGCTTACGCAATTGGCGAGCAATGGCACCCACAAGCGGTCATCATTGTCGGATTAATGCTGTTTGGCGTTATCTTTGCGGTTAACTCGTCGCTGCATTCTTACTTGATTGTGAGCTATGCCAAAGGCGATGGCGTGTCGTTGGACGTGGGCTTTTACTATATGGCCAACGCGATGGGGCGATTAATTGGCACGGTGTTGTCGGGCTGGGTTTTCCAAGTATGGGGGTTAGCAGCCTGTTTGTGGGTCTCGTTCGTCTTCTTGTTCATTACGACGGTGATTTCGCTGTGGCTACCTAGATCGCACGTCTCGGTGGCTCAAGCCTAAACAATAAGGGCAAGAGAATACACTTGCCCTTGTTCCAAACTATATTTACTCATTGATCATGTTGCTGATCTTCTTTTGCAGTTCTTTATCTTCACGCGCTTGACGAAAGACATTGTTATATTCTTCAATGGATAGGCCTGTTGCCTCAATGGCTTGCGCCATTTCTTTCTGCGTCTCCGCCATTAGTGCTTTAGCTTGCTCTTCATCACCGATGCTCTCGAGCTTACTTTGATAGTCTTTAGATATTGAAACAACCTGTTCAGCCGCTTCAGCGTAGCTGCTCACCACTTGGTCAGTCAGCTGATCTGCTGACATTTCGGTTGTCTCATTGGCAGCGAAACTTGGCAGACTGGCTGCAACAACAAACGCAAAAGATAGGGTCGCTAATAAACGTTTCATCAATTTTCTCCTTTTATTCATCGCTATTCACAGTAGAAGACATGGTGAGTGAAGGTCAAACGCGAAAAAGGCGATTAAGAAAGTTCTAACAAAATCATGACATTCTCAATGTCGGAGCCATTGCTCAGCTTTTTCGAATAACTCCAACAATCGGGTCTGCCGACATTTCTATTGTTGCTTCATATACTGCACACAGAAAGAAAGGAGGACCTATGGGAAAACTGATTGACGGTATTTGGCACGATGTGTGGTATGACACCAAAGCATCAGGCGGGCGCTTTGTTCGTGAAGATGCTGGATTCCGACATTGGATAACCGCGAGCGGTGAAGCCGGCCCAAGCGGGGATGCTGGCTTTAAAGCAGCGTCTGATCGTTATCATCTCTATGTATCTCTCGCTTGCCCGTGGGCACATCGCACCTTGATTATGCGTCATTTGAAAGGGCTTGAGCCCCACATTGATGTCACTGTCGTTGCGCCCGAAATGTTGGAGCATGGCTGGACATTCTCAGAGCCAGAGCCCTTATATGGCTTTGACTACGCGCACCAGTTGTATACCAAAGCCAAGCCTGACTATACCGGCCGGGTCACTGTGCCGATTTTGTGGGATAAGCAAACCCAGACTATTGTCAGTAATGAATCGGCCGATATCATTCGGATGTTTAACTCGGCCTTTAATGCCATTACGGGGAATGATGACGATTACTACCCAGAAAACCTGCGTGCAGCGGTAGATCAGTGGAATGAATTTGTTTATCCGAACGTGAATAACGGCGTGTATAAATGTGGCTTTGCCACCGAACAAGCGGCTTATGAAGACGCTTTTGATAAGCTATTCAGTGCGTTGACGGTGTTGGACGATCATCTGAGTCGCAACCGCTATCTGGCTGGGAATCAGATCACAGAAGCAGACTGGCGATTATTTACCACTTTAATCCGCTTTGATCCTGTGTACGTGGGTCACTTTAAATGTAACAAACAACGTATCGCCGACTACTGCAATTTGTTCTGCTATATGAAAGAGTTATTTCAAGTGCCAGGCGTGGCAGGAACGGTCGATATGCACCATATCAAAAACCATTACTACTACAGCCACGGCAACATTAATCCGACGCGCATTGTGCCTAAAGGGCCAGAGCAAGATTTGTGGTCGCCGCATGGGCGGGCGGCCTTGACTGGATAACGAATAGAATGTGTTGTTTCGCACAACGAACAAGGGCCAGCAAATGCTGGCCCTTTAAAAATGGTGGTGGAGGAAGGATTCGAACCTTCGAAGGCTGAGCCGTCAGATTTACAGTCTGATCCCTTTGACCGCTCGGGAACTCCACCACGGAGTCTTGCTTTATAAAATGGTGGTGGAGGAAGGATTCGAACCTTCGAAGGCTGAGCCGTCAGATTTACAGTCTGATCCCTTTGACCGCTCGGGAACTCCACCACGGAGTCTTGCTTTGTAAAATTGGTGGTGGAGGAAGGATTCGAACCTTCGAAGGCTGAGCCGTCAGATTTACAGTCTGATCCCTTTGACCGCTCGGGAACTCCACCACGCGATTGAGGCGAATCTTACCAAACCGATTGGAGCTGTAAAGGGTTTTCTTAATCTCAGAATGCGGTTGGTGTTTTTTTCAACGTCTTGCGTCCAAAATCAGCGATAAGCGTTGTTTTTATCGCTTTTTGAAACCTGCCTGAGTTTTCACAGTCTGAATGCTATGTAGCTAAATCTCGAATTTGGATGTAATAACGATAAAAAACAACGTCTTTACAATTCTTTAAGGACAAAAAAAAGTAGATCAGTACACTGGTGCTATTCAAATAATAAGGTGTCATGCAATGAAAAAATGGATGCTATTGGGCGTCGCTGTGTTGGCGGGGATCGCGTACTGGCAGTTTGGTGACTCGGCGCCATCGACCGACGGGACATCTGCGCCACCACCAGGCGCTCGCTCTGTGGATGTGATGACCGCGCCGGTAGAAACCCAGTCTGTTTCACCGTCTCTGTCGTTAGTGGGAAACGTCAAAGCTCATCAACAGATCAGTATTGAATCGGAAGTGTCGGCACGGATTGAAACCGTCCATGTGCAGCCGGGGGAAACGGTTGAAAAGGGCGCACCTTTGGTGACATTTAACCGTGCTAAAGCCCAAGCGGCTGTGTTGGAAGCGTCGGCCTATCTGAATGATGAAATGCGTAAACTTAAAGAATACAACAAGCTGGCGCAGCGCGGAGCATTGACGCAAACCGAGTTGGAAGCACAACAAGCCAGCGTCAACATTGCCAAAGCCCGTTTGCAGTCGGCGCAATCTGATTTAGATGATCATCGCCTAACCGCGCCATTTTCCGGGCGTATCGGTTTGTTTGATCTTAGCGTCGGTCAGCGTGTGGACATCGGTGAAACCTTGTTCAGTCTCGATAATCTGTCGCGTATGAATCTGGATATTCAAGTCCCAGAGCAGTATTTCAGCCGCTTATATCCTGATATGCCGGTGGTAGTGACCTCCCAAGCTTGGCCGGACAAAACGTTCAATGGTGAGATTCGGGTCGTGGACTCTCGTATCAATCAAGACGCGTTATCTGTTGGTGTCCGGGTCGCGTTGGATAACCCTGAAAGCCAACTGCAACCTGGTATGCTGATGGAAGCAAAATTGGCCTTACCACAACAGCAAGCGGTGATTGTCCCGGTGCAAGCGCTGCAGTATTCCGGCACCCGTCGCTATGTGTTTCGTGTTGATGATGAAGGTATCGCCCATCGTACCGAAATTACCCTCGGTGCACGCATTGATAACCAAGTGGTAGTGAGTAAAGGACTTGAACCGGGGCAAAACATCGTCATACAAGGCTTGGTGAACATGCGCGATGGCGCACAAGTATCAGTGTTAAATGCAGAAGCGCCTAAACATCAAGCTGATGATCAAAGCCGTGTCGATGAGACCGCATCTGAGACGGAGGCCAGCTAATGTGGTTATCTGATGTGTCGGTGAAGCGGCCGGTGATGGCGGTGGTTTTGAGTTTACTGCTATGTGTGTTTGGTGCTGTGTCTTTTTCGACGCTCTCTGTGCGTGAGATGCCGGATATTGATAGCCCTGTGGTGAGTATTTACACCGGATATTCGGGCGCGTCGGCAAGCATTATGGAAAGCCAAGTCACACAGTTGATTGAAGATGAGCTGTCCGGGATCAGCGGTATTGATGAAATTACGTCAGTCAGTCGTAATGGCTCATCGCGTATCACGGTGGAATTTAATCTCGATCATCCACTGACTGAAGGCGTGAGTGATGTGCGCGATGCGGTGGCGCGTGCGCAAGGTGGACTGCCCGATGATGCCAATGATCCGATTGTGTATAAAGATAACGGCACCGGTGAGGCCGCGATATACATTAATCTCGCCTCATCGGAAATGGATCGCAACCAGCTCACCGAATACGCCCAGCGCACCCTGGAAGATAGGTTCAGTTTGATCTCCGGCGTAAGCTCGGTCGATTTATACGGTGCGCTGTATAAAGTGATGTATGTAAAACTGGATCCGACGCAGATGGCAGGACATGGCGTCACGACCCAAGATATTCTCGATGCATTGCGGGAGGAAAACCTAGAAAGCCCGGGCGGGGAAATCCGCAATGACGTGATGACCATGCCGGTGCGTAGCGATCGTTTGTATCGTGATGCGGAAGATTTTAAACAGCTGGTGATACGAACCACAGCCGATGGCACCGCGATTTATTTGTCGGACGTGGCGGACGTGGCGATTGGTTCACGCAATGAAGATGCGACCTATAAAAACAATGGTATCAACAACCTGAGTTTGGCCTTGATCCCACAATCCGATGCCAATCCACTTGATATCTCTGATCGTGCCCATAAGCTCGTGGATGATATGCAGGCGTTTCTCCCTGAAGGCACGCGTCTGTGGGTCGATTATGACACCACCATATTTATCGAGCGATCGATAGAGGAAGTGTACAGCACGCTCTTTATTACTGGTGCGTTGGTGGTGTTGGTATTGTATATCTTTATCGGCCAAGCGCGTGCGACACTGATTCCCGCGGTGACCGTGCCTGTGTCATTGATTTCGGCCTTTATCGTAGCCTCAGCATTGGGGTTCTCGATTAATCTTCTCACCTTAATGGCGCTGATCTTAGCGATTGGGTTAGTGGTGGATGATGCCATCGTGGTGGTCGAAAATATCTTCCATCATTTACAGCAAGGCGATAAACCCTTGGTGGCCGCGTACCGCGGGGCGCGAGAAGTTGGTTTTGCGGTGATTGCGACCACGGCGGTGCTGGTGATGGTGTTCTTACCCATTACCTATATGGACGGCATGATAGGCAAGCTATTCACAGAATTTGCGGTGATGCTGGCCGTGACCGTGTTGTGTTCATCCTTGATTGCCCTGACGCTGACGCCCGTGCTGGGCAGTAAGTTACTGCGCTTAAATGTTTCATCCAGTCCGGTCAACCGCATTGTGACACGTGGGTTTGAGCGGCTTGAAAGCTATTATCGGCGCGCTTTAGTGCAGGTGCTGCGCTGGCGTTGGATGGCCCCAGTAGTAATCCTACTTTGCCTTGGTGGCAGTGGGGCGTTAATGCAATCTTTACCGTCTCAGTTGGTGCCGCAAGAAGACCGTGGTGTACTGTTAGCCTTTGTGAAAGGCGCTGAAGGGACGGCTTATAACCGCATGGTGGGCAACATTGAGCAAATTGAACAGCGCTTAATGCCACTGGTGGAAGCGGGCACCTTGAGTTCGGTGAGCTTGCAGACGCCCGCGTTTGGTGGTCGTGCCGGCGATCAAACCGGCTTTGTGATCATGCTTTTACCGGATTGGGATGAGCGCGACCGTTCAGCACAAGCCATTCTCGGAGAAGTGCGTCAGGTACTGAATGGCGTGCCAGATGTGCAAGTGTTCCCGTTTGCGCCCGGCTTTGGCGGTCGAAGCTCTGAGCCGGTGCAATTTGTACTCAGCGGCCCAGACTACCCTGAGTTGCATCGCTGGGCTGAGACCTTAGGTGAAATGAGTCGTGAAGCGGGCATGATTGATAGCCCGGACTATGACTACAGCCAAAATACGCCTGAGCTAGTCGTCAAAGTAGACCGCCGTCGTGCGTCTGAACTTGGCATTTCGGTACGGGACGTCTCCGACACCTTGGAAGTCATGTTAGGTGGTCGCGCGCAGACCAGCTATGTGGATCGCGGTGAAGAATATGATGTGTATGTCCGTGGCGATGAAAATGCGTTTAGCAGCAAGAGCGATCTGAGTCGTATCTATATGCGCAGTCGTAGTGGTCAATTGGTCTCGCTGGATGCGGTAACCACGGTGGAAGAAACCGCCTCTGCGCAGCGTCTAAGCCATACCAACAAGCAAAAATCGATCACCTTATCGGCGCACTTAGGTGAGGATGTGACGCTCGGCCAAGCACTCGATTATCTCGACTCCGCGGCGGCCGAGACGCTGCCAGTTGATATCTCGGTGGGCTACTCGGGCGAGTCGAAAGATTTTCGGGACAACCAAACCAGTGTGCTGGTGGTGTTTGGTTTAGCCCTCTTGGTATCGTACTTGGTGTTAGCGGCGCAATTTGAAAGCTTTATCAACCCCTTGGTAGTGATGTTGACGGTGCCCATGGGGATGCTAGGTGGCTTTTTAGGTTTGTGGCTGACCAACCAAGGGATCAATATCTATAGCCAAATTGGTTTGATCATGCTGATTGGGATGGTGACGAAAAACGGTATCTTAATCGTGGAGTTTGCCAACCAATTGCGTGATCGTGGTATTGCATTTGAAAAAGCGATTATCGATGCGTCAGTCCGTCGCTTGCGACCGATTTTGATGACGGCGTTTACCACCTTGGCAGGGATGATCCCGCTGATCCTGTCAACCGGGGCGGGGGCAGAGAGTCGTATCGCGGTTGGGACGGTGATCTTCACCGGCATGGCCTTTGCGACCTTTGTCACCTTGCTGGTGATCCCAGCGATGTATCGCTTGCTCTCGGTACATACCCATTCGCCTGAGTATGTGGCGCAGCAATTAGATAAAGCGTTGGCAGTGGAAACCGTGCATCGGACCAGTCATGGTGAGTTTGATACTAATCCGCATGATGAGCCGCGTAAATAGCCGCTGTTGTATGCTCGATACAAAAACCG
This sequence comes from Salinivibrio sp. AR640, assembly GCF_001995405.1. Taxonomy (NCBI): domain Bacteria; kingdom Pseudomonadati; phylum Pseudomonadota; class Gammaproteobacteria; order Vibrionales; family Vibrionaceae; genus Salinivibrio; species Salinivibrio sp. AR640. The sequence goes on along the minus strand of NZ_MUFD01000001.1, from coordinate 195,561 downwards.
CCTCGCGATGAGGCGGTTTTTTATTTCTTGTTGCTACCAAGGATGCGCGCTGTTACGCGTTTTCGGCTTGTTTGCGTTGCAGTGCGGCTTGTACGTCCGTTTGATTGGCGAGGTAGTCATCTAAGCCACGCTGACGCAAGTGGCAGGCTGGACATTCACCACAGCCAGTGCCTTTAATCCCGTTATAACAGGTTAGGGTGTGGTCGCGCACAAAATCGAGGGCGTGATACTGGTCGGCCAGTGCCCAGGTCTCGGCTTTATTCAGCCACATCAGCGGCGTCACTAATGCGAGTTGTCTATCCATGCCTTGCTCAAGGGCTTGCTGCATCGATTGAATAAAATCGTTGCGACAATCTGGGTAGCCAGAAAAGTCGGTTTCGCAGACACCGGTGATCACTGCCTCAGCGCCAATTTGATAGGCGTAGATGCCGGCCAAAGTCAAAAACAAGATATTCCGTCCCGGCACAAAAGAATTGGGCAGGCCGTTTTCGTTCAGCGCGTTAGAAACGGGAATGTTGTCGCGTGTGAGCGAGCTAATCGCTAATTCGTTGAGCAAGCCAACATCTAATACCTTGTGCGCACTGACTTTGCGGTTTGCAGCAATCTCACGGGCAACGTCAATTTCTTGCTTGTGACGCTGGTTATAGTCGAAAGTGAGGCAATGCACTTCGTCGTACTCTGCCTGCGCTTGAATCAAACAGGTGGTTGAGTCCTGTCCTCCGCTAAATACCACAACGGCTTTTTTCATCGGTTTGTCCTCTGGCGGTGCTACTTACCCAGTGTTACACAGAGCACGGATGGTACCCCTGTGTGGTATCGACAGCAAGCCAGACGCGATGATGTAATCCGTTAGTTAGTACGCAATTTGTCCCCTCTTTGTTTGCTAAACTACGCCTTGATAATTGATTTATAAAGGACATTCACAAGTCATGGACGGACTTGAACCGAAAACTATCCCCTGCCTGTGCCGCACGCCTATCTCGGGTATTTTTGTCAGAGTGTGTCACCCTGAGCACATCGACGCTGCCTTGACGCGAGAAAGCAAAGACAGACCGAACGGTCGGTATAATCGTCAGGGTGAAAGTGCGCTGTATTTGACCGAGAGTGCAGAAAGTGCGCGTGTGGCCATGCAAAAGTACGCCAGCCAGATCATAACGCCACGCGTGCTCGTGCGGTATCAGGTTGACCCCTGTGAGCTGGTGGATTTGCGTCATCCTGAACTCCAGCAATACAAAACCTTATCCAGCGTTGATTGGCAAGCCACCTTAGCAAAAGGCGAATCACCATCTAGTTGGTTGGTGGCCGATACGCTGAGAAGTGGTAATGAAATTGTCTTAATTGACCCGTCGCGAAAAGATCCCAGCACTTGGCATATCACCTTGTTTCGCTGGAACGCCCCAGGCGCGCCGTCTGTGACCAGAGTGGGCGAGCCTGAAGAGATTTGTCTATCAAATTAGATTAAGATTAGTTGTTATATGTACGTAAGTGAATGTTGATTATTCATTGCAATGAAAGATACGTAGTTGTCTCATCACCTATAACCAATAATGCTCATGTTTAGATAAAGAATACTCCTATAGGCATTTATAAACATTCTTTTTTTGTGACTCAGTTCTCTTCTTTTTAGTTTCAAAAAATTTTAACCTTAAACTATTTAACATAGTGGTTATTCAGATGATAAAAATAATACCTATCCTCATCATGTCTCTGATGGTTTCTGCATGCCAGTCAACTAATGTCAATATTAATGAAGATCTTGATGGTATCTTTAGAGATATAGCAACATACAACGTGGACTTGGGATCTTCAGCACTCGTTTTAGCTTCTGGTGATTATTTAGATTCATATGAAGAAAAAGGTGGAGTGGAAAAGTATCGTGTATTTGTCTTTAAAGATAAACGCTCTTACATAAATAAAGTAATGAGTGGGTATTGTGAGTCCCATGATGGTGTGATACATAAATATGATAGTCGTCGTATCGGAAGAGACAATATTAATAAGCATGTCTGTGAACTGAAGGAAAACAGAGATATCGCGATTTTTTCTTATTATTTTGATTATGAAGACTTGGTGAAAAAAGACTGGCCAAGCTGGGTTCTCACTTTTTTTAAACCAGTAGGAAATAATCAGTTATCACAGAGTGTTTTCCCCAGCTTTTCTAACAGGAAAGAGGCAGGCAAAGAGTACGAGTTGTGGAAGAAAGAAAGAGAGCAGAAAAGGAAAGAGCGTTTAGAAGAGAAGAAAAGAAGAAAGGAAGAAAAGCTTAAAAAATTGAAAGTGAGAAGCTTAGATACTCGAGAGAAGGTTCTGACTAAGGGAACAAAAATATGCTTTGTTTCCATAGAAGATAAAGTGGTGGGCTATACTGAGGATGCTACTGAGGAAAAAATAAAAGTGATGATAAACTCAGAGTATATTTGGGATTGGCCGGATAACTGGTACGCATGTGACCGTTATTGAGAATGCCTTTTTGGAAAAGAGCCTCCAGAATAAGTAGGCTCTTTTTATTAGTAGCTACATCACAGAAACTAGAGTTTAAAAGTTATTCTTTCGCGGCAAAGGCTTTTAACCCTTCGAGCGTTTCAGCTGGGATGGGGCAGCTTTTACCGGTTTTAAAATCGCAATAGACAATCAAAGCCTCGCCTTCGGCCACACAGCGTTCTTGATTGTGACTGTAGATTTCATACTTCATCGCATAGCGCTTTTCTTGAATATCTTCCACCCAAGCCACGGTGGTGATGGTATCTGGATACACCAAAGGGGCGCGATAATCGCAGCGGGTCGAGCCGACCACCGGGCCAACATGCAGTCGTTTAGCTAGCTCGAACACTTCCAGTTTTTCAAGCATCACCACGCGCACATCTTCAAAATAGCGAAAGTACACGGTGTTATTGATGTGTTGCAGGGCGTCCATGTCGTTCCAAACAATCGCCTGCGTATGAGAGAGTGGGTAGTTTTCTACTGGGATATTTGCCACAAGACAATCCTCCTTTATTGTGTGCCTTGATTGCACACCAAGCACAATGACAAGACAAGCTGGGCAAGTGTAAATACGGAGCTTGGTCTAACAATTGCGTAACAGAATGAATAAAGTGACAAAGTAGGGAGCAAAGCGTGTGGCTATAATCGACTAATGTGGCAGCAGCCAGATTCTGGTATGATACGCCCCCTTTTTGGCCGTGCTTGGGCGCGGCTTTGTTTACTTTTGCTGTGGATACGACTTTGACTGATACCGCTTTTTCCTCGCTCGCGTTACCTGCTGATTTACTCGATAACTTAGCGACGCTGGGTTACACCGAAATGACACCGATTCAGGCGCAGAGCTTGCCGTCTGTGCTCGATGGTAAAGACATTATTGCTCAAGCAAAGACAGGTTCAGGGAAAACAGCGGCGTTTAGCCTTGGCGTGTTAGCCAAACTGAACGTGAAGCGCTTTCGCGTGCAATCCTTGGTGCTGTGTCCAACCCGTGAGTTGGCCGAGCAAGTCGCTGAGGAGATGCGCAAGTTGGCGCGTGGCCGCCATAATGTCAAAGTACTGACGCTGTGTGGCGGGGTATCGATTGGCCCGCAAATTGGCTCACTGGAGCATGGTGCACACATTATTGTCGGCACTCCAGGGCGTGTCGACGATCATTTACGCAAGGGTACATTGCGCCTCGATGATGTTGAAACCTTGGTGTTGGATGAAGCCGATCAGATGCTGGATATGGGCTTCCAAGATACCTTGGATGCTATCATTGCGCGTGTTCCCGCTCATCGCCAAACCTTATTATTCAGCGCCACCTTCCCGCGCTCGATCAATGCGATTGCCCAGCGAGTGCTGAGCCACCCTGTCTCCGTTAAAGTGGATGAGGTGAAAACGCAAAGTACAATCTCGCAGCACGTCTATAAAGTTGATGACAACACGCAGCGTTACCAAGCGTTAAAGCTACTGTTATTACACTTTCAGCCGCAAAGTTGTGTGGTGTTCTGTACGACTAAAGTCCAAACACAACAAGTGTGCGACAACTTAGAAGATGATGGTTTTAGCGCCGTTGCCTTGCATGGTGATATTGAACAGCGTGGCCGTGAGCGCACCTTGGTAAAATTTGCCAACAAAAGTGCCTCGGTGCTGGTGGCCACTGATGTCGCCGCGCGAGGCTTAGACATTGATGACATGGATATGGTGATCAACTATCAACTCGCCCACGATCCGCAAACTCACGTGCACCGCGTCGGCCGTACCGGTCGCGCTGGCAAAAAAGGGGTGGCGTGTTCGCTGTATAACGATGCTGAGCACTATAAGCTGGCGATGATTGGCGATCAGTATGACCGCGATTTTCTCCCCGAAGCCCTGCCGCCGCAGCATTTGCTCGACACTACGCCTTATCAGCCTGAGATGGCAACCTTGATGATTGACTCGGGTAAAAAGCAAAAAGTACGCGCGGGCGATATTTTAGGCGCACTAACCGGTCAAGATGGTATTGACGGTAAACAGGTGGGTAAAATCAATGTGCTCGATAATGTGGCGTTTATTGCAGTGTCACAATCTTGCGTTAAAGCCGCGTTGCGTAAGCTCAATGAAGGTAAAGTTAAAGGCCGCACTATTCGTGCCCGCCGGGTTTGATCTTTACCGTAAGCTATAAAAGCAGTGCCTAGGTCCTAGGATCCTAGGACCTAGGCACTTTTTCTACAGGGACAGGCACGATACGCTTTTTACTCGTTCCCACGCTCCTGCGTGGGAATGCATACAATGACAAAATTTATACATCGATGGTGCCATTGGCGACGATGACACAAGCCCCAGTACGATGATGGGTATGTGCACATTGTCAACGGGCGCCTGTCACAATCGGTGCCAAATTTACCACCAATGTCGGATGACGCGCGGCCCATATCGTGATAATGATTGGCATTGTGCTGGCGCTTATGCCGACCTACGCCAGGTTTATATATCGATGGTGCCATCGGCGACGATTGCTCGTTCCCACGCTCCTGCGTGGGAATGCATACAATGACAAAATTTATACATTGATGGTGCCATCGGCGTAGGTGACACAAGCCCCGGGACATTGTTGGATAAGTGCACATTGTCAACGGGCGCCTGTCACGATCGGTGCCAAATTTGACATCGAGGTTAATCTTTGGCTTTGATGTCGGATGGCGCGCGGCCCATATCGTGATAATGATTGGCATTGTGCTGGCGCTTATGCCGACCTACGCGTACTTTAATATCAATGATGCCATTCGCGATTGGCACCAATTTGATCTACGATGTCGGAGGCGCCGTGCAGCGGGCGCGCCGGCTGCACCGAGTGACAAGTTTAATATCGTCCCAGCGCTTATGCCGACCTACGCCTGATCTATATATTAACGCGCCTGTTTATCCAACGTCTGTATAGACGATGGCGCGTTACCCCAACAAAGTCTGCAAATCATGGGTCGCTTGGTTGAGCGCCCCAATGTGCTCGCGTACCCAATCAGGGTTGTAATGGGTGTCTAGGTAGCGCTCGCCGCTGTCACATAGTAAGGTGACGATAGAGCCTTTCTCGCCGTTGGCGCGCATTTCATTCGCCAGCATCAAGACGCCGTACAGGTTAGTACCCGTGGACGCACCGGCTTTGCGGCCAAGCTGGCTTTCTAACCAGTGAATGGTGGCGATACTGTGAGTGTCCGGCACTGTGGTCATTCTATCAATCACGCCGGGAATAAAGCTGGGCTCGACACGTGGCCGTCCAATCCCTTCAATCCGACTGCTCTCATCCGTCGTTAAGTTTTTATCGCCGGTGAGGAAGTAATCGTGAAATACCGAGTGCTCAGCATCGGCCACCATCAGTTGAGTGGGTTGGCAGCGATAGCGAATGTAGCGGCCAATGGTCGCTGAGGTGCCACCTGTACCCGGGCTCATCACAATCCAGCGAGGGATCGGGAAGCGCTCGTACTGCATTTGATCAAAAATACGGTTGGCAATGTTGTTATTGCTACGCCAGTCCGTCGCTCGCTCTGCATACGTAAACTGGTCCATGTAATGGCCATTGAGCTCCTTAGCAAGGCGGCGAGACTCGGCATAGATCTGGTCTGACCGCTCGACAAAGTGCGCTTCACCGCCATAAAAACGAATTTGCTCAATCTTCTTACACGCAGTGTTTTTGGGCACCACAGCAATAAACCGTAAGCCAAGTAGGCGAGCAAAATACGCTTCGGAAATGGCAGTACTGCCTGATGAGCTTTCAATGATGGTGGTGTGTTCATCAATCCAACCATTACATAAGCCGTACAAAAACAAAGAGCGCGCCAAGCGATGCTTTAGGCTACCGGTTGGATGGGTACTTTCGTCTTTCAGATAGATATCGATATCCGCGAAGCTAGGGAGGTCGAGCTTGATTAAATGGGTATCTGCAGAGCGTTTAAAGTCCGCTTCAATCAGGCGAATCGCGTTACCGACCCAAGTATGGCAAAGAGGTGGGGTTGTCATCATGCGTCTCCGAATACGTGATTAGTACCAGTTTACGCAAAGCGCAGGATAAAAACCTTGCTATTTTTGCTCTATAATGACGCCAAAAGAGAAAATAAAACTCATATAAAAAGATTAAAGAGAATATATTTTTATGGTTGTCACATTAGATGAGATAGATCGTACTTTACTCGCGGCGCTGCAGGAAGATGCCAACTGGTCTGTGTCCGCGCTGGCCGAACGGGTGAATTTAACCACGACTCCCTGTTGGAAGCGGCTGAAACGGCTGGAATCACAAGGCGTGATCCGTGGTCGGGTGGCATTGCTTGACCCGGAAACCGTTGGCCTCGCATTTACCGCCTTCGTCCATATCAAAACCAATGACCATAGTGAGCAGTGGTACAAGACCTTTACCGAGGTGGTAACCGAGTTCCCTGAGGTGATGGAATTCTACCGCATGGCAGGCGAGTATGATTACATGATGAAGGTGCAGGTGGCTGATATGACTCGATTTGATCATTTTTATAAAAAGCTGGTCAATTCTGTGCCAAGTCTGAATAATGTGACATCAACATTCGCCATGGAAGCGCTTAAGTACACCACCGCCTTACCGATCCGATAGGTCGTTGTGATGATAAAAAGGCGGGGATAAAAAGGAGACCTCATGAAGGTGTTTTGGCAGTTAGGCTGGTTCTTTAAACGTGAATGGCGTCGTTATCTCGGCGCCATGATTATTTTGGTATTTGTCTCTGTCTTCGAGCTGATCCCACCGATGGCCGTGGGTCATGTGGTTGATGGCGTGGTCGCGGGAGAGATTTCTACTGAGCTACTGATGTGGCTACTGGCAGGCATGCTGGCCATTTGGGTAGTAGTGTATGTGCTACGCATTGTGTGGCGAGTGTGGCTATTTGGTGCCGCGGCCGAGCTTGGTACTGTGCTGCGCAATCGGCTTTATGATCACTTTACTCGCCAATCTCCGCATTTTTTCCGTCGCTATCCGAGTGGCGATATCATGGCGCGCTCCACTAATGATGTGAAAGCGGTGGTGATGACCGCCGGAGAGGGAGTCCTGACCGCGGGTGATTCCATTATCACAGGTGCGGCGGTATTGATTGTGATGGTAAGCCAAATCAGCTGGCAGCTGACGCTTTTAGCGCTGCTACCGATGCCGGTGATGGCGGTGCTGGTTAATCGCTTTGGTCGTCGTTTGCATCATACCTTCACCGAATCACAAGCAGCATTTTCTGAGCTGTCAGAGGTGAGTCAGTCCTCACTGTCAGCAGTGCGTATGGTGCGTGCATTCGGCTTAGAGCAGCATCAAATGAATCAGTTTGATCAAGTTGCCGATCGTACTGGGGAGAAAAACCTTGCGGTGGCGCGGGTTGATGCGCTGTTTTCGCCGGTGATCCAAGGCACCATTGGCGCCTCGTTTTTCCTAACCGTGTCTGGCGGCGGCTACTTGGTCGCCACTGGTGAGATTTCGCTTGGGGATCTTACCGCATTTACTTTGTATCAAGGCCTGATGATTTGGCCGATGCTCGCGGTGGCGTGGCTATTTAATATCATTGAGCGTGGGCGTGCCGCTTGGACGCGGATTGATGCGTTGCTGCAAGAGCAGCCAGACATTGTTGGCGGTGACACGTCGCTGCCTGACACCATGCAGCCGTTGACGCTGGCCATTGAGCAGTTTAAGTGGCAACCGGATGACAGTTTTGCCCTCAAAGATATCCATGTGATCCTCCCGCCTGGGGCAATGCTGGGGATTGCGGGCCCGGTTGGCAGTGGCAAATCCACCTTGTTACAACTTCTATTGCATCTGACTAAGTTGGAAAAAGGCGATATTCGTTATGGTGATGTATCGATTGCGAACGCTGATTTGTCGTCGTGGCGACAACGTTTTGCGGTGGTGACGCAAACACCGTTTTTGTTCTCGCGCTCGATTGCGGAAAACATCGCCCTCGGTCGCCCCGACGCAACTCAAACGGAGATTGAACACGCGGCCCATTTGGCTTGTATTGACGAGGATATTCGTCAGTTGCCGCAGGGTTATCAAACGGCTGTTGGAGAAAAGGGGATTACTCTGTCCGGTGGTCAAAAGCAGCGCATTTCGATTGCTCGCGCATTATTGGTGGGTGCCGAGTGCTTGATTTTGGATGATGCCTTGTCGGCGGTTGATGGTGACACCGAACATCGGATTTTGCAGAATCTACAACAGCATCAACAAACGCGTACCACGATCGTGATTGCTCACCGCTTATCGGCCTTGGAAAGCGCCGACGAAATCGTGGTGCTTAGTCATGGCCAAATACGCGAGCGCGGTCAGCATCGTCAATTGATTCAACAGCCAGGATGGTATCAAGAAATGCATCAATATCAGCAGCTGGAAGCGGCACTGGATGCCGATGAGGAGCCGCGCAATGACTAAGCGAGAGATTTTATATCGGCTATTAAGCTATATGCGTCGCGATCGTCGCCAGTTTGTGATTGCCGCCATTTTCTTATTGGTAGCCGCGGTGGCGGAAGTGACCGGCCCTTATTTGGTGCAAATCTTTCTTGATAGCTATGTTGCCAAAGACCATTATCCGGCGATGATCATGTGGGCGCTTGCGGTGGGGTACATTGTATCCACCATTGTTTCGGCCGGCTTCCAGTATCAGTACGAGTTACGCTTTAACACCATGGCGGTGGCGATTATTCAGCGGATTCGAAAAACCGTGTTTGCCAACGTTATCAAACAGCCGTTATCCGCGTTTGACTATGTGCCGATGGGGCGGATTGTCTCGCGCTTAACCAATGATACCGAATCCTTGAAAGAGCTGTATGTGTCGGTGCTTTCGACTTTTTTACGCAACATCGCCTTGATTAGCGTGATGCTGGTGGCGATGCTGCTGCTCAGTATTGAACTGACGCTAGTCGTGCTGGTGTTATTGCCCTGTGTCATCTTGGTAATGGTACGGTATCAAAAACGCTCAGCGCCCGCCTATCGCCGAGCGCGAGACCGACTTGCTGATATCAACGGGGTGATGAACGAGTCGGTACAGGGCATGAATCTTATCCAATTGATGCAGCAAGAGCAGGCGTTTTCTTCCCGCTTTCAAACGATGACCGCGGATCACTTGGATGCCATGGTCACGATTCAGCGTCTCAATGGTATTTATTTGCGTCCCTTGATTGATTTGCTCTCCGGTGCCGCCTTGCTGTCCTTAGTGGCAATTTTCGGCGTCAGTGGAATGGAAGTGATTGGCGTCGGGGTGCTCTATGCTTTTTTGAGTTACCTGGGTCGAATCACTGAGCCGCTGATTGAGATGATGCAACAATTATCACTGTTGCAGCAGGCGATTTCAGCGGGAGAGCGATTGTTTGAAATGATGGATACGCCGCCTGAGCAATATGGTCATGACAGTACACCGATTCCTGACGGTGCCATTGCACTGCGTGATATATCCTTCTCTTATGATGGCGAAACGCCAGTGTTGTCCGACGTGAATGTAGACGTTCCTGCGGGCGGCTTTCTGGCGTTGGTCGGTCATACGGGGAGCGGTAAATCAACCTTAGCGTCATTACTCATGGGGTTTTATCGCCCAGGAGAAGGCACGTTAACGCTGGGTGGTTTGCCGATTGAAACCTTAAGCCATCAAAGTTTGCGCGAGGGCGTGGCGATGGTGCAACAAGATCCGCACATGTTAACCGGCAGCTTAAAAGAAAATATCGCGCTGGGACAGACACTGGACGATGCTGTGATTTGGCATGCATTAGAGCAAGTAGCATTGGCAGAGTACGTGAAAGGCTTACCTGCTGGTTTAGAGACTCCATTGGGCGAGGGGGGGATGACGTTCTCAGCTGGGCAACGTCAGCTATTGGCTCTAGCGCGGGTGTTAGTCCGTCAGCCTAAAATATTGATCCTTGATGAAGCCACCGCCAATATCGATTCCGGTACCGAAGAGCTTGTTCAGCAAGCATTAAATAGGTTACGTCAGCAGATGACAGTGGTAGTGATTGCGCACCGTTTATCGACTATTGCCGAGGCCGATAACATCTTGGTCTTGCATCGCGGCCGCGTGATTGAGCAAGGGCGTCATCAAAGCCTGCTACGCCAGCAAGGGCGTTACTGGCAGATGTACCAGCTTCAGCAAGCCAGCGCTCACTTGGCGGCGCTTGAGGAAGAAGCGCAGGCTTAGTCGTGTCATAGGTAAGAGAATTATAAAGGGGCTGAGGCCCCTTGTTTGCCGCGAATAGCGTCGCTGAGCGCTAGGAGAGCTTACGCATTAACCCTTCTTGAGTAGCAGAAGCTACTAGGTCACCTTGTTGGTTAAAAAGCTCTCCGCGAACAAATCCACGTGCACCACTGGCGGAGGGGCTTTCAATCGCAAACAGCAACCACTCATCCATTCTAAACGGGCGGTGGAACCACATAGAGTGATCAATAGTAGCCACTTTCATGCCTGGGGTCAGTAATGTTACCCCGTGAGGTTGTAGCGCAGTGACCAAAAACCCCCAATCCGCCGCGTAGCCCAGCAAGTATTGGTGGACATGGTAGTCATCGCCGACTTCACCGTTAGCACGGATCCAGAGATATTGCTTCGCTGGGGCCGTCTCTGGCTTCAGTGGATTGATCACAGTCGCAGGGCGAACTTCTATTGGTTTATCACTGCCAAACGCTTTGACAACATTGGCGGGTAGTTTATGGGCAATATCTGCGACCAGTGATTGCTCCGAGCGCAAAGTTTCCGGAGCGGGCACGTCTGTCGGCATCGTGTTTTGATGCTCGAAACTTTCCTCTTCCTCTTGATACGATGCGGTAAGATAGAAAATCGGTTTGCCGTACTGTACGGCTTTTATTCGTCGAGTACTGAAACTTTTTCCATCTCTGAGTATCTCAACATCATAGATGATCGGTTGTTCCGGGTCGCCTGGACGCAGGAAGTAGCTGTGAAATGAGTGCAAAAAGCGATCGGCTTCGATGGATGTTTTCGCGGCAGAGAGCGCTTGACCAATCACTTGCCCGCCATACACTTGTGGCAGTCCAAGATTCTCACTTTGGCCGCGATATAGGCCGGTGTCTAATCGCTCAAGCTGCAGCAGTTGTAAGAGTTCTGTCAGTGGTTGGCTCATAAGTCCTTGATTCATGCTATGCTTCCATTGTTATTGTTCAAGCTATCATAACCTTAGCGTTTTTGCCGCATTCAAACGCGTTTCGGTGAGGATTCTTTAATGAAGAAACTAACGTTTCTGTTGTTCGCCTTATTTACTGCTCTAGTGTTTACCGCTTGCTCTGGTAATAGCCAACCCAATGATTTAGCGAATATTTCTGGTACTTTGGTCTATCGTGAGCGCCTTGCTTTACCCGAGACTGCCAGTGTCACTGTGCGTTTGGTAGAAATAAAAAAAATGGACTCGCCGGGTAAAGTGATTAGCCGACAGTCTTTTGTGACTGAAGGTCAGCAAGTGCCCCTCCACTTCGCGCTAAATTACGATCCAAGCCAAATTTCTGCTTCTCATGATTATGTGATCACCGCGCAAATTGATGTCAGTGAACGCCCGTTATTTATCACCAATACGGTTAATAAAGTGATCACGGATACGAATCACACCTATGATCCAACCATTACGCTGGTACGATCCGACAACTAGTCGCTACACTGGGAATCATGACCACAGCACAAGGAGTGTGCATGCGGATTTCCTCATTAGTTTGGCCCGCGATCGTGCTAGCGATTGCTATTGCTGCGAGTATCAGTGCCGGCGATGCCTTACATGGGTTAGCGATCATGGCGCCTACGTTGTTTTTCTTCTACCCAGACAAATTGGCGAGTTGGTTATTGCTGTTGGGAATGGCGGCCTTGGCCCTTTCTTTACCGCAGTTACCTGCTTTGCTTGCGGCAAGTACTTTGCTGATCTTGCCAGCGTTATCTTTATGGTTTAATCCTGACCGACATCCCCATGTTAAGTGGTTACTTGGGGCTGTGATGCTCGCTATTTTCGCAGGGATAATGGCTTTGCAGTCGGAAGCAAAATTAGGCGGGGCTCCCTGGTTTTTGGCTCTTCAACTTGCGGCGTTATGCGGGTTATGGCTATCGATGCAATATTGGCCGGGCTACCAACCACCTCGCCGTGGCGCTTGGCTAGTGCTTCCCATTCTGGCCGCGGCGGTTGGGTGGCCATCCGCGCTGTGGAGCGTGGCAGTGGTTGCGATGATTGGGCTGTTACAGTGGGTGGCGCTTACACCGCGTTTAGCCGCTTCACGTCACCTTGCGATGCACATTTTGCCGTGCGTGCCGTTTTTAGTTATTGCTTGGCGTGTTCCCTATCAATTAACGATGTCGTTACTGGTGGCGTGGGCCACTATGCTGGCGGCTATCTGGGTAGGTGAGTATTTACTCTTGGAAGACTCAGACGATAATTAAGTGATAATTGCTTATAAGATCAACAGTTAATCGGTAAGAAAACGAATCCTCCTTGCATTGCATCCAGCCTTGCCACATAATGCCCCGCAGTTAAGCAAGCTTAACGACATATCGATGGAGGCCTCCTTGGTTCTCCCGCAACACTATCTTGTGTACTGGGTCAGGTCCGGAAGGAAGCAGCCCGCGCTTGGGACGTGTGTGCCGGGATGTAGCTGGGGAGGTCTCCGCCCTTTCTGTCCCCCCCTAAAATCAAATGCTTCTCGAACAATACACCATCATTTTCCTGTGAATTCCACCGCCTATTTACACGACAAACTGATATGTGCACAACCAACTGATTTTTTGGGATGATATGAGAGTCTGTCTTCTATTATCGTCTGTTGACACCTGGGTGACACAGCTTGGCATGACTCGACTATGATCATTAAATATACAGGCAGCAGTGGGCCCAATGGAGGCGTGACGTGGTGATAAGGCGAATGTGGGTGGCATGGATAGCTATCTTGGTGAGTAGCCAAGTGATGGCGAGCGATCTACAAACGCAGCTTAAGGGGTTTTACGATGAAGCGTGGCAAGCAGGGACCCTGATGGTCGCTCAGCCGGCTTTAAACGCTTATCCTCAAGCGCTTTTAGTGAGCCAGGCACAATATCCAGATTTTGAACATTTTGATTGGCAAGATCTGAGCGCTCTCTACCAGGTCGTTCAAACCTGCCAACCTAATCCGCGCATTGTGGTACCAAGGCTGTTAGTTGCTCAGCGCTTCGAGCTTGCGCTTTGTCGAGAACAGCCTTTACCGGTTGAATGGTTTGAAAAAAATCCGCTGCTTCATCCTGCTGGGGGGAGTTACGCCGAGCGTTATTTAAGCCATTACGCAATAAAGACACCACCGCCTGAACTGGTAGAGCGTGTGACTCTCGCCAATAAAAATCACCCTTTGCATGACGCACTGGCCGCGCTTAGTCAGTCAGGGCGTGATGCCTTGCTTAACGGTTATCGTGCCTATTTGGATGGAGACCGTCTGTGGTTAAATGGGGAAGAAGGGTGGAAAGCGTTACCTCGCACACAATGGACGTCGATCGCCGATAATTATCGTTTGAGCCTATCGACCCACTCAACGGGCTGTGACTACCGATATGGTAATATTTGTAATCAGTTACATCCCGCTTATCGAGGCGTCATGATTGCTATTTTGGTGGCTATTTTTGGGGCGCTAGTGCTGGGGTTAGCGCGCAGTGTTTATGATAGGTACCAACAGCGGCGCGAGCGCCAGTTTATCCTCCAGTTACTCACCCATGAACTGCGAACACCCATTGCCAGTTTGGGTCTGACGGTTGAGATGTTGCGCAATCAATTCGATAAGCTGGATGACTGTACGCAAGATGTGTTGTGGCGTTTATTGGCCGACCATCAACGGCTCAACCAACTGACGGAAACCAGCAAGGGATATTTAAGTACCGATAAAAGCGAGCAGTTTAAAACGCAAACAGCCTCGTTATCCGAGTGGTTAGATAACGTGTGTGACTGCTATGACATTGACTACACGTTAAACCAAGATAAGACATTAACATTGCCTTTCTACTGGCTCTCTATTTGTTTGAAAAATCTGATACAAAATGCGCATCAACACGGTGGCAATAAAGTTTGGATCCGAGTACATGTCGGCAAGCGAATTCGAGTGTGTGTCTATGATGATGGCGCTTTTCCTTCATGGTGGCAACGCGTTTGGCGCCGCTGTAAAGCACCAAAGTCTGAGCACAATATGGGGATTGGATTATTTTTAGTCGCGCGGTTAATGCGGCAAATGGGGGGTAAACTTTTGATTAGACGTCATCCTACTTGCTGCATGTTGGAGTTACCCCAATGAGCCATTTGCTATTGATTGAAGATGACACCTTGTTGGGTGAGGGCCTACGTCAATTTTTTGAGAGCTACGGTTTCCAATGTACTTGGTTAGTTGATAGCCACAAGGTAGAGAAGCACTGGTATCACGCCGATCTCGTTATCTTAGACCGGCAACTGACCGACGGTGATAGCTTGATTCAGCTTCCTCACTGGCTTTCCTTAAAAGCGCTCCCTGTTATTGTACTGACCGCGAAAATTGAAGTAGAACAACGAGTTGAAGGGCTCATGGCAGGAGCAAAAGACTATGTGGTTAAACCTTTTTCACATCAAGAGTTGCTCGCGCGAATTTATGCCCAGCTTCGACCTTTGGGCGAGAGCCAGCTTTTGTATGGACCGATCAAGGTTGAGCCGGGATCGCGGAATGTTTATTGGCAGAATGAATCCGTGATGTTGAAACCGAAAGAATTTGACCTGTTATTATTGTTAATACAAAACCCAGGGCGAGTTTTTCATCGTGAAGAATTACTCAACAAGATTTGGGGTTATCAAGCGTTTCCCACCACTCGTACTGTGGATAATCATGTGTTGCGGTTACGACAAAAATTGCCCGATTTAGCAATAGAGACGCATCGAGGAGTGGGCTATCGATTGGTGATGCTATGACACGATGGGGACGCTTGCTGGTTCTCGGATTCGCGATGCTAAGCGTAAAAGTAAACGCTGAGCAAGCCTGGTTTGGTGATACGCCCATGCAACAGACCTACCAGGCATTAGCCGCCGACCGACCTACTGTTGCTTGGCAGGAGCTTATTTTTGCACTATCGCAAGAACAGATTGCTACCCAGCATTGGGCCGCGCTCAAACATGCGATCATCAATCAAACAGATTGTGGTCAACGCCTGACTGAGCCGAATGGAAAGGATATTCCACAAGGGCTTACCATTTCTTTTGTGCGACGCGCAGGAGCATCAAGCCTAGGTTATGAAATCAAACTATCGGCTGAGCATGTATCGCGTGCAATTTTGGTTACGCTCACTGATCCCAATGGTCAGACGGTGATCAGTGAAATATTAGGCGCTCAAACTGGATTTCAAGAAATTGAATCAGGACAACTTTTTACCCAAGTGGATCCAGGTGTTTACGAACTGCGTTTAGGTGGGCAGCACTACAGCTTGGTCGTTTACGGATTACCGCGGCGCCCTTGGGTGAAACTAATCGGCCATCCTGATCAACAATTAACGGTGGATTTGCCCAACACGCCAACCAGTTGCGCGCCGGCAGCCGCTTATTGGCTATGGCTAGATGATGCGTACCGATGGATCGAGCAAACGCCAATTTATGTGACAAGTAGCGCGGAAAACACACCGAGCCCGGTGAAGGTCTCGCTTCCCGTTAAACGTCCCGCTAAATCGGAACACTTGAGCGCGATCGTGACGCATTTTGAGTACCAAGGCGCTATCAAAGTGAATTACGTCGAACGGCTAGCTTTGCCTTTACCAGAAACACCTTACACCGCTGAATCAGTTAACGCCAGGCGAGTTAAATGACGCTAGGCGAGCGATCTATCAAACGTGTTTAAAGGCGAGAGACATAAAAAAATAGCCCGACAAAGCGGGCTATTTTTACGTTATCGAACAGGTAATTAGTTCAAGTATGCGTTGAACATCCACAGTAATTTTTCTTGTTCGCGGATGTAATCGCTCATTAGTGCTGATGTGCCTTCGTCGTCAGCTTCACCAGCAAGGCTCATAATGTCACGTTGTAGGCTAATTAATACACTAAACCCGTCAACAATGGCGCGTAGACCGGCTTGACCGTTCGCCTCTGGTGCATGCTCTTTGATTTCACTGATTTTCAAATATTCACTGAAGCGGTGTTCAGCGGTACCACCAATAGTAAGAATGCGCTCGGCTACTTCATCGATCTTAGTTTGCAGATCGGTATAGATCTCTTCGAATTTTACGTGTAGCTCAAAGAAGTCGCCGCCTTTGATGTTCCAGTGAAAACCACGCACATTGGTGTACAGCACTTGGTAGTTTGCTAATAGCGTATCTAGGCGAGCTGCTAAATCTGCAGCTTTGGTGCTGTCCAATCCGATCAATGCTGATTGTTTACTCATCTAATGCCTCCTTAGTGGCAAAATCAATGTGTTAAATCGTCGCGCTATCGCGAAAATTGAACACTGGAAACTGTGTTGTTTCGATTGATGAAAATAGAATAACGTCCCGAATTAAAAAAGGAAAATGGAGTTAACCTATATACCTGATAGGTTAAGCCTATGATGTGATCGATGTATCGTCATGAACAATAAAATGCTCAGGAAGACGCTCGAGACCTGCGATTAACGCTTGTAGGCAGCGCGCGTCGATTGCCGTGCCAGTTTCTTCTTTCATGATGGATAAGGCTTTGTTCATTGGGATAGGGCCACGATAGGGACGCTCAGCAGTGATAGCATCAAAAATATCTGCGGTGGTAATAATGCGAGTGAGCAGGGAAATGTCATCGCCCTGCATGCCGTCTGGATACCCTGAGCCATCGAGCTTTTCATGATGGGCGCTAGCGAACTTGGCGAGGTGATCGAATTGGTGGATTTTCGATAAGATGGTTTTACTCAGTGCAGCATGGCGTTTAACGTGCTCCCATTCCTCGTCATCCAGTTTTCCCGGCTTATCGAGCACATTATTGCTTACGCCGAGTTTGCCAATATCGTGCAGTAACGCGCCACGCTTTAGCCATTTTTTATCATGTTCACTGATGTTTAACTCGTCAGCAATTAAGCTAGCGTATACGGAGACACGTTCACTGTGACCCGAGGTGAAAGGGCTTTTGGCATCAACAATACGCCCAAAGGCAGCTGCAATGTCATCCATATAATCATCATCGACCCAAATGCATGTGTTGGCAGGCGTCATCGACAGGACTTCTTCTTTTAATGTGGGGCTATCCAGTTGCCGCCAAAATTGCGGTTCGTGAGCCAGCTGTAAAAAGGTATCGACGAGGTCGGGGTCAAACCAAGTGCCGCGACGGTTTTTCAGCTCGCGGAGTGCGGCGTCGACACCGGACTCGGTTCGGAAGACATCAATGACTTGCGTCATCAATGCGATGCGCGAAAACAAGGGGATCTGATCGGCCTTTAACTGATCAGGACGCCCACCACCATCATAGTGTTCATCCAGCGCGTAGATGGCTTCAGCAACGCTTTCACTAAAACGTAAATCGCGTGCGACATCGGCACCACGGGTACATCGCGTTTCGATCAGCTCTTGCGCATACATGTCGCCATGACGAATGATATCGAGTGTGGTCGAGAGCTTCTGCATAAACCCACGCTTTACGCCGGTATTTTTTAGTACGAAATTCAGTACGCTGGATAAGCTACCGTCCACTACCTTGTAGCTTTGTTTAAATGCTAAATCATTGGTGAGGTATAGTTCGCAAATACGTGCAGCATTACTACTACATCCGGCATCTTTTAGCAGAAGGGAATAAAATAAGTCATGACGCTGTTGGTCGTTGATTTGCAACGTATCTGCGAGCTTCATCCCCATCCATGCACAACGCATACAGTGTTCGGGTGGCTGTCCTTCAGTCATATCGAGCGCCGTACTCAAGGCTAGGATTAGCTCTGACAACTTTAACGAAGTCACGTCATTTATATGGGGTTGCATCTTATTTTCTCATCCACTTTATTCGTCCATTACGCGTTGGTGGTGAAGGTCTACTTTTAATGTGTGAGACCGCGAACGGTTGCCGACACTTCTTCTGCACCTGCGTGAATATCACTCATCACGTTATCGGCTGCGGTGACTTTTTCTTGCCCCATGGTTGATTGTTCAGTGACTCTTTCCATTGCCTCACTCACCCCTTTGATCAGTTGTAGGTTTTCATCGACGACATCGGCAATTTCTGTGGTGGACTTGCTGGTGCGTTGTGATAAACCTCGAACTTCGTCGGCAACAACCGCGAATCCACGGCCTTGATCACCCGCGCGCGCTGCTTCTATCGCTGCATTGAGTGCGAGCAAGTTAGTTTGTTCGGCGATTTGTTTGATCGTGGTGACGATGTTTTCAATGCTCTGTGCATGCTCACTGAGCTGATTTACCTGATTAGCGGCTTCGACAGCTTGGTCGGTGACGTTTTGCGATCGCTGAACGGCTTCTTGTAGTAAGGCGCTACCGTTTTCACTATGCTTGAGTGTTTGTTCTGATGATGCTTGAGCAAGCTCTGCCGCCTGATTAACGGCTTGATTTTTCTTCACTGTATCAGTGATTGCAGTCGCGAACTTGATCACGCGATAGACTTTACCATTGACATCAAAAACGGGGTTATACGTTGCTTCGAGCCAAACTTCATTACCATGTTTATCACGACGCAAGTATTGGCCAGACGTGAATTGGCCGCTGGCTAGTGATGCCCAGAAGTTTGGGTTATCTTCATAAAACGCGTGATCACAAAATATCTCATGATGCTGGCCTGCAATTTCTCGTGCTTGGTAGCCCACCGCGGCCAGGAAATTATCATTTGCACGAACAATTGTGCCGTCAGGTTCAAATTCAATCACCGCCAATGAACGATCGATAGCAGCCAGAATAGATTGTTGTCGTAAGCTCTCTTTGTGCTGTTTAGTGACATCCGCTGCCAATTTTCGAACGCTGACTACTTTGCCGCTGGTATCTTTGATCGGTACATAAGTCGCTTCCATCCAAATTTCTTGTCCATGCTGATGGCGGCGACGAAATACGCCTTTCTGTGGTTTACCTTGCGCGAGTGATTGCCAAAATTGTTGGTAACTTGGGTCATTAACGGTTTCTTCGAAACAAACCGCGCGGTGATGCTGGCCGATAACCTCATCACGACCGTAACCAATAATACTTAGGAGTTTATCGTTTACACTCGTAATGGTGCCGTCAGGCGAGAAGGTAATAGTCGCAATATGTGTATTGATGGCATCGAGCTCAGCTTGGAGTGCGGCTTTTTCCGTTTGGCAGGTATCCAATTCTCGCTGTGTCTTTTTGAACATGGCAGCAAACTTCCTTCTGTTCATTGGTTAGGCATGAGCGTATTCAACTTGTTGTGCATAAAGTTTACGCACATGTGCTTATTATAGAGTGCAACGTTTGTAGCGTTTGATCTTTTCTCTCATGTCATCATGGAATCTAGCGTAGCCTGTGATTTTTGCTGTTTTGAGTCATGTTTAGAAACACAATAATTATGTGTATCTATGCGTCGCCGTGCTTCCTTTTCCCTGCGTTCTTACGTATTCTTTGTGATTAAGATCATGTTCACATATCAGCCTGTGTAACATTTTCATAAAGCATCCTTACAGTTTGTAACTAAATTCCTTTTCTATTTTCAATAATTTCTGAAAATTCCAAATTTTCATTGATCCCACGCAAAGAAACTCCGTATTATCCCTCAGACGCATTGTGAGGGAGATCAAAATGGAGTTGTCACAAGAATTACGCAACGTCGTGATGCACTTTGGTGAGATGGGAAGCCGTTGGGGCTTTAATCGCTCAGTCGGTGAAATGCTAGCGCTGATTGTGCTAAGCGAACATCCTTTAAGCGCTGACGACATTGTGTCTGCACTCAACATTTCTCGCGGCAACGTCAGTATGGCAACCAAAGAGTTGCAAGGCTGGAATTTAATCCGTTCACAGCGTACCCCCGGAGATAGAAAGGATTACTTCGTGCCCAATGGCACTATCTGGGAGTTGGCGCAGCAGGTGCTTGCTGAAAGGAAAAAGCGAGAAGTCGACCCCACCTTATCGATGTTGCGTTCACATTTTATGCGAAGCGAAGACGACGCAGACAGTCACGCGGTGACGCAGTTACATGAGATTCACGATCTTTTGGAGCTGTTCAACCATTGGTTTGATGATGTGCAGCAAATGAAACCTGAGCATCTGAAAAATTTGATGAAGCTGGGTAGCAGTGTCGGTCGGCTTCTTGAGCTGTCGGGCAAGTTGTTTCACAGCAAGTCCAACGAAGAATCGGGTAAGTAACGTCCTGAGGGTAATGTCATGTTAGATACATTAATGTTGTCGCGAATGCAGTTTGCGGCCAACATCAGCTTCCATATTCTTTTTCCCACCATCACGATTGCACTCGGATGGATGCTGGTGTTTTTCAAATTCAGACACAATCGCACAGGTGAGCAAATTTGGCTCGACACCTATTATTTCTGGGTCAAAGTGTTTGCGCTGACCTTTGCGCTTGGGGTGGTCTCTGGTATCACCATGAGTTTTCAGTTTGGCACCAATTGGCCGGGCTTCATGGAAAAAGTTGGCAACATTGCGGGTCCTTTATTGGGCTATGAGGTGATGACGGCGTTTTTCATGGAAGCGACCTTCCTCGGTGTGATGTTATTCGGTAAAAACCGGGTGCCTAACTGGGTGCATACGCTGGCAACTTTGCTGGTGGCGATTGGTACCACGATTTCTGCTTTTTGGATCCTGGTACTCAATAGCTGGATGCACACACCAACCGGCTTTGAGATCATTGAAGGGGTGGTCCACCCAACCAGCTGGTTCGAGGTTATTTTTAACCCATCAATGCCGTATCGCTTAAGCCATATGTTATTAGCGTCAGGGCTGACCGCGTCTTTCTTAATTGCCGGTATTTCCGCCTATCAGAAATTGAAATCACCCACGTCCGGTGTGTCAGACAAGCCACTGAAAGTGGGGATTACGGCGGCCGCTATTTTGATCCCACTGCAAATCTTTATCGGCGACATGCACGGGTTAAACACCCTAGAACATCAACCGCAGAAAATTGCGGCGATGGAAGGGGTCTGGGAGACCGAGCAAGGCGCGCCATTACTGCTTTTTGCGGTACCTAACGAACAAACACGTTCAAACGACTATGAAATCGGTATTCCGAATCTGGCCAGTTTGATTCTGACTCACAAACTCGATGGTGAAATCAAAGGCTTGGAAAGCTTTGAGTATCATCCACCGGTGAAACCACTCTTCTTTGGTTTTCGAATCATGGTAGGCGTAGGTGTGCTCATGTTGCTGGTGAGCTGGTACACCGCGTACCGTGTATGGCGAAACCAGCCAATGCCTAAGTGGCATCTGATGGGGCTTGTGGCGATGACCTTCTCAGGCTGGGTCGCTACCTTATCGGGATGGTATGTCACTGAGATTGGTCGTCAGCCTTGGCTTGTTCAAGGTGTATTGAAGACGGCGGATGCGGTGACGACAGTCGCCAGTTCTAATGTAGGGATTTCATTAACCATCTATCTCACCCTCTATGCCGTGTTAATGGTGGCCTACATTCGAACCCTGTTCTTCTTGGCGAAAAAACGTTTGCCAGAGTATCAATCTGACGACGCAAACACCGCGCAGTCAACTAAAGAGGTGAACGTATGACCATCACACCACATTTACCTGAAATCTATCTATTGCTCTTTGGGTTTACGGTATTTATGTATGCCGTACTAGATGGCTACGATCTCGGGGTTGGCATGTTGCTCCCGAGCTGTAACCAAGCACAGCGCGATCGCATGATTGCATCGATTGGTCCTTTTTGGGATGCCAACGAAACCTGGTTAGTGTTGGCGGTTGGTATTTTGTTGATTGCATTCCCAACCGCACATAGCTTGATTTTGACTGAGCTATACTTGCCGACCTCAGTGATGTTAGCGGGATTAATCTTGCGCGGGGTCTCCTTCGATTTCCGTGCCAAGGTGCGGCCTGAACGCAAAGATCTCTGGGATCGTTGCTTTAAAGCCGGCTCTTTTATTGCAGCGATGACCCAAGGCTACATGATAGGCCGTTATGTGTTGGCATTTGATGAAAGCATCGGGGCGTACTTGTTTGCCTTATTAAGTGGCCTTTGTGTGACCGCAGCTTACATCTATATCGGCGGAACCTGGCTGGTGATGAAGACTGAAGGCGATTTACAAAAGCGAGCGGCTAAATGGTCGCGTCGTGGTGGTTGGTTAGCCGCGCTAGGCGTCTTAGCCATTAGCATTGTGAACCCACTGGTAAGTGAAACGGTTGCCGCGCGTTGGTTTGGCTTCCCTGAGATCTTGCTGCTCGCCCCCGTTCCATTAGTGTGTCTGGCGATTATGGTGCTGGTCGACCGATATTTACGCCATGTACCGGTTGAAAATGACGTGGGATACCAATTCCCATTCATTGGCGCGATATTCTTGTTCGCATTAAGCTTTTTTGGCTTGGCCTATAGTTTCTTTCCGGACATCGTCCCAGGGGTAATGACAGCACAAGAGGCAGCGAGTGCACCAGGTACCTTATTGATTGTGGGTTATGGTGCCATGTTTGTGTTGCCGATGATCTTCTTGTACACCGTGTTTGTCTATCGTGTGTTCTCCGGTAAAGCAACGGATCTTAACTACGAGTAATCTCTCTCACCGTTAGCCGTTTAACTGTTTTATGAGCGCCCAGTCCATCTTGTGATGGCCTGGGCGCTTTTTTATCCCTACATATTTGTCATTAACGCAAAAAAGATAGTCACCCTAAACATTGGTGACGTTAAATATTACATCTCGCTGGATTAGCTCTCCTGTCTATCAAGCAAAGACTTGATTTTTTCTGAGACCATTACGTTAGAGCTTGGTGCTCGATTCCATTTTTGTCTTGTTTTATCTGATGATCGGCGAGATGAGCGGGTTTTCGTTGGTTTTTTACGCTTTTTAGCGTTTTTGATGATGATGTCGCTGGTAATGAGTGAGGCTAAATCATAGCGCTTCTCTTGTTTATGGCCCTTAATAATCGCTTATGATAGTTGTATTTGTGGTCATTTATCGAGCGATTTGGTGATAAATACTGCTATCAGCACAAACAATTAGGTGACAAAAGAGTGAGGTTAAAATTGACTTAAATCATTGTTTTTGCTTTATCTAGCTGTTTTTTCGTGGGGTGGGGTGTAGCGAATTGGTTAAAAATAATGTTTGAGATCTAATGATTAGCGTGTAAGATTATCTTTAACTAATCGTTCAATTAAAAAAACGAATGGAGACGTAATGCCTAAGGTAGGGATGCCGGAAGTACGGAAACCGCAGCTGGTTAAGGCCACGATGACGGTCATCGGTCGAGTAGGGCTGCATGCAGCCACGATTTCTTTGATCAGTAAGGAAGCCGGCGTATCGACAGGCATTATTAACCACTATTTTGGTGGTAAGCATGGCTTGCTAGAAGAAACCATGCGTGTGGTTCTACGTGAGCTATCGGCGACGGTGATTAGCGCATTGCGCGAAACCCCACGCCACCACCATCAGGCGCGCATTAACGCGATCATTAACGCCAACTTTGAAGGGTTTCAGGCCAAATCTGATGTGGTTAAAACGTGGTTAGCGTTCTGGTCGTATGCCATGCATGACGATGAATTATACCGTTTACAACGCGTGAACGAAAAGCGCCTACTGTCGCATTTGCGCATTGAGCTACGTGCATTATTGCCGCTTGATCAGGCGGTGATGGTCGCTCAGGGGATTGCGGCGTTGATCGATGGTATTTGGTTGCGCGGTGCATTGAACCCTAAAGGTATTGATGCCAACAACGCTCGGACCATCATCAATGATTATTTGGATAAGCAATTGACCTTTTATGGTCGTCCTCAGAGCTAAGGCCGCAAACGCCTGACATATACACTCGAATACAAAAGAATTCAGGATTAATTATGGACGCGAAAACGCTATTTATTAATGGGCAACTGACCGCTGCAACCAGTGGCGAGCACTTTGCAACCGTCAACCCGGCCACGGGTGAAACGCTTGCACAAATTGATCAAGCTTCGGCAGACGATGTACAAGCGGCTGTCGATGCTGCCAAACAAGGCTTTGCAGTTTGGTCGCGTATGACAGCGATGGAGCGTAGCCGCATTCTACTAAAAGCCGTTGCCCTGTTACGTGAGCGTAATGATGAATTAGCGAAGCTCGAAGTACTCGACACCGGTAAGCCGATTCAAGAAGCGGTCGAGGTTGACGTGGTCACCGGCGCGGATGCGATTGAATATTTCGCCAATCTTGTCCCGTCCATGCAGGGCGAGCAACAACCGCTTTCTGAAAACCAATTCTTCTATACCCGCCGTGAACCACTTGGCGTGTGTGCGGGCATTGGTGCTTGGAACTATCCGATCCAGATTGCGATGTGGAAGTCAGCACCAGCATTGGCAGCGGGAAACGCCATGGTGTTTAAACCGTCCGAAGAAACACCGCTAACCGCCTTAAAACTGGCAGAAATTTTTGCCGAAGCAGGGATGCCAGCCGGTGTGTTTAATGTGGTTCAAGGTGACTACCGTGTGGGCCAAATGCTGACTGCACACCCTGAGATTGCCAAAGTCTCGTTCACGGGTGAAGTCGGAACCGGTAAAACGGTCATGGGTGACGCGGCTAAAACACTCAAGTCGGTCACTATGGAGCTAGGCGGTAAATCACCTTGTATCGTGTTTGATGATGCAGACCTTGATAATGCGGTATCGGCAGCTATGGTCGCGAACTTCTATACCCAAGGCGAAGTGTGTACACACGGCACCCGTGTATTTGTTCACGACAGCATTTACGACGCCTTCGTTGAGCAACTGAAAGCGCGTACAGAAAAGCTCGTTATCGGTGACCCAACCGATATGAACACCCAGGTCGGTGCGCTGATCTCGACTGAACACCTTAATAAAGTGATGACGGCGATTGAAACGGCAAAAGCAAGCGGTGCAACCTTGCTGACCGGTGGCTACCGCGTCACTGAGAACGGGCTTGATAAGGGTAACTTTGTCGCGCCAACCATCTTTACAGACTGTGATGACAACATGGCGCACGTGCGTGAAGAGATCTTTGGCCCCGTGATGTCGGTATTGCGCTTTTCTGATGAGGAAGAAGTCGTTGCCCGTGCCAACAATACCCATTATGGCTTAGCGGCAGGTATCTTTACGCAGAATCTATCGCGTGCTCACCGCATTATTCATCAGCTTGAAGCCGGTATTTGCTGGGTCAACACTTGGGGTGACTCACCCGCAGAAATGCCAGTTGGTGGCTACAAACACTCAGGTGTCGGTCGTGAGAATGGTGTCGAAACCCTCACACATTATACCCAAACCAAGAGTGTCCTGATTGAGCTTGGCGACTTCGCCAGCCCTTACGCCTAATTTCTAACGGAGCGACCAATATGTCACAACGCTACGATTATATTATCGTCGGCGCGGGTTCGGCCGGCTGCGCATTGGCCGATCGGCTGACCGAATCTGGCCAACATCAAGTGCTACTGCTTGAAGCGGGCGGTACCGATAAGAGTATTTTTATCCAAATGCCGACGGCTTTGTCGATTCCTATGAACACCAAGCGCTATGCCTGGCAGTTCGAGACATTGCCAGAGCCAGGCCTTGATGGACGTGAACTTCATTGTCCCCGCGGTAAAGTGCTCGGTGGTAGCTCATCGATTAATGGCATGGTGTATGTCCGTGGTCACGCTTGTGACTATGAAGAGTGGGTTGAGCATGGTGCCAATGGCTGGGATTACGCTAGCTGCTTGCCGTACTTTAAGCGTGCTGAAAGTTGGTCAGGCGGGGCAGATACCTATCGTGGTGGTAACGGTCCTGTCGGCACTTGCAACGGTAACGACATGAAATTAAACCCATTGTATCAAGCTTTTATTGATGCAGGGGTGGAAGCTGGGTATCCAGAAACCAAAGATTACAACGGTTATCAGCAAGAAGGCTTTGGCCCAATGCACATGACCGTCGATAAAGGTGTGCGTGCCTCAACATCAAACGCCTATCTGCGCCGTGCCTTGAAGCGTAGCAACCTCACCTTGAAAAAAGGCGTGGTGACGCGCCGTATCTTGCTAGAAGGCAAGCGTGCTGTCGGTGTGGAATTTGAAAAAGGCGGCAACATCGAGCATGTGATGGCGGATAAAGAAGTGATCTCCAGTGCCGGCTCTGTTGGGTCGCCTCAGCTTTTACAGCTATCCGGTATTGGTGCGCGTGACGTGCTCGAAAGTGCAGGTGTTGATGTTCAGCACGAGCTGCCGGGCGTCGGTGAAAATTTGCAAGACCACCTCGAGGTGTATTTTCAATTCCATTGTAAGCAACCCATCACGCTGAACAGCAGACTGGGCCTTATTAGCAAAGGCATGATTGGTACCGAGTGGATCCTGACCCGTAAAGGCTTGGGCGCCACCAACCATTTTGAATCTTGCGCCTTTATTCGCTCACGCGAAGGACTGAAGTGGCCAAACGTGCAGTATCACTTTTTGCCTGCTGCTATGCGTTATGACGGTAAAGCGGCATTTGATGGCCATGGCTTCCAGGTGCATGTCGGCCCTAATAAACCAGAAAGTCGCGGCCATGTTCGGATTCAGTCTGCCGATCCGCATGCTAAGCCGGCAATTTTATTTAATTACATTACGACTGAGCAAGACCGCCAAGATTGGCGCGACACCATTCGTTTAACCCGCGAAATTATGGATCAAAACGCGATGAACGCATTCCGTGGTGATGAGATCCAGCCGGGTAAGGATGTTCAGTCGGATGAAGCGATCGATCGTTGGGTGAAAGAGAATGTGGAAAGTGCTTATCACCCATCGTGTACTTGCAAAATGGGCGCCGAAGACGACGCAATGGCGGTGCTCGATGAGCAATGCCGCGTGCGTGGAATTCAAGGGTTGCGCGTGGTGGACTCCTCTGTCTTCCCGACGATTCCTAATGGCAACCTGAATGCCCCAACCATCATGGTAGCGGAGCGCGCCGCTGACATGATCCTTGAGAAGCCACTCTTACCTGCCGAGCAGGTGCCAGTATGGATTGCGGCTGAGTGGCAAGACAAGCAACGCAATCAAAACGCGCAGAGTGACGATGCCACCCAAGGGTGAGCACACACTAGAAACTAATTAGTAAGCATTACAAGGAAACTAATATGTCAATGAATAAACGTAAAACCACCAAAACGCTGATGACTGCCGTTGGCTTGAGCTCAATGATGGCGTTCGGCGCTGCAGCGAATCAGTGTGAAACCGTGCGTTTCTCGGATATCGGTTGGACAGACGTCACTTCAACGACGGCTATCACCACGGAAGTGCTTAAAGGCATGGGTTACACCACAGAGACAGATTTACTGTCACTGCCTGTGACCTTCTCATCACTAGCGTCGGGCGACATCGACGTATTCCTCGGTAACTGGATGCCAACACAGACAGGCGATATTAAGAAGTACATTGATAACGGCACTGTCGATAGCGTTCGCGCTAACCTAACGGGGGCAAAATACACCTTAGCTGTGCCTAAATATGTGTACGATGCCGGTGTGACTAGTGTTGCAGATATCGCGGAATATGCTGACAAATTTGATTCACGCATTTATGGCATTGAACCCGGTAACGATGGCAACACGCAAATTCAAAAAATGATCGACACCAACGACTTTGATCTGGGTGATTTCCGCCTAATCGAGTCCAGTGAAGCGGGCATGATTTCGCAAGTCTCACGTGCCGTTCGTCGTGACAAATGGGTTGCCTTCCTCGGCTGGGCCCCGCACCCAATGAACAGCAATTTTGATATGAAATATCTATCTGGTGCCGATGAGTACTTCGGCCCGAACTATGGTGGTGCCACGGTTCATACCAACGTACGTAGCGGCTATGTCGAGCAGTGCGCAAACGTGGGTCAAATGCTCGAGAATCTTGAGTTTAGTCTCAAGATGGAAAACGAAATGATGGGCAAAATCCTCAACGACGGTGAGAAGCCACAAATGGCTGCACGTGAATGGCTACGCAACAACCCAAGTGTGTTGAACAAGTGGCTAGACGGTGTCACCACAGTTGATGGTAAAGACGCTGTTGAAGCGGTCACTGAATACCTAAAAAAGACTGAAGCGTAACTATAAAAGTGTAGAAGGAGAGGGCGGTGTTAACGCCGCCCCTAAGGTTTTATTGTGAATATTATTACAGATAACAAGATCCCACTCGGTCAATGGATGGAAAGCGGTGTTGATTGGTTGACCATGAATGCCGCCGGTTTTTTTGATGCGATTTCAATTGGGTTAGATACTAGCATCACACTATTGGTCGATATTTTTAAATGGATGCCAGCAGCTGGTCCGATTCTTATGACCGCGGCCCTTGCTTGGTACCTGCAACGTCGAATTTCTATCGTGATCTTTGTTGTGAGTGCGCTCTTGTTGATCCTCAACCTGGGCTACTGGCAAGAGATGCTGGAAACCTTTGTTCTGGTTTTTGCCGCGACAACGATTTCCGTATTAATTGGCATACCGCTGGGGATAATGGCGGCGCACCGGCCTTTGGTATACACCTTTATGCGGCCATTGCTCGATTTAATGCAAACTGTACCACCGTTTGTGTATCTCATCCCAACGCTGGTGTTGTTTGGTTTAGGGATTGTTCCGGGCCTTATTTCGACCATTATCTTTGCTATCGCATCGCCAATCCGCCTGACGTATCTAGGGATCACGCGGGTGCCTGAAGAATTGGTCGAGGCGGGACGTGCATTTGGTGCCACTCGTATGAAGTTGTTGTTTAAAGTGGAATTGCCGGCGGCATTGCCAAGCATTATGACAGGTGTGACTCAGTGTATTATGTTGTCGCTGTCGATGGTGGTTATTGCTGCGCTGGTGGGGGCTGATGGCCTGGGTAAACCGGTTGTCCGTGCACTGAATACAGTGAACATTTCTCAAGGGTTTGAAGCGGGTCTTGCGATTGTATTGGTCGCCATCATTCTTGACCGCTTGTGTAAAGCACCCAACCAAGGCAACGAATAAGAGGTAACCATGGACGCAATCGCAATTAAAAATTTAGATGTCGTGTTTGGCGATAACGTACAGCCAGCACTTGATCTGTTGGATAAAGGCCTTTCTCGGTCAGAAATTATTGAACAAACTGGACAAGTTGTCGGTGTCGATAATGTATCGCTCAATGTTAAAGAAGGCGAAATCTGTGTGCTCATGGGCCTTTCAGGCTCAGGTAAATCGAGCTTACTCCGTGCAGTTAACGGCTTAAACCCTATTAGTCGTGGTAGCCTCGAAGTCCGCGACGGCGATCAAATGGTCGATATGGCAACTGTTGATTCGCAGACATTGCGTCACTTGCGCACCAGTCGTGCTTCTATGGTGTTCCAAAAATTTGCCTTGATGCCTTGGATGACGGTTGTCGATAATGTGGCGTTTGGCTTGGAGATGAAGGGGATCAGCAAAAAAGAGCGCCGCAAGCAAGCGCTTGAGAAATTGGAGCTCGTTGGTTTAGATGAGTGGGCTAACCAATATCCTCATGAACTGTCTGGTGGTATGCAGCAGCGTGTTGGTTTAGCAAGGGCCTTTGCCATGGACAGCGATATATTGCTGATGGATGAGCCTTTCTCTGCGCTTGACCCACTGATCCGAGCCCAGTTGCAAGATGAGCTGTTAGAAATACAGAAAAAACTCAATAAAACCATTCTGTTCGTCAGTCACGACTTGGATGAAGCGTTGAAGATTGGTAACAACATTGCGATTATGGAATCGGGCCAATTGATTCAGCATGGCAAGCCGGAAGACATTGTATTACGTCCAGAAACTGACTACGTCCGTGACTTTGTGGCTCATACTAACCCATTGAATGTCTTAAAAGGACGCTCAATGATGAAAACGGCTGATAACTTAACGCGCGTTGAGAATCGTTGGAAAATCTGTGATCGACGTGAAATCTGGGTCACGGCTGAGCAAGGTGGCACTTTCTCTGCAACCGCGGGCAATCAACCATTGCGTGTGGTTGAGTGGGACAAAGACACGCTCGATTTCTCACAAGTTGGCGATAACACCATTGTTGTGGCCTCACCCGATATTGAGATGCGTGACGCGATTGAAATTCGCTATAACACCAATACGCCTGTATTGCTGGTAGAAAATGGTGAATTGCTCGGTACCTTGTCTGATCATGACTTCTATCATGCTTTATTGGGTAAATTTCAGAAAAAAGACACAGACCAAGCGGCATAACTCACCACGAGTCAGCCCATGTCTAGCCATACAAAAGGCCTGCTTTCGAGCAGGCCTTTTCTGATCATTGCGAAGTTTGTTGATAACCGAATTAATACTACGGCATGATCACGGTATCAATCACGTGAATGACGCCGTTGGACGCCATGACATCGGGTTTCACCACAGTCGCGTTGTCCACTTTCACATCACCGTAAGAGACTTTGATCATCACATCGCTACCTTGCACCGTGGTTGCTGATGACATACCCATAACTTGCTCGGCTGTGACCTTACCGGGGACAACATGGTAAGTGAGGATATTGGTTAGTTTGTCTTTATTCTCTGGCTTCAGCAGTGTTTCTACGGTGCCATCTGGGAGCTTATCAAAGGCAGCATTGGTCGGCGCAAACACTGTAAATGGACCATCACCTTTCAATGTATCAACCAGATCAGCGGCTTTTACTGCTGCGACCAACGTTGAAAAGTCATCATTTTTCATCGCAGTATCAACAATATCATGATCACCCTTGTGGTGAGCAGCGACCGCGGAGCCCATGCTTGCGAGGAACGTGGCAGTGACTGCAAATTTGGTCATTGTGTGTTTTAACATCATTGTTCTCCCTTTCATTTTTTACTCCCCACCATGACGGCGATGCAACATTGCAAACGCTTGGTGACTTCCTGGGAATGATTAATTGACTGCCTTGTAGAAAACGAAGAGAGAGATGAAGCCGATCACAGCGCCAAAAATATTCCTGGCCACGATTCCTTCTTTTACGCCTGATTACCTTGATATTCACGTGAAATTTTTCGAACAACTCATTCGCATAATTGTGATTGTCCGCACACTTTTATCGGCGTAATCTCGTGCTCGTTCCGACGCAATAACGCGAACATGCTGTCGATTCTAGGGAGTATGCTTTGTGAGCAAGTTTCTGCGAAAAATAGCATTTTCAAAAAATAGCCATTTTTCAAAATAGAGACAGTGAGGTGACAAAGCACCCGCGTTATTGGCGTTTAATAGCAGTCAACCCGATACGAAAGAGGAAATAACCATGAAAAAACTTGCAGCAATTTTCGCCCTGACGCTCGCTTCAACCTCTGTAATGGCTGGTGGTTTAAACCTCGATGTCACCCCAGCTGAAGGCGGCGCTTGGGTAACCGTTACCGAGCAAGGCCAAGCGGTTGAAGGTGCGAAAGTGACCAGCGAATCCGGTCTGGATGCGAAAGTCACTGACGAGTCTGGTCGTGTATTTATTCATGCACAAAACCAGAACAGCCGTTCAGTCAACTATGTCGCTAACACAGATCAAGGCCAGCACGCTGAAAAAGCAGCCTTTGTACGTGGCGACCATAGCTAAGCATTGTTCGTGAGCCATCGTGGACAAATCTTGTCCACGAGTCATTGAGCATAAAAAAGAGAGCATTACGCTCTCTTTTTTTATGCCTTTCGGTTAACCACAACCACGTTTTTAGAGCAACCACGTTTTTAGATAAACCATGCTTTTAGATCAAAAAGTGACTCGACTTGATGGGTTGGTGTAATGCCTGCTGGTGACGGTGTGTTATCGCTATTAAGCCAGCATGTATCAATTCCTGCACGCATACCACCCAGCACATCAGAATGTGGATTATCGCCAACCATTAAGATTTTGTCCTTGGGGGGATTTCCCATTTTTTCAAAGGCATGTTCAAAGATCCGAGGGTCCGGCTTGGCGATGCCCACTTGCTCGGATATCACTAAGGTTGAAATCGCAGACTTCAACCCGGTTCTTTCCAGGCGGATATCTTGGAGAGCGGTAAATCCGTTAGTAATGATACCAATATGTGCATGTGGCTTGATCGCACTAATAAGATCGCGCGCGCCTGGCAATGGTTCGCAAATCTCAGCCATTGCATCTAAAAAACCCTGGTTCAATGTTGCAGGCGCCACGTTAAGACGCTCTCCCCAACGCGTAAAACGCTCGGTTTGTAGCGTATGAGCATCAATTTCACCATCTTGATATTGTACCCACAAAGGCTTGTTTAGCTCTGAGTATTCCGCAAACGCGTGATGGTCAAAATCGACATTGTAGCGCGAAAACATACGTTGCAGTCCCGCAAACGCATCGAAGTGAAACAGGGTTTCATCCGCATCAAAAAGCACCCAAGGATATCGCATCGATTTAACTCTCTTAATGTAAAGTGAAAGAGTGTAACAGACCCAGAGGTTTGCTAGCGAGCCTCCACAAGCGACTCACCGTCCATGGTGAGAAAGAACGAAAACACAAAGCAATGTTGCTATTAAAGGGAGAGGTATAGCCCTGCCAAGGTGGCACTAATGAGGTTGGCTAAGGTTGCGGCAAGAATGGCGCGCATGCCTAATTTGGCGATATCACCGCGGCGCTCTGGGACAATGCCGCCCAAGCCACCCATTAACATTGCTATTGAGGTGAGGTTGGCAAAGCCACATAACGCAAACGTAACAATGGCTTGGCTATGGGGAGAGAGCGCCTCTTTTAGGTTCATAAAATCCGCAAACGCCACAAATTCATTCACAGCAATTTTCTTACCAATCAAGGTGCCTGCTGTCATCGCCTCTTGCCAGGGAATGCCAATCAGCCAAGCCACTGGTGCAAATAGGTAGCCGAATAGCCACTCAAGGCTTAGTTGCGGCAAGTTTAAAATAGGCCCCAGTTTCCCTAACCCACCATTAATCAGCGCAATCATACTGATCACGGCGAGTAAGCTGGCCCCCACGGCCATCGCAATTTGTAAGCCACTCAAGGCGCCTTGCGTGCCAGCATCAATCACATTCACTGGTTTATCTTGATCGTCTTCGAGCGCTTGGTGTTGAGCATGATTCATGGGGGATTCGGTCTGCGGTACCATTATTTTGGCCATCATTAACCCAGCAGGTGCCGACATAAACGCGGCCGCGATCAGGTATTTCATCTCTACCCCCAAGCCTGCGTAACCCACCATGGTGCCGCCGGCGACTGAGGCGAGCCCGCCCACCATAACAGCAAACAGCTCGGAGCGAGTCATGGTAGAAAGAAAAGGTTTCACAACCAACGGCGCTTCAACAGAGCCAACAAAAATATTGGCCGTGGCTGACATGGACTCAGTGCGAGAAGTGCCAAGTACGCGGCGCAATAAGCCACCAATGAGGCGAATGATCCAAGTCATGACCCCAATGTGGTAAAGCACAGCGATCAGTGCAGAGAAAAAAACGATGGTGGGAAGTACATTAAAAGCGAAAATAAAACCAAGTTTAAACTTAGCCAGATCACCAAACAGAAATTCAGCGCCAATATCGCCAAAACTAATAATCGCCGACACGGCTTCTGATGCGTTAGCTAGAATACGCTGACCAAGCGGAACAGAGATGATAAAGCCAGCAAAGACGATTTGTATTAGGAACGCACCTCCCACTGTGCGCCAATTAATCGCGGAGCGATTTTCCGAAAAGACAACCGCGATAAGGAAGAGGACACTAATCCCCAAAAGGCCAATGCCAAACTGCATGATGTTGCTCCGCAAACGTTAAACTTAGGATGGAAAACGATTGCGGCGGTATTGTACGCGATTTTAATAATGTGACAAGAGTCACTTTTTGTCCTCTTTGTGTTCATTTAATTGCACTTGTGTCTATATTGATAAAAGGTGTGTTGTAGCTCGTAAATGATGCGTGACATCTTGGTTATAAAAGGTGTCGAGACGGGTTCTTCCTATCAGCATTGTGAGTGAAGATTGCGTTGCATCAAAAGTGTTGATGGTGACTGTGTCTATTTTTCATGGGCATCTAGAATAAAACCCGGCTATGATTCGAATAGGCCAAGGATAGTGCTATTTCCTTAGCGACACGATTATTTATAGTTCTGAAATAAAGAGTTCAAATAACTCGCTGAGCGAGTAAGGACGCGGGATTCGGGCTGATTTTTTCTTAGTGGGTGGTCACAAAATGAACATTTAGTTAGGCCCCTAATTAAAAAATTTTCGAGATGTGTTAATGTAGCCGACTGTGTGGTGATGACTGATCTTTTATTGATGTTAAAGATGGCTTAAACATCAATAAATAATGAGCTCGCTACCAACACTCACAGGCTTCCGAATAAACGGACTAAGGAGTTAACTCGTGAGCGATAAAAGCCATGAAGATATGATGACACCAGACGGGAAGGTTAACCCGATCGATACTGACTATCAGGTCGGTCAGGATAACGTAGCGCTGAAACTCGGCCCGTTTGGTTTTGATATTCATAACCGAGTATTTATGATTTCCGGGCTGTCGATTTTGGCCTTCATTTTTGTCACCTTGGCATTTCAAAACCAAATTGGTCCTGTTTTTGGGGATTTGCGTGGATGGCTAACCTCAAATCTAGACTGGTTCTTCCTTTCTGCAGGTAATATTTTTGTTGTTGCTTGTCTAGTGCTGGTTGTGTCACCACTGGGTAAAGTCCGATTGGGTGGTACTGAGGCCAAACCGGATTACGGCTATGCGGGCTGGTTCGCGATGCTTTTTGCGGCCGGTATGGGCATTGGCTTGATGTTCTATGGCGTGTCTGAACCATTGACGCACTTCCAAACCGCGTTAGGTGGGACGGCAACCGGTGCTGACGGCCTTCGCACTGACTGGGCGCCTTTGGGGGCGGCAGCCGGGGATACGGAAGCTGCTCGTCGCCTAGGTATGTCTGCGACTATTTTCCACTGGGGTTTACACCCATGGGCGATTTACGCGGTATTGGCTCTAGGCTTGGCACTGTTTGCGTATAACAAAGGCTTGCCTTTGACCATGCGTTCTGTGTTCTACCCACTGTTCGGTGAACGTGTTTGGGGTTGGACAGGGCACGTGATTGACATTCTCGCGATCATTGCGACCTTGTTTGGTCTTGCCACCTCGCTAGGCTTGGGGGCATCACAAGCATCCGCCGGTCTGCACTATCTGTTTGACACGCCCCTGGGTAATACCACCGAAGTCATGCTGGTGATGGGTATTACGGGCGCGGCGATCCTTTCGGTTGTTGCAGGGGTAGACAAAGGGGTCAAACGCCTGTCTGAAATCAACATGATTTTGGCACTGTTGCTGCTAATCTTTGTTATTGCCGTGGGTCCAACGATTGCCATCTTAACCGGCTTCTTTGGAAACCTAGGGGCATATCTACAAAATCTGCCTGCGCTGTCTATGCCATTTGGCCGTGAAGATGCGAACTTTACCCAAGGCTGGACTTCCTTCTATTGGGCATGGTGGATTTCTTGGTCCCCATTTGTGGGTATGTTTATTGCGCGTGTTTCACGCGGTCGTACTGTGCGTGAATTTATCACCTGTGTGCTTATCATCCCTTCAGCGGCCTGTGTGCTTTGGATGACCGCCTTTGGTGGCACGGCGATTGGTCAGTTCGTTAATGAAGGCTATACCGCTGTTGCTGATGCGGAGCTTTCACTCAAGCTGTTTGCGATGTTGGATGACTTGCCGTTGGCATCAATCACCTCGTTTATCGGGATTATCCTGGTTATGGTATTCTTTGTGACCTCGTCTGACTCGGGCTCATTGGTTATTGATACCATTTCAGCGGGCGGTAAAGTGAATGTGCCTGTACCACAGCGTGTTTTCTGGGCGTCTTTCGAGGGCTTGGTTGCGGTTGCGCTGATCCTTGGCGGTGGCTTGGTTGCCCTGCAAGCGATGGCGGTATCAACCGGTTTCCCATTCACGATTGTGCTGTTGGTCGCGACGGTCTCCTTGTTTAAAGGCTTGATGTCAGAGCCGCGAGGCTAGTTAGCGAAATAGCGTTAATCTAGTCAATGATGAAAGAGGCAGCGCACCATGCGTTGCCTCTTTTTTATTAGCGCTGTTTTATTGCCCTCTTTTTCAGCCCTCCTTTGCCGCTAATGTTCGTCTCTCGAGACGGAGCGTTATGAAGTGGTTAAATATTGACCAAGCTCGCCAGCCCTTTATTCACCTATTTATCTTGTGTGATATTCTTGCTGACTTTTCTGTCATTGCTTCTTTTTGCGTGCTGACGTTTACCTCGATATCGAGTGTCGTCCAGGCAGCGTTTAGCAATAATGACAGGTTGCCGAGTAGACGGAGTAAGGAGTTTACGTGTGAGCGATAAAAGCCATGAAGATATGATGACACCAGACGGGAAGGTGAACCCGATCGACACCGATTATCAGGTCGGTCAGGACAACGTTGCCCTCAAGTTTGGCCCGTTTGGCTTTGATATTCATAACCGCGTATTTATGGTCGCGGGGTTGGTAATTATGGCCTTTGTGTTTGTGACGTTGGCTTTCCAAAACCAAATGGCCCCGATTTTTGAGCAGATGCGTGCTTGGTTAACCGCAAATCTCGACTGGTTCTTTCTTTTAACCGGTAATGTCTTTGTCATCGCTTGTTTGGTGCTAATTGTCTCACCACTAGGCAAGGTACGGCTGGGGGGCACTGAGGCCAGACCGGATTACGGCTATGCTGGCTGGTTCGCGATGCTTTTTGCCGCCGGTATGGGCATTGGTTTGATGTTTTATGGTGTCTCTGAGCCACTAACCCATTTCCAAACGGCGTTACAAGGGACCGCAACGGGTACTGATGGTCTACGTACCGACTGGGCACCTTTGGGGGCTGCTGCCGGTGATACCGAAGCCGCGCGTCGGCTGGGGATGTCGGCAACCATTTTTCACTGGGGCTTACACCCTTGGGCGATTTATGCCGTATTAGCACTCGGCTTGGCATTGTTTGCTTATAACAAAGGGCTTCCTTTGACCATTCGGTCGGTATTTTATCCGCTGTTTGGTGAGCGTATTTGGGGCTGGACCGGTCACGTGATTGATATCTTAGCTATCGTCGCGACGCTCTTTGGTCTTGCTACTTCGCTTGGCATTGGTGCATCACAAGCATCCGGTGGTTTGCATTATTTGTTTGATACACCATTGGGGGCCACCACTGAAGTCTTGCTGGTGATCGGCATTACTGCGTTGGCGATCTTTTCGGTCGTAGCAGGTGTGGATAAAGGGGTAAAGCGTTTATCTGAGATCAACCTAGGCCTGGCGTTCTTACTCCTCCTTTTCGTGATTATCGTCGGGCCAACGTTAGCGATTCTGACCGGCTTCTTTGGTAACCTCGGGGCGTATTTACAGAACCTGCCGGCGCTGGCTATGCCATTTGGCCGAGAGGATGCCAACTTTACCCAAGGTTGGACCGCGTTCTATTGGGCATGGTGGATTTCTTGGTCTCCATTTGTGGGTATGTTTATTGCCCGCGTCTCACGTGGTCGAACCGTTCGCGAGTTTATTACCTGTGTGCTGCTGATCCCATCCGCCGCGAGCGTATTGTGGATGACTTCATTTGGTGGCACCGCGATTAACCAGTTCGTCAATGAAGGGTATACCGCAGTGGTTGACGCAGAGTTGTCGCTGACCTTGTTTGCCATGCTAGAAGGGTTGCCGTTAGCAGAGATTACCTCGTTTATCGGTATTATCTTGGTCATTGTCTTCTTTGTTACCTCGTCTGACTCCGGCTCTTTGGTGCTAGATACCATTTCGGCAGGCGGGAAAATGGACGTACCGGTATCGCAGCGCGTTTTCTGGGCAACCTTCGAAGGCCTGGTCGCGATCGCACTGATCCTCGGCGGCGGGCTTGTTGCGTTACAGGCAATGGCGGTTTCGACGGGCTTCCCGTTCGCGGTGGTCTTGCTGGTGGCGACGCTCTCCTTGTTTAAAGGCCTTGCTTCTGAGCCGCGTGCAAAATAAAGAAGTGTGCTAACTGCTTGATAGTTAGCTAAGATAGAAAAGGCAGGCTTTCGAGGCTGCCTTTTTTTATGGCAAGTGATACGGCACACTGTGTCACAGCCAACGGACATTCTGATTCACTGTGTCCTACCACGATATTATCGCACGTTTAGGTGAGCGCTATGGAAGCTGAACAAATCGAGATTGCAACATTTCTTGCACAGTACGCCCCATTTGATTCAATGCCCGAAGAGGTGGTCGCAGAAGTGGCAACCAGCATTGAGATCAGTTATTTCCGTGCAGGCACCGATATTTTTGCTTACGGTGATGAAATTCACGACTTGGCGATCATGCGTAGCGGCGCTGTCGAGCTGTTTCGCCGTAATGGCACCCTGTATAACCGCATATCCGAGGGCGACATTTTTGGCCAAATGGGTCTATTGATGAACAATCGTGTGCGGATGCCAGCGAAAGCGATTGAAGACACTTTGATCTATTTTATTCCGGAAGCAACGTTTAATCGCTTGTTTGATGATTTTGAGCATTTTGCCGATTTTGTCGAGGTGGAAGATAGAACACGCTTGCGCCAAGCGGTATCAAGCCACAATGAAGCCAATGATCTCACCACCTCCAAAGTGAAGAAACTGATTATTCGCGACCCGGTGATGATTGCCAGTACTGACTCCGTGCAATATGCCGCGCAAGTGATGTCGCAAGAAACCGTCTCATCGATTTTGGTCATGGGTGATGAGCCCAATCCAGAAACAGGGCTCAAACCGGTACTGGGGATTATTACCGATCGAGACTTGCGTAACCGGGTGTTAGCAGAAGGTTTGCCTTATGAAACGCCGGTTCAGGAGATCATGTCGCCACAGTTGATTACCTTGGATCATAATGCGTATATTTTTGAGGCCATGCTGACCATTCTGCGCTCCAACTTGCACCATGTGCCGGTGCTACAGCACGGTAAGCCGATTGGTGTGGTTGCCTTGTCTGATATTGCACGCTACGAGTCGCAAAACAGCTTGTTCTTGGTGGCGAGTATTTTCCGTCAGCAGTCGGTCGAGGATTTGGTGATCTTATCTAAGCAGGTCAAAGATTGCTTTGTACGCATGGTCAATGAAGATGCCAACTCGCATATGATTGGCTCGGCACTGTCGGTGATTGGACGCAGTTTTAAGCAGCGTCTTTTAGAGCTTGCCGAAGAAGAGTTGGGTGAGCCGCCTGTGCCTTATTGCTTTTTGGCGATGGGCTCTATGGCGCGTGATGAGCAGCTGATTGTTACCGACCAAGACAACGCAATTATCCTTGATGACAACTACGATCATGGCCAACACAATGCGTATTTTGAAGCCCTGTCTAAGCGCGTCTCTGATGGCTTAAACGCATGTGGTTATACTTACTGCACCGGTAATATCATGGCGACCAACCCCGAGTGGCGTAAAACGCTGAAACAATGGGAGCAATGCTTTGCCGATTGGATAGATAATCCTAGCCCGCGTTCACTGCTCGACAGTAATATTTTCTTCGACTTGGATGGGGTGCATGGTCGCACGAACTGGGCCGAGCAACTTAAAGCTTTCGTGGGTCGTCGCGCCCGTCGCAATAATCGCTTTTTGGCGTCCATGGCGCGTAACGCCTTGAACCGCACTCCACCATTAGGCTTTTTTAAAGATTTTGTCATGGAGCAAGACGGTCGCCACAATAATTCGATTAACTTAAAGCGGCGTGGTACCGCACCCTTAGCCGACTTGATACGTGTTCATGCATTGGCGACCGATTCGCGCTCGCAAAACTCGTTTGAGCGTTTAGACGATATTATCGAAGCAGGGATCTTACCCAAAGGCCGCGGTCCCGATCTGCGCGATGCGATGGAGTTTATTTCGATGGTCAGGATCCGTCACCAAGCATTAGATATAGAAGCGGATCGTGAACCTGATAACAATATTGAGCCAGAGAACTTATCTGACTTTGAGCGCCGTAATTTAAAAGACGCCTTTCAGATTTTAAGTAATGCCCAGAAATTTTTGAAATTCCGCTATCAGCCCAATCGGTCGTAAAGGAAGGATATGTTCCACTTTAATCTTAGGAAAAAAGAGGATGCAGACCAGGTAGACTGGCGTGCGATGCTAGACACGAAACGCGAGACCGTGCAGCACGAAACCTTGCAGGCCTTTTATCAGCAAGGATGGGTGTCACCCGACACGCCCGTTTCGCAAGTGCCGTTTGTGGCGCTTGATTTTGAAACAACGGGGCTCGATAGCCAGCAAGATGCGATTGTCAGTATTGGCTTAGTGCCTTTTACTCTCAATCGTATTCGCTGCCAACAGGCACAGCATTGGATTGTGAACCCCAACCGACCACTTGCCGAATCGTCGATTGTCATTCACGGCATCACGCACTCCGACATTGTCAATGCACCGGATTTTTCCCATGTGATTGAGCCACTACTCAGCGCGCTGGCCGGTTCAGTGGTGGTGGTGCATTATCGCCGGATTGAACGCGAGTTTTTGGATCGTGCGATAAAAGAGCGGCTAGGCGAGGGCATTATTTTCCCCATGGTCGATACCATGGAATTAGAAGCCTGGAAGCATCGCACCGGCAAGCGTAGCTTCGCTGACTGGATAGCCCGTCGGCCGCCGGAATCGATTCGCTTGGCTGACAGTCGGCAGCGCTATCAGTTGCCGTTTTATCAAAGCCACCATGCGCTTACCGATGCAATCGCCACTGCCGAACTACTACAGGCACAAATTGCACACGACTTCTCGCCTGATACACCCATTAGTGAGTTATGGCGATAATAAACAAAGACACAATGAACGTTTCTCGTGTGGTTTCCGTATTCGTCGACAAGGCGTATAATTTGCGTGCTACAAGCCAGTGACGGAAAGTAAGAGGAACACAAATGACATTGATCCACGTAGTAGAGGGGCTGGCATTCGGTCTCGGGGTGCTGTTGTTATCATCGTCGGTTGGCTTTGCCTATTGGGGATTGACGCTCAAACCGGAAGAAGCAGAAGACATGACAGCGCGTAAAATTGAGTTGGGTTTTTACGCCGGCGCGTGTCTGGTTTTTACGCTATTAATCGGGTATTGGTTGAGCGTGTAAGTTCATCGCCTTAAAAAGTGAGCCCAATAAAAAAACCACCGAATCATCGGTGGTTTTTTTGTTCTATCGTCTTGGCATTACCAAACGTCTTTATCGATTTGCTTATCCAATTTCGGGAATTTGGTACGATCAAAGGTCGGGTTTTTACCCGCACGACGCTGGTCTTCGTAGTCTTTCATCAAGGCGAACGCGACGCCAGACAGCAGCGCAATCGCGACCAAGTTAATCACGGCCATCATCCCCATTGATAAGTCAGCAAAGCTCCAAATCAGTGGCAGATCCATCACCGCGCCCATCAGCACCATTGCGAGCACCGCAATACGATACAACAAGATGGCTTTACGACACTTAAAGATATATTCGATGTTCGACTCGCCATACGAATAGTTGGCAATGATCGAGGTAAAGGCAAACAGCAGAATCGCGATGGCGATAAAGGCAGCGCCCCAATCACCGACTTGGCTGACCAAGGCTTCTTGCGTCAGTGCAATACCTGTCAGGCCGCTCTCAGGCTCAAGCATGCCCGAGATCAAGATAATCGATGCGGTCGCGGTACAAATGACAATGGTATCGACGAAGACACCCAGCATCTGAACGTAGCCCTGCGCGGCAGGATGATTCGGCTTGGTAGTTGCCGTTGCCGCAGCATTAGGGGCTGAACCCATACCGGCTTCGTTTGAGAACAAGCCGCGTTTAATCCCTTGCATCATTGCTTGCGCGATCGCATAGCCCATGGCACCGCCTGCAGCCTGCTCCAAGCCTAATGCGCTTTTGACAATGGTTGTAATCACGGCGGGAAGCTGTTCGATGTTCATGGCAACCACGACCAAAGCAACCAATAAATAAGCCAGTGCCATAAAGGGGACAATCAGCTCTGCAACGCGTGCGACTGAGCGCATGCCGCCAAAAATAACCGGTGCGGTGACCAACGCCAGACCGATACCGACAGCGAGATCATTAAAGCCAAACGCGGTGTCCATGGCTGCGGCAATGGAATTCGATTGCACCCCGTTAAAAGCCAAACCAAAGGCGATAATCAAGCAAATGGCAAATGCAATCCCAAGCCAACGTTGACCCAAGCCTTTTTCGATGTAGTAAGCCGGGCCTCCACGGTAGGTTTTGTCGTTGTGGTTCACTTTGTACGCTTGCGCGAGAGTGGATTCGACAAAGCTGGTGGCCATACCCACCAGGGCGGTTAGCCACATCCAGAAAATAGCACCCGGGCCACCAAGATACAGCGCCACCGCGACACCTGCCATATTCCCGGTGCCGACACGCGCGGCAAGACTGGTACTGAATGCTTGGAACGACGAGATCCCGCCTGATGCGCCATTACGGCTGTCTGCCATCAGTTTAAACATGTGGCCAAAGTTACGGAATTGAATGAAGCCTGATCGCACCGTGAAGTACAAGCCTAAGCCAATCAAAAGATAAATCAGTACGCTGCCCCAAAGGAGGCCGTTACCTGTATCGACTACGGACACAAATAGATTTTTAAGTAGTTCCATCATTAAACTCTGTTTTGTCTGTTGGGAGACGCCTTGCACGGTTGTTGCTCGGGCCATAACCCGATGATTACCGAATGCGAGGGTCGACAACCACTGTCCTTGTGAGATCGCTGCCATCCATGCAGGTGAGCAACGCGTCACTCGAGAAAGTCATGCATCAAGGCCTGATATGACGAGTGGACGTTGAGTCTGCAACAGCATTTTGAATCCATGCTCGGCTGTTGCCAGAGTGCGCTTTGATTAGCCATGCCGATGTTTTAACGCACCGGTACACTAATTGGAGCACGCCGGATAATACCGATATTTGTGAGACAAAACACTATATGATTAGCGAAGTGTTGGTTTTTTAATCGGTTGCATGTGTTAATAACAGCACTAAAAACTGTAACCAAAATGTAATGCTTTGCAGGCTAATTGCTTGATGTTAAAGCAGTCCAGGTTCAAGGAGGTAAATAATATAGCGTAAATAATGACTATTTATTCACATTGTCAAGACTGAACAAAATGTGATCGACAGCACGTAATATCAGCAAAATCGAGTGGTAAGCATGCAAGCCATTCGGAAACGCCAACCGTTTTTGTCAGAAAAAGTAGCGGCCGCATGCCTAATTGATTAGGGAGGTGAGTTTTTTTTCGCCAGCAGATCGCGTCTCACCATCTCAATCGCAGATAAAGCGGTATCTGGATCAATGGCATGGTTTTCGAGCAAGTAAATAAGATCGACAGCGAGTTTGACGTCATCAGGAGCGTTTTCTAAGGCGCTTGGTGTCGACGCGTGCGGGTTAGTCATGATACCTCCGGGCTGGATGCAAAATCAGCAAAGTGAATAAGGGCCGCTTGAATGAGTTGTTCGTGCAACGGCACCAAACTGGTGTGCGAGTCATGGTATCCGCCACCAATCACCGCGGCGACCGGAATATCATGCTTGGCACAGCGTGAGAGTACCCCGCTATCGCGTTGATAAATGCCCTCGGTCGATAACGCCAAATAGCCAAGCGCATCGGCTTGGTGGACATCGACCCCCGCATCATAAATCACCATATCAGGGCGGTATTGTGCGAGGGCGAGATCTAACAAGGGCAAAAAAGCGCTGAGATAGTCCTGATCGCCTGTGCCTGTTGGCAGGGGCAAGTCCAAATCGGAGGGCGGTTTGCGTGAGGGAAAATTTTTCTCGCAATGGACAGAAAACGTCACAATATCGGGGTGGTCGGCGGCCAAGGCGGCGGTGCCATCGCCATGATGTACATCACAATCGACAATCATCACCTTATCAATGCCTGGCTGGGTGAGCGCATGGCGGGCGGCAATCATCAAATCATTAAATAAACAAAAGCCGCTGCCAAAGTCGTAGTGCGCATGGTGATAGCCGCCGGTGAGATGAATAGCAAGGCCTGAATCCAGAGCGTGATCGACCGTCAGTGTGGTGCCGCCGAGCGAGGTTAAACTGCGCGCGATCAATGCGTCGCTCCATGGAAAACCAATCCGACGCATTTTGACTAAGGGGAGATCCCCTGCCAGCAACTGACTGACATACGCGGGATCATGAACAGCATCAATCACTTTCCGAGTGGCCGGGATCGGTTGATGAAATTCAACCGGTAACGCCAGGCGTTGTAACCGCTCAAACAACAATCGGTATTTTTGCA
Source organism: Salinivibrio sp. AR640 (assembly GCF_001995405.1). Classification (NCBI taxonomy): domain Bacteria; kingdom Pseudomonadati; phylum Pseudomonadota; class Gammaproteobacteria; order Vibrionales; family Vibrionaceae; genus Salinivibrio; species Salinivibrio sp. AR640. The sequence continues at coordinate 150,993 of NZ_MUFD01000001.1, read as the reverse complement.
AAGGGTAGCGGTGGCCGTCGGGAAGGGGAAAGTCCGAGTACACCGGATGATAAATCAATGGCAGCACGTATCTCTCCTGGTTGAGCGCTCGGGTTTGACGCTTGGTGTGAGCTGAACGTGAATCACGATTTTTTTTCACGGTAACTGATCGTGGTTTCGATACGCTCTCGCGCCTTGGTGCAGCGTGCTAGGCGTTGTTCTAAGGCAAGCACTTGTTTTTGGTACTGCTGACGCACCGCAGGGGTCGATGCCATCTCGACGCTGGCATTGGCGTCTCGGAGTTTATCGGCCAGTCGACGCTCCCAATCTTGGTGCTTGGCTAAGTCTTGATAAAGCTCACCAATCGCCTGGCGTCGTGGCCCGCGTTTGGCTTGCTCTTGCTTACGTAACGGCTGTGTCGCCAGTTCACGTTGTAGCGCGGTGATTTGCGATAACAAGGTGTCGCAAATATGGGTCGCACGTGCATCGGTCAGCGCCCCTTGTTGGTGATCGCGCTGCATCACTGCCAGCAATCCTTGGGCTTCGTTCACACAGGGTGTGAGCAATTTGCCTTTGCAATGAAAAAGCGTTGTCGCGAATAAAGGTGCGCGGGCTTCGCCACGGCGTCGGTCGACCTCGGCGGCTTGATTGGCCAGTTGCTCAAGGTGTTGGCACATTGCATCGATTTGCGCTTTCATTATGGGTCTCTCAGTCACGCACAGCGGCGACGATAACGGCGATTAAAACCAAGCATCAACGGCCAGTTTACCGGCTAAAATCACCACCGCGGTCACAAAAATAGGTCGAATAAACTGACTGCCAAAACGAATCGCGGAGTGGGCGCCAATAAACGCGCCTAGCATTAAGCATACGCCCATGGTCAGCCCGAGTGCCCAGTTCACATGGCCCAAAAGCGCAAACGCCACCAATGAGGTAATATTACTGGTGAAGTTCATCGCTTTCGCCAGTCCGGAAGAGAGCAAAATATTCATCCGATAGAGCGACATGGTAGACACCGTCCAAAACGCGCCCGTACCCGGACCGGCAACGCCATCATAAAAGCCCAACGACAGGCCTTGGCTCCATTGCTTCATCGGTAGCTTGGAGCAGCGCGCGGGGAGCTGGTTGTTATCTCCCTTAGGGTGGGGATGCCAAACGGTGTAAATCGCTGCCACAAGCACCACCACGGGGATCGCTTTTTCTAACCATTCAGTGCTTAGCACATCAACCAGTAAAGTCCCTGCGGTTGCGCCAATCAAGGTGCCCCAAAACGCGTGTTGCCAAAATAAAGGCGAAAAAAGACGTTTTTTATAATAGGTAAAGGCGGCGGTGCTGGAGGCAAAGGTCGCGGCCAGTTTGTTGGTACCTAACGCCACATGGGGCGGCAAACCCAGTGATAACAGGGCTGGAACAGTCAGCATGCCGCCACCGCCGGCGACGGCATCGATAAAGCCGGCGACAAAAGCAGTCAGCCCTAGGATCACTAAGGTCGAAAGATCAATCAATTCAAGCATAGTCACTCGTTAATTTAAGGTTCGATCACGCGTTTGAATGGCGGCAGCGAGTCGAGTAAAGATTGGCCATATCTGCGGGTGATAATGCGCCGGTCAAGAAGCACTACCTTACCAGAATCTTCCTCTTTGCGCAGTAGACGACCGACTGATTGCACCAGCTTTTTACTCGCTTCTGGGACCGCGATTTGTAAAAACGGATTGCCACCGCAGCGTTCAATATACTCCGCGTGAGCTTCTTCCACTGGAGAAGTGGGGACCGCAAAGGGAATTTTCGTAATAATGAGATTAGTCAATAAGTTACCGGGCAAATCTAAGCCCTCGGAAAAACTGCCGGTGCCAAAAATTATACTGGTTTTGTCCGCACTGACTGCTTGCTGATGGGCCTTTAATAGCGCCGTGCGTGATTGTGTGCCCTGACAGAGCAGTTGCCAGCCGCGTTGTGTGACCGTTTGCTCAATGGCTTGGGTGACTTGTTTCATCTGCCAATAAGAGGCGAACAATACCAAGGACGCTCGCTCGCCCTCTAGGTGCTCAATAATTTTCTCGCTCAGCGCCGCCGTAAAGGCACTGGCTTGCGGCTCACAAGGCATAGTTGGGATCACCAAGCGCGCTTTATTGGCGTAATCAAATGGCGAGGGTAAGGCTAAATAACGCGAACCGTCGCTTTCACTGAGTCCGACTTGGCGGCAAAAATAGCTAAAGCGATTCAGGGCGCGCAAGGTCGCAGAAAACAGTCCAACCCCGGCGGCGCGAGACCAGAGCATTTGATCCAGACGCCAGCCTACTTCTAAGGGAGAGACATGCACCCAAAGATCCCCCTCGCGCTCACGGCAGGCTTGCACCCAACGGGCAAGCGGTGCGCCTTTATCGGCATTCGGTTGGGCCATTAAGGTCCAGACTTTTTCTAAATTTTCTAACCGTTGGAGGAAAAACGCGGTTTCGGCGAGCGCCGGATCAGCCAGTTTGGCAGAAATGTCATTTTCTTTCAGACGCTCATTGATCAAATCATGGATCTTTCCCAATGCCTGATGGGCTTTTTTGCTCGCGGTTTTAAGCTGTTCACTGGGCGCAATCAGGGCTTCGGGCAGTTCACCGTCGGCAAAGCGATAACAACCGTCGTCGTTGAGCGACAGTTGACTGAGCATGTTTTTTGCCTCGCGTAACCCTGGGATCAGGGTTTGTATCGCCTCGAGTAAGCTATCAACAAAGCGGTGTGCGCGCGTCATATCCGCGGTATTTCCCAACTTGGTAGCGGCTTGGTTCAGCTTTTCTAGCCAACCGACCACGCCGAGCAAACTGGCACTGGCCGCTGAGAAGTCACGCGCCACCGTGGGAAGGTGGTGCGCCTCGTCAATCATATACAGGCACTGCTCTGGCTCGGGCAAGATCACCCCGCCGCCGAGTTCGAGATCGGCGAGCAGCAAGCTGTGATTGACCACCACCACATCGGCTTTATCCATTGCCTCGCGTGCTTTGGCAAAGGGGCAACCACGGTGAGCGGGCAGGCCAGCATGGCAGGTGTGTTTGTCAGAGGCGATCGCTTGCCATAGGTGATCGGCAATCGGTTTGGGCCAGCTGTCGCGGTCGCCATCCCATTTTCCTCGACTCAGGGCAACGTAAAGATCATTCAGCAACAATTGCTCTCTGCGCTTGGGTTTTTGAGCAAATAGCGCCCCTTGGATGCTCTCGGTCTCTGTCACTGCACTCAGCTTGTGTGCACAGCAATAGCGCTGCCGCCCCTTGGCCAAGATAAAATCAAACGGCTTGGGGCAGATACGATGAAAAAACGGGATATCTTTATCGGCGAGCTGCTCTTGCAACGCCACGGTTGCGGTCGACACCACCACTTTTTTATTGTTGTTAAGCGCAAACGGAATCGCGCCCATCAAATACGCCATTGATTTGCCCACCCCAGTGCCGGCCTCGGCCACCAGTAGCCGACGCTTGGGGTCATAATCACCCGCCAAGGTTTTGGCCAGCTCTGCCACTAAATAGTTTTGAGCTTTGCGCGGAATAAAGTGGGGAAGTTGGTCTTGTAGCGTCTGGTAGCACGCGCGAATGTCTGATTTTACGGCAGGGCTGAGCATCAACAGGTCCGAGTAGTAAAGGATAAGCCCCAGTATAACACGGGGAAAAAACGTGAAAACGATCGCGAAATGTAAGTTTTCCTTACAGATATGAGATCTTGGTCACGAATTTAATTTGAACCATTCGCTGCTATCTTGCTGATCTGCCGTTTGATTAACAAAAAGCCGTATTTAAGCTATTGATTAGTTTTTTATTCTAAAAATAAAATAATAAAAAGCAGTAATCAGAATTTTATATCGCAAAGGGTTGTTGTTAAATTTCATCAACGCACACTGCTAACGAGGTTTAAACTGTGATCTTAGTTCATTGATGTTTCCTATCTGTTTGTTTTTAAGTGTTTTTTGTCTATTTTGTAATGCGCTTCCAGCCAGTTGACAGAACCTCAAATGTTCTGCACGATTAGCCACGAAGTTTCAGTGAACTGGCATTTTGTGCTTCGCAGCGTTTGCTGCTGATAACAGAGTGACAGTCACCATAAAACAGAGTTCCATGAAGGAACTCATAATGACTAAATAGAAAAGGCAGTGGATTAACCATGAAAAAGACTATTCTAGCAATGGCAGTACCAGCTCTGCTGGCTGCTGGCTCAGCATCAGCAAGCATCAACCTGTATGACGCAGAAGGCGTTAAAGTAGACGCATCAGGTGCCGCTGAAGTTCAGTATATCCAAGAAATCGGTAACAATCGTGACGGTGCATGGAAGTTAGACGACGGCGACTTTGCGATTAACACTGAAGTTGCAGTATCAGATAAGCTTTCTGTTATCGGTGCAATGGCATTTGAATTTGAAATGAATGATGCCAACAGCAACGACAACCAGCTTACAGGCGAAAGCCGCTCGAACGTCGAAAACGATGAGCTATATGTTGGTTTTAAAGGTGATTGGGGTCAGTTTACTGCCGGTCGTCAATACCTACTGATGGATGATTCTGGCATCACTAAAGATTACGAGCTATCAGCAAACAGCTTTGGTGCAGACTATGAGCAAGCTGCTCAAGTTGGTAAATACGTCTACGACAACGGCACTTTCTACGGTGCTGCGACCTATAATGATAAAAGTGATGGCTTTGACGACAACGGCGTTGTAAACGGCACGGAAGGCTATGCTGGTGACGGTGATGACGTGCGTGTATATGAAGCGCGTCTAGGTTATCGTTTCGCAGATGTTGACGCACGTGTTTACTATCAAAAAGCAGACAATGTTGGCCGTGATGGCGACGATGACAAAGATGCATACAACTTTGAAATCGAATATGCGGGTATCGAAAACGTTGGTTTAGCGGCATCTGTTGGCCGTACCTCTTCGGACATCGACGGTGACGATACTGACACTGACTATATGTCTATTGCTGCTGACTACACCATGGGCAAAACCACCTTTGCTGTTGGTTACGACAACAAAGACGAAGAAGGTAACACATCAGACGTTAACGGTTACTATGCAAACGTGACTTATGCACTGCACAGCAATGCGCATGTATACGCAGAAGTTGGCGACAGCGACGGTGATGACCAAGACTTTGGTTACGTAGCGGGTATGGAAGTTAAGTTCTAATTGAGCTTAAACCCTATTGCTAAGTTGTAGCACTGATTATGAAAGCCGCCTTAGGGCGGCTTTTTTCGTCTTACCGTTGGAGTGACAATGAAGAAGTTAACAAAAGCCGCATTGGTACTGGGTGCACTGATGGCATCAAGTACCATTCATGCAGCGGAAATTACCTCCGCCCGTCATATTGAATTTTTGGTGGTGGATGGCAGCAAAGTCAGTTTTGACAACTGGGCGCCGCAGCAGACCATTGAACTTGCTAATGGCACCCACCAGTTGGTGATGCGCTTTGATGGCGAAGTAAAGCGAGGAAGTAAAGAGGTGATTTTTACCTCGCGCCCGTATTTGTTTGAGCTGGACGTTGATGGCCGCGATGCCACCATTAACATTGATACCAACCTAAGGGTGAAAACCCAAGCGACCAGCTATTTTGATGATAACCCACAATGGCAGGCTGAGTTTGATAATGGCGAGGTAATGCCGTTAGAGGCCGTCGAGCTTAAAGGTGATGGCTTTGGCGCCTACGCCGATATGGAAGCGCTGGTGGCCGAGTACAACCGCGAGAACGGTATTATTATCGACCAAGGTGAAAGCAAAAACCTTAACGACGTGTTAGTCGAGGTGGACGACCAAGGACAAGCCTCTATTAAAGGCGATGCCTTGTCGCAGCTTAAGCTTTGGTACACCAAAGCCAGCGACCAAGAGCGTAAAACCTTCCGTCGTTGGATCATTGATCAAGATTAAGCGCGTGTTCGAGGGAGGCGTGGTAGTCAGTATCACCCACTTGACAGCTTTACACGGTCAATAAAAAAACGCGCCCAGCTGATGCTGGGCGCGTTCCGTTTAAGCCACGGTGAGACAAGCGAAAGTCGACCTGGGCTCACACCGATTTACGGGGGCCCGTTGTCGCGCGGCGAGTGGCCGGATCGTGGTGATAATAGTTTGATGCGCGGCACTGCGGACAGCGCTGCTCCGCGGCATCCTTGATTAAATCATCGAGTGGAATGTCACTCTCACAATCGGCACACAATCCGTAAATTTCCAAATCCATGGCACACAAAGCCGCATCGACTTTTTCCAGACGTTCACCGAGGCAACGAATTGCGCCAGGTAGGCCTTGGCTTTCTTTGATCAGCTCTGTGACAGTTAGGGTGTCGCAATGCTTGTCCCAGTCTTCACGCAAACGCGTGGTTAAGGTGGCGATCAGCTCGGCACGCTCACGAGTGAGCTTACGCCGCAGCTGCGCAAGAGTATTTGTATCCATGGTCAGTTCGCTTGATTGGCTAAATGACGTTTATCATGACCCAATGCACCAAGTTGTTACCCTGATGTAAATCAATAATCGGATTAAAACCTTACAAAACGTCCGTTTTTAGCGGGGCCAAGCTAGGCTATAGTAGATGCTCACTGATGTTATGTTGTTGTGAGCGTTGTAACTTATGAGTCACGAATTTAAAGAACCTTATAACCTAAAGTATTTTATCGGCTTTTTGTTGGTCTTACTGATCCCCACCTTACCCGCAAGCCTTACTTGGCTCGGGATTGTATTTGGCGGTTAATCACCGCCTTATTCCATACTGCCTCATTTTTCCTAAGCTCGTCCTGTACCCATCGCGGCTGGATCACTACACTAGGGTAAGAGGGTCACCCTGGTGACGCGCAGCAATAAGGGCAAATTGGCTATGCAGTCAAAAGCGGTGCAGTCAAACGCGCCACAGTCAAAAGAGCGACAAAGAACACCCGCGCCGCCAGCGCCATCCGTCGCTTGGCGTTGGGCGTGGAACGGTTTGGGTTGGTTTTGGGTCGCACTCGGTGCCGCCGGGGCGTTTTTGCCTGTGTTACCAACAACCCCGTTTTTGTTGCTCGCAAGCGGCTGTTTTATGCGCGGCTCTCCCCGTATCGCCAATTGGCTTCATGCCCATCCAACGTTCGGGCCAATATTGACTGACTGGTATCAACAACGCGCCATCAGCCGGCGGGTCAAAAAGCGGGCAACGGTGATGATCGTGGCCAGTTTCTCATTCTCAATGTACATGGTGCCAGCGCTCTGGTTAAAAGGCATGCTACTGCTTTGCCTGATTGTGCTCTTATGCTGGTTTCTCCGCCTGCCTGAGACGGAATCTGTTGCTGGTACGGCCGAAAATTCATAACATGGCGGTTTGCGTTTTTTACCGATGAGAATTGGCCATGAGCAACGACAACTTGGATGTGATTAAACAAAGCATTCAAACCATTCCTGATTACCCTAAGCCAGGCATCTTATTTCGTGATGTCACCAGCTTGATGGAAGACCCGACCGCCTACCAGGCCACCATTGATGCCCTGGTAGCAAAGTATCGGGATCAAGGCTTTACCAAGGTGATTGGCACCGAATCGCGCGGCTTTTTATTTGGCGCGCCCTTGGCCTTAGCGCTGGCATTGCCATTTGTGCCGGTGCGCAAGCCAGGCAAATTGCCACGGGCGGTGATCAGCGAAAATTACCAGCTAGAATACGGTGAAGATACGCTTGAGATCCACAGTGATGCCATTGATGACGGTGATAAAGTGCTGGTGATCGATGACTTGCTCGCCACCGGTGGCACCATTGAAGCCACGGTCAAATTAGTGCGTCGGTTGGGCGGCACCGTGGAACACGCTGGTTTTGTGATTAGCTTACCGGATATTGGCGGTGAGGAAAAACTGACGGCGCTTGGCGTTAGTGTGTACAGTTTGTGCGAGTTTGCCGGCCATTAATGGTGAACACGACGCTGGGCCTTGGGTCATTTATCAGCCACTAGGAAGCCAATTGACATGAGTTATCAAGTTCTTGCACGCAAATGGCGCCCCCATAACTTTGACGCGGTGGCGGGGCAGAGCCATGTGCTGACGGCGCTCGCCAATGCGCTCGATCATGACCGCCTGCACCATGCTTACCTGTTCAGTGGAACACGGGGGGTGGGTAAAACCACCATCGCACGTATTTTTGCCAAAGGGTTAAATTGCGAGCAGGGCGTGTCGTCCTCACCGTGTGGCCAATGCGCCACCTGCCGTGAAATTGATGAAGGGCGTTACGTTGATTTGTTGGAAATTGATGCGGCGTCACGCACCAAGGTAGAAGATACGCGCGAGCTGCTTGATAACGTCCAGTATAAACCCGCACGTGGACGGTATAAGGTGTACCTGATTGATGAGGTCCACATGCTGTCGCGGCATAGTTTTAATGCCTTGCTTAAAACGCTGGAAGAGCCACCCGAGTATGTGAAATTTTTGCTGGCGACCACGGATCCGCAAAAATTGCCGGTGACCATTTTGTCGCGCTGCTTGCAGTTTCATTTAAAACATTTTGACGCCAGTCAGATCCAAACCCAGCTCGATTACATTCTGGGCCAAGAGGGCATTGAAGCTGACGCGCGCGCGCTGATGCTACTGTCACGTGCGGCAGAAGGCAGTATGCGCGATGCGCTGAGCTTAACCGATCAAGCACTTGCGCTCGGTAACGGTCAGATTAGCACCCGCGCAGTAGCAGAAATGCTAGGGACCTTAAGCAGTGACAATGCGTTGTTGTTACTGGAAGCATTAGTGAATCAAGATGCGGTTGAGCTGATGAATGGGCTGGCGCAGATTGCACAAATTGGCGTCGAATGGGATGGGTTGCTTAAAGAGCTCGCAGGCCAGCTTCATCAAATTGCGTTGGCGCAAACACTGCCTCAAACCCGCGATGATGCAGAGGGTGATCACGCACGCATACAGGCTTTAGCGTCGCGCTTAACGCCGCAAGATGTGCAGCTATGTTACCAAATAGCGCTGCAGGGTCGACAAGATTTACCCTATGCCCCCGATGGACGTGCGGGACTAGAGATGGTATTGCTGCGGATGTTGGCGTTCCAGCCGGTTAAAACGGTCCCTTATGAGCCGGTGACTATTGCCGTGCCCGAACACGCCCCAACGTCGCAGCCAAGCGCCTCAAGTATGGCGTCAGACGCCCAGCCCAAAGCGGCGAGCGAAAACCCTGATCCGACACAAGCAATTAGCGCATTAAAAGCGCAAGTTGCCGCGTCGGAGCGCCGTGGGCCTGCCTCATCCGAATCATCTATCTCGGCGACACCCTCTGCGCCTGACACTAGGCCGGCCGATCCGCTCGCATCTGTGCCTGATCACGCTTCGTCAGCGGCTGATCACGATGACAGCACACCGATATCGCCTGCATCGGCTCCCGCGACAGACGCGACGCCAGCAACGAACGCATCAGAGGTGCCAGCCAGTGAGGCACCCGCGTCTGCGGCATCGAGTTTGATTCAAGCCCGCAACCAGCTGCGTAGCAGGATGAAGCGACAAACTAGTCAGACAGAGTCTGGCGCAAAAAAGGCGAGACAGACACCGGCCAAGAGTGATGCATTATCTGTGTTGGATCGCGTTGCGACCGCTGCAGAATCGACATCGCCTGTGTCTGACGCCAACTCAGTCGCGACCTCCACTGCAACGCCATCTGAGCCGGTGCCCGCACGGCAACGCGACACATCATTGGCGGCGACGGAGCCTTATCAATGGCGTCCTTCTCAGCCCCAAACCAAGGCGCCAGCCACCGCGTCGTCGTTGACGCCAAAGGCGCTCAAACAAGCGCTTGAGCATGAGAAAACGCCAGCAATGCGCGATAAGTTGGTGCAGGAGACCAACCAACAAGATCCTTGGTGTGCGTTGGCCGATAGCCTTGAGGTCGAGCGGTTGGTGAAACAAATGGCGCTCAATGCCGCTATGGTGCGTGAAGGCGACCAGGTTCGGCTGACATTAAGGCCTGATCAATCACATCTGAATACCGAAAAAGCGCAGCAACAATTAACGCAGGCCTTGACGACGGCCTTGGGCGCCCCCATAACCTTGGAGGTACAGCTCGGCACGTCGGGAATCACACCGTTAGAGCGGCGCGAGCAACGCTATCAACAAAAATTAGCGCAGGCGACACACAGCCTGCATAATGATCCGAATGTCACCTTTATGCTTCAACGTTTTGCGGCGGAGTTAGAAGAAGACAGCATTCGACCAATTTAAGACACCTAACCAAGAGAGAGAATTATGTTTGGTAAAGGCGGAATGGGCAACATGATGAAGCAGGCGCAGCAAATGCAAGAGCGCATGCAAAAAGTACAAGAAGAAATTGCCAGCATGGAAGTGACAGGCGAAGCGGGCGCAGGCATGGTGAAAGTGACCATGACAGGCAGCCATAGCATCCGTCGTGTCGACATCGATGATAGCTTGATGGAAGATGACAAAGACATGTTGGAAGACTTGATTGCAGCCGCATTCAACGATGCTGCACGTCGTGTTGAAGAGCAACAGAAAGAAAAAATGGCAGACGTGACAGGCGGTATGCAGTTACCACCGGGCATGAAAATGCCGTTTTAATCTATGCGCACCAGCCAGTTACTTGAACAGCTGATGGACTCGCTGCGTTGTTTACCTGGGGTGGGTCCCAAGTCGGCGCAGCGAATGGCGTATCATCTTTTGCAACGTAATCGCCAAGGGGGGCTTGCCCTGGCGCAGTCACTGAGCACGGCAATGACCGACATTGGCCACTGCAGCCAGTGCCGGACATTTACAGAGCAAGACGTGTGTGCCATTTGTGATAACCCGAAACGACAAGCAACCGGACTGATTTGTGTGGTTGAAAGCCCGGCCGATATTGCCGCCGTTGAAGCGACCGGCCAATATGCCGGGCGCTATTTTGTCTTAATGGGGCACTTGTCGCCATTAGATGGGATTGGGCCGGCAGATATCGGTTTAGACGTTTTGGAAAAGCGCTTGCAAAGTGAACCGATTGAAGAGCTTATTCTGGCGACCAATCCCACGGTAGAAGGGGAAGCCACGGCGCAGTACATCGCCGAGCTTTGCCAAGAACACCAAGTGGGCGCGAGCCGTATCGCCCATGGTGTTCCCATGGGTGGTGAGCTTGAATTGGTGGATGGCACTACGCTGTCGCACTCCATTATTGGTCGTCAACAGCTTAAATATCGCTAACGGCGTCAATATTGCTAACCGCTTATCAAGCCTAACCGCCCGGTTAGGCTTTCTTTTTCTCAACTGATGTTTATTTGACCAGTCACACCTTGAAAGCGACTGATGTGGCCCTTATATCCTGGGGTACTGAATATGAATTCTTCGTGACGTGGGTCGATTACCCACTCAGCCTTTAAACATCATAGTGTTAGGTAGATTGACATGAGCGTGAAAACCCCAGAAAAACACCAGTTTGGTTCAGATACCTCCAAATTGCTGCAGTTGATGATCCATTCTCTCTACTCAAACAAAGAGATCTTTCTTCGAGAGCTGGTCTCAAACGCGTCGGACGCCGCGGATAAGCTGCGCTTTAAAGCGCTATCAGCGCCTGAGCTGTATGAAAACGACGGTGATCTGCGTGTTCGTCTGTCTTTTGATAGCGAAGCCGGCACACTCACCGTGTCTGACAACGGCATCGGCATGAGCCGTGACGATGTTATTGCCAATCTCGGCACCATCGCCAAATCAGGCACCGAAGAGTTTTTAAAACAACTGAACGAAGACCAAAGCAAAGATTCCAACTTGATTGGCCAGTTCGGTGTCGGTTTTTACTCCGCCTTTATTGTCGCGGATAAAGTAACGGTACGTACCCGTGCTGCAGGGCTTGGGGCTGACGAAGCGGTGCAATGGGAATCGACCGGTGAAGGTGAATATACACTTGAGCCTGTTAGTAAAGCGGAACGTGGCACCGACATTACGCTGTACCTCAAAGACGATGAGAAAGAGTTCCTTAACGACTGGCGCCTGCGTGAAGTGATCGGTAAATATTCGGATCACATCGGTATTCCGGTTGAAATGTGGACACAAGAGAAAGACGAGGAAGGGAACGAGACTGGCGAAGGCAAATGGGAGCAAGTGAACAAAGCGCAAGCGCTATGGACCCGTGCCAAGTCCGATATCTCTGCTGAAGAATATAAAGAATTCTATAAGCATGTTTCGCATGATTTTGCAGAGCCGCTAACCTGGAGCCATAACCGGGTTGAAGGTAAAAATGATTACACCAGTTTGTTGTATATCCCCTCTAAGGCGCCGTGGGATCTTTACAACCGCGAGCACAAACATGGACTGAAACTCTATGTACAGCGCGTGTTCATCATGGATGATGCGTCACAATTTATGCCAAGCTACTTGCGCTTTGTACGTGGTTTGATTGATTCTAACGATTTGCCGCTCAACGTATCGCGCGAGATCTTACAAGATAACAAGATCACTCAATCGCTGCGGGGGGCGTGCACCAAGCGTGTTCTGTCGATGCTAGAAAAACTGGCCAAAAATGATGCCGACAAGTATCAAACATTTTGGCGTGAGTTTGGCTTGGTGATGAAAGAAGGCCCAGCGGAAGATTTCAGCAATAAAGAAAAAATTGCTGGCTTGCTGCGTTTTGCTTCAACCCACGAAGACAGCGCTGAGCAAACCGTGTCGTTGGCCGACTATGTGTCGCGCATGAAAGAAGAGCAAGACAAGATTTACTACATCACGGCAGATAGCTATAACGCCGCGAAACACAGCCCACACTTGGAGCAGTTTAAAGCCAAAGGCATTGAAGTGATCTTGATGTACGATCGCATCGATGAATGGCTGATGAGCTACCTGACCGAGTTCGATGGCAAATCGTTCCAAGCGATCACCAAAGCGGATCTCGACCTCAGCCAATTCGACGATGAAGAGGCAAAAGCAGAGCGCGAAGAAACCGAAAAAGCGTTTGAATCTGTGGTTGAGCGGGTGAAATCTCACCTAGGTGAGCGGGTGAAAGATGTGCGCACCACGTTTAAGCTTTCAGACACCCCAGCTGTGGTTGTGACTGATCAGTTTGAAATGGGCACACAAATGGCGAAGTTGCTAGAAGCCGCTGGCCAGCAAGCGCCTGATGTGAAATACATTTTTGAGCTAAACCCAGAGCATGATCTCATCAAGCGCATGGCGGATGAAAGCGACGAGCAAAAATTTGGTACTTGGGTAGAAATGTTGCTCGGCCAAGCGATGTTGGCAGAGAAGGGCAGCATGGATGATCCGTCAGAGTTCTTGGCGTCGGTCAATCAACTTCTGACCAAGGTATAATCGACACAGGTCGAGTCAATCAACATACTCAGTGACGAACGACAAGCCCGGCCGGATGCCGGGCTTGATAGCGTTTGGCTAAGCGTGTATGTTTCGGGTCTTTGCGGCGATAGACGCAGTTTAACGAAACCTAAATAATCATAAAGGGGATCACTATGCGCATCATTCTTTTGGGTGCACCGGGCGCGGGTAAAGGGACGCAAGCGCAGTTCATCATGGAAAAATACGGGATTCCGCAAATTTCTACCGGTGACATGTTGCGCGCCGCGATTAAAGCGGGCACTGAGCTTGGTTTAAAAGCCAAAGCAGTTATTGATGCGGGCGAATTGGTGTCTGACGACATTATTCTTGGCCTAGTTAAAGAGCGTATCTCGCAAGATGATTGTGCCAACGGCTTCTTGCTAGATGGGTTCCCACGTACGATTCCGCAAGCGGATGGCCTTAAAGAGATCGGTATCGCGATCGATTACGTACTCGAATTCGACGTTCCGGACGACGTTATCGTAGAGCGTATGAGTGGTCGCCGTGCTCATCTGGCCTCTGGTCGCACCTATCACCTGGTTTATAACCCACCGAAAGAGGAAGGGAAAGACGACGTGACGGGCGAGCCGCTGGTGGTGCGTGATGATGATAAAGAAGAGACAGTGCGTGCGCGTCTAAACGTGTATCACAATCAAACGGCACCACTGATTGCGTACTATAAAAAAGAAGCCGATGCTGGCAATACCCAGTTTGTCACTTTTGACGGCACCCAAGCGGTTGAGCAGGTTAGCACCGAGATTCAAAAAGTACTCGGCTAATCAGCGCCACGCCCGATGCGGTGTAACCCTATGACGTCATTGGTATGACGGATAGCAGAAACCGGAGCAGACGATTAGTCGCTCCGGTTTTTTTATGGCAAGCTGCATGTCACTCATTACTATTATTCGCTCTTTGACTGAGCCGATGCCAAGGACAACCATCATGACAGAAAATAAACACCAAGTTGGCGTGCTATTGGTCAACTTGGGGACGCCAGATGAACCGACGCCCGCCGCGGTAAAGCGCTTTCTCTCTGAGTTTTTGCATGATCACCGAGTGGTCGATTTAACTCGCTGGTTATGGTGCCCATTATTGCACGGCGTGATTTTGCCGGTACGGTCACCCAAGGTCGCCAAACTGTATCAAAGTGTATGGATGGAAGAAGGCTCACCGTTAATGGTGTATGCCAAACGTCAGCGTGATGCGTTAGCAAAACAAGTAGATATGCCAGTTGCGTTGGGAATGACGTATGGGACACCGTCAATCATCCAGGGCATTGAGACGCTGGAGCAACAAGGCTGTGAAAAGGTTCTAATCGTACCGCTTTACCCACAATACTCGGCCACCACCACGGCGGCGGTCTTTGATAAGGTAGCGAAATCACTCAAAGGGCGACCACGTATTCCCGAATTGCGCTATGTGCATCATTATCACGATCACCCTGCTTATCAATCCGCGTTGGCGGCGTCGGTGAAACGCCACTGGGAGCAGCATGGAAAAGGGGATCGCTTGTTATGTTCGTATCATGGGATCCCGCAGCGTTTTGCCGATAATGGCGACCCGTACCCGCAGCATTGCCAGCAGACCACCGCGTTGCTCCAAGCCGAATTAGGTTTGCCAGATGATGCCATTATGATGAGTTATCAATCACGGTTCGGCCGTGAAGAGTGGCTGAAGCCTTACACCGATAAAACCTTGGAAGGGTTGCCAGCCCAAGGGGTCAAAACGTTAGATATCATGACGCCCGCGTTTTCATCTGACTGCTTGGAAACCTTAGAAGAAATCGCCGGGGAGTGTCGTGATATCTTCTTAGAAGCCGGTGGCGAAGCCTTTCGTTTTATTCCATGCTTAAACGATGACAAGGCCCACATTGATTTACTTGCCGCGCTGGTGGCGGATCATACGCAAGGCTGGTAGGCGAGAAAATTCGTAGGCCAGACGCTACGCAGGCGCAAATTCTGTGATAGAATTCGCGCCTTCCTTCCATTAGCCAAGTTACACGAACCATGAAATTTCCAGGACAACGTAAGTCTAAACACTACTTTCCGGTTCATGCCCGGGATCCTTTGCTCAATCCTGCCACGGACCGCGGCTTTAAGCGCCCTCATGTCATCGGCATTGATCAAACCTTGGTCGATATAGAAGCGAAAGTAGGTGATGAGTTTCTGGAACGTTATGGTTTAAGCAAGGGCCACTCATTGGTGATTGATGATGAGCGTGCCGAAGCCTTGTATCAAGAGCTAAAAGATAACAACTTGGTGACGCATGAGTTTGCCGGCGG
Organism: Salinivibrio sp. AR640; assembly: GCF_001995405.1. NCBI lineage: Bacteria > Pseudomonadati > Pseudomonadota > Gammaproteobacteria > Vibrionales > Vibrionaceae > Salinivibrio > Salinivibrio sp. AR640. Next base: position 135,476 of record NZ_MUFD01000001.1, on the reverse strand, counting down.
CACCATTGGTAATACCTTACACAATTATTCCGCATTGGCTGACGATCAGTCGATCTTGCTAGGGGTAATGAGCCAGGATATTCGTATTGGTAGTTATTCTTATCGGTATTTGTGTAACACCTCCAGCCGGATGGATCTGAACTACCTGCAACCGGTTCAAGGCCCGATTGGTCGTTGCTATGCGCTGATTGGCGATTGCGGTGAGCGCACGTTTGCCATCAACGAAGGCTTGATGAACCAACTCCATCCTGATTCGATTCCTGAGCATATCTTTGAAAACGCCTCGGCGTTGGTACTGACTGCGTACTTGGTCCGTTGTAAAGAAGGCGATCCGATGCCAGATGCGACCATGCGTGCGATCAAATATGCCAAAAAGCATAATGTGCCGGTAGTCATGACATTGGGCACCAAATATGTGATTGAACAAAATCCACAGTGGTGGCGCGATTTTCTCGCTGAACACGTCAGTGTGGTTGCCATGAACGAAGATGAAGGCGAGGCGTTGACCGGAGAAAGTGATCCGCTGTTGGCGGCTGATGCGACGCTACAATGGGTGGACATGGTGCTTTGCACCGCAGGCCCGATTGGCCTATACATGGCCGGCTACAGTGAAGACAAAGCTAAACGTGAAACGTCACTACCGCTGCTACCTGGTGCGATTCCTGAGTTCAATATGTATGAGTTCAGCCGTCCAATGATCAAAGCCGATTGCGAAAATCCAATAAAAGTATATTCGCATATTGCCCCTTATATGGGGGGACCGGAACGGATTAAAAATACCAATGGCGCGGGTGACGGTGCCCTCTCTGCGTTGCTGCATGATATGTCAGCCAACCGTTACCACCGTGACAATGTGCCTAACTCGCGTAAACACCAGTATCCATTTTTGACCTACTCGTCTTTCTCTCAGGTGTGTAAATACGCCAACCGTGTGAGCTATGAGGTATTGGCGCAGCACTCACCACGTCTTTCTCGCGGGTTGCCAGAACGTGAAGATAGCCTGGAAGAAGCCTACTGGGAACGCTAAGGCGAGAGGCTTTGAATGCGAATAAAAAAACCGCCAATTTGGCGGTTTTTTATTGCGAGGATAAGGGCGTTGTTATTGATACGCCTTTTCATGGACAGTGCGTACGGCGCGGCCAGAGGGATCGGCTTGGTTTTTGAAAGATTCATCCCACTCAATGGCTTTGGCACTTGAGCAAGCAATTGATGGGCCGCCTGGAACGCATTTCGCCGCATCGTCGAGCGGGAAAAGCTCTGCGAAGATTTCACGATACATATACGCTTCTTTGGTGGTCGGCGTGTTGTATGGAAAGCGAAATTCAGCGGTGGCTAACTGCTGGTCGCTGACCTTTTCGTCGGCAATGGTTTTTAAGGTATCAATCCAGCCATAGCCAACCCCATCGCTAAACTGCTCTTTTTGTCGCCATGCCACTGATTCAGGCAGTAAATCGCCAAAGCACTCACGAATGATGTGTTTTTCCATTTTACCGTTACCGCACATTTTATCGTCCGGTTTGATTTGCATCGCCACTTCCAAAAATGCTTTATCGAGGAAAGGTACACGGGCTTCCACCCCCCAGGCGGCCATCGATTTGTTGGCGCGGGCACAATCGAACATGTTTAGCGCGAGCAGTTTACGCACGGTTTCCTCGTGGAATTCTTGTGCGTTGGGCGCTTTGTGGAAATACAAATATCCGCCAAAGACTTCATCGGCGCCTTCACCGGAGAGCACCATTTTGATCCCCATCGCGCGAATTTTTCGTGACATCAAATACATAGGTGTAGAGGCGCGAATAGTCGTCACATCATAGGTTTCAATGTGATAAATCACATCGCGAATGGCGTCTAGCCCTTCTTGGATGCTGTAAGTGAATTCGTGATGAACAGTCCCTAGATGATCGGCAACCTCTTTGGCTGCTTTTAAGTCAGGCGCGCCCTCAAGGCCAATCGCAAATGAGTGCAAACGCGGCCACCAAGCCTGGCTTTGGTCATCATCTTCAACGCGGTTCGCCGCAAACTGTTTGGTGATCGCAGAGATCACGGAAGAATCGAGCCCGCCAGAGAGTAATACGCCATACGGCACATCGGTCATGAGCTGACGATGTACGGCACTTTCTAACGCCTCTTTGAGCGCGGCTTTATCGGTGCGGTTGTCTTTGACGGCATCATAGTCCATCCAATCGCGCTTATAGTAGCGGACAGGCTCGCCCTGTTTACTCCATAAAAAGTGACCAGGAGGGAATTCGCTGATGGTTTTACATACCGGTGTCAGTGCTTTCATTTCTGACGCTACATAATAGTTACCGTGCTCATCATGGCCGTGATACAGCGGAATAATGCCAATATGATCGCGGCCAATCAAGTAGGCATCTTGCTCTTCATCGTACAAAATAAAGGCAAAAATACCGTTTAAGTAATCCAGCAGCTCAGCGCCTTTTTCTTGGTATAACGCCAAAATAATTTCGCAATCTGATTCTGTTTGGAACGGATAATCCGCCGCGAATTCGGCACGAAGCTCTTTGTGATTGTAGATCTCACCGTTCACTGCCAACGCTTGGGTTTGTTGTGGGTTATAAAGTGGCTGTGCACCACTGTTAAGATCGACAATCGCAAGGCGCTCATGGACCAAAATAGCTTTATCTGATGAATAGATCCCCGACCAGTCAGGCCCTCGATGGCGCATGGTTTTTGACATTTTGAGCGCAACGTCACGCAATTGTTGCGGATCGGTTTTAATGTCGAGCGCTCCAAAGATTGAACACATAATTTTCCTCTCCATAGTGTTGATTGATGTGCTGTGGCAGCCATGTGCTGTGGCAGTCATATGGTGCCAACGTGGTGGCCACAATGTAGAGACACTGTGCCTCGGGGAGAGGAAATGCACAAGCAGGTAAAACAAATTCGTTATCTAAATCGTGCCAGTGATGAATATTATTTAAAAATAACGATAAATAGCGAATAAAAACTAAAAATAGCATAGATAACATACAAAAACGCACAAGAAGCGTCAGCGTCTTGTGCGTCATAAGGGAGAAAACAGCGATAAAATGGCGCTAGTCAGCCGATGACGAAAAGCGTTCTCGCACATGGCGAGCAAAGCCACTGCCTGCTTCTTGGTAGATATTAAAGGCTTCGTCCACACCCAGAGCCTTAAGTTGCTCCAACTCATCTTGGTACTTAGCAATCGCGGCCACTTTGCCCTTAAAGGGCGTTTGCCGGATTTGTTCCAGTGCCAGTGTATTGGCTTGGCTATTGGGCATCGCAAGTAAAATCAGTGATACGTTGCCATTTGAGACCGCTCGGGACCAAAAGTCGGGGTCGGTGGCATCACCCAAGATCACCTGCCGTCCTTCTTGCTGGTGGTGAGCGACGGATTCCTCTCGGGTATCAATCCCCACGATGGGCTGCTGGTGAGTGGTTGCCAATTCATCGTAAGCGCCCGTGCCGATACGCCCCATCCCCAATACCAATATGCTGGCGTCACCGAGATTAATGGGTTGTTCACTGGTGTGAAGTTTATCTGGAGCACGCTCGGGTAACCAGCGCGAGGCCCATGTATACAACGCGTTACTAAAGGTATTTAGCGGCGCAGAGAAGATAAAGCTGAGCGAGACCGCGATCGCAATAGAGACAAGAATCGGCCCAGGCATTAATCCGGTTTGGTACGCCAGTCCACCGACAATGAGACCAAATTCACTGAAGTTGAACAAGGTAAGGGTGGTAAACAGCGCGGTGCGCACACGATAGCGAAAACCACTAACGACCCAATAATACAAAATGCCTTTTATCGGCAGCAGTAACATTAAAATCAACGCAAAACTAAAGCTTTGCCAAGTAGGTTGCTCGGATAAGCCAATATTGAGGAAAAAGCAGATTAAGAATAACTCTTTAATATTAAATAGAGATTTAGCCATTTCTGATGCGCGGGGATGGCTGGCGAGTAACATTCCCAAGATGAGCGCGCCTAAATCAGGCTTGATCCCGACCGCGCCAAATAGCCCGGCGCCAGCAACCAGTGCAAGGAAAATAGCGTAGAGTACCAGCATTTCCCCATGGCCTGCCTTATCGAGTAGCTTGCCGAGTACGGGCTTGAGCAGAGGCAAAGCGAATAACAATAATGCGGTCAGATCAGGTGTTTTTCCTGAGATGGCTGTCAAAAAGATCACCGCGAAGATGTCTTGCATGATCAGCATGCCAATCGCCAAGGTACCATACGTCGCGTTGAGTTCGCCTTTATCTTGTAAGGCTTTAATCGCAAAAACGGTGCTAGAAAAAGATAACGCAAAACCGAGTAGCAGCATCTCTGACAGGCCCATGCTTGATAGCATGGGAAGACTCAAGGCTTTCAGGCCCATTAGCGCTAAGGTAAAAAAGCCGGTTGTCAGCACATTGTGCGCGGTAGCTCCAAACCAAATTTCTTTAGCAAACAGCGTTTTGACATCGAGCTTTAACCCAATTGTAAAAAGGAGAAGGGTGACCCCTAGTTCGGCCAGCTGGGTGATCACGGGGGTGGATTGATACCCCATTGCATGGAGAGCAAAACCGGCAAGCAGAAAGCCAACTAAGGGGGGAAGGTGGCAGCGCATTAATATGTAGCCACTAACAAAAGCGGTTGAGATAAAAACCAGTTCCATATTTTATACTTATTCCAGAGTTGAATGAGACAACGTCTTGTCTGTCACGTGGCTATAATGTACACGTTTTGTGGTCAATCTGTGAATGTAAAATAGTCACTAACTTGGCCGATGAGGGATAGATGTGAAAAGGGGAGAAAAACGGGCTTACAGAGGAGCAAGCCCGATAGCATTATTCTTCGAGTAACTGTTGAAGGAGTTCACCGTTTAGCATCGCACGCTTGACTAAAGCAAACGCCGCCATGGTTGGCTGAGTTTGTAAATCCGCGCTAACGATTGCCAGTTTTTGGTGGAAGCTTGGCAGTGACTGGTTTTCTACACAGCGCTCAATGGCGGGGAATACCACACTTTTGGCGGCGGTGATCTTACCCGCAATGACGACCAGCTGTGGGTTAAACAGGTTGACCGTCATCGCGATCGCTTTACCCAAATGATTACCGACTTTGACTAAGACTTGACGGGCCAGTTCATCGCCTTGCTCGGCGGCTTGGCAAATGGCCTCGATGGTTAACGTTTGATCGTGCGTTAGGCTGCTGGGATGACCTTGAGCCAATAATTGCTGCGCATGCTCAATGATGGCCTCGTTTGATGCGACGGTTTCCAGGCAGCCAAAGTTACCACATTGGCATTTTTTACCGAGAGGGTCGATTTGAACATGGCCGAGTTCACCCACATTCCGGTTGTGACCGAGAAAGATCTGGCCATTGACGATAATCCCTGCCCCGGTTCCGTGATGCACACTGACCAGCATTGAATCGTAGTAGTCTTGACTGGCGCCAAAGTAGTGCTCAGCGAGTGCTTGTCCTCGAATATCGTTGCCAACAAAGGCTTGCACGCCAAACTCATCGCGCAGTGTATCGGCGAGCGCGAGTTGCTGAATATTAATATTGGGCATGTACTCGACCACACCAGAATCTGGGTCGACCAAACCTGGCATCACAACCGAAATGGCAATGAGCTCTCGAATGGCATGTTGGTGAGTATCAATAAATTGGCTCACGATATCGATTAAGCCTTTGACCAACTGGTCTTGATCTTGGTAATGAAAGGTTTCACCGTGCTCAGCCAGTGAGGCGCCGCTTAAGTCATACAAAGATAGCTCAATAAAATGACGCCCCAATCGCACGGCAAGCGTATGAAAAGGGGCGCACTCGGTGGTCAGTGAAATGGCGCGACGTCCACCGGTTGAGGCCTGTTGTGCCACTTCTTTGATCAGGCCTCTTTCCAAGAGTTGGCGGGTTATTTTTGTCACACTTGCAGGAGCCAGTCGACTCACATCAGCAATTTGTATGCGTGAAATAGGCCCTTGTTGATCAATGAGTCGATAAACGGCTGCGCCGTTCAGTTGCTTTACGAGATCGACATTCCCAATTTTTCCGCCAGTCATAGGTGTCCTAGCTGTGTAAATAGTGCCCGTTTACGATCGTTGCTTGAATGTTGATTGAACGGTCAAAAATGGCAAGATTCGCGACTTTTCCGGGACGAATACTGCCATAATGCTGATCAATGCCCATTGCGCGAGCAGGATAGAGCGTCGCCATCCGCAAGGCTTCATCCAAGGCGATCCCTACATGCTCAACACTGTTATGCACCGCTCGGTCCATCGTCAATGCTGAGCCGCCAAGTGTACCATTTTCATCAACACACTTACCGTCGCGGTAATATACTTTCTTACCTACAAAAATAAAGTGATCCATGTCGGCTCCTGCTGGTGCGACTGCATCGGTAACCAACACTAATTTATCCCTTTTTACTTGGTGCGCGAGTCGAATATTGGCATATGACACATGAAAGCCATCAGCAATCACGCCGGTATAAACATCGGGAGTATCATAAATCGCACCGACCATCCCAGGCTCGCGCCCTGTGATCGATGTCATGGCATTAAACAGGTGCGTAGCAAAGCCGATACCATTGGCGAAGCCCTCTCTCGCTTCAGCGTAGGTCGCATTGGTATGTCCTGCCGAGACAATAATCCCTGCCTTTGTCAGCGCCTGGATATGGGCGCGGGGGGTGAGCTCGGGCGCGACAGTAACTTTTGTAATGACGTCTGCGTTATCGCATAAGTAGGCAATCATGTCATCGCTACTTGGGCGAATATAATCAGCGCTATGAATTCCTTTTTTTTGAGTATTTAAATAAGGTCCTTCTAAATGCAACCCAACTGCTTGATGCGGGTGCTTGGCTTTATGGTCCCGCATTGCCGCGACAGCGGCTTTCATATCGGCATCAGAGCTGGTGATCAGGGTAGGCAGGAAATTAGTGCAACCTGATTTAAGATTCGCTTGGTGCATGGTGTCGATGGTTTCGGACGTAATGTCATCATTAAACATCACGCCGCCACAGCCATTCAGCTGCAGATCAATAAAACCAGGGCTAACCATCGCACCTTCTAGACTGCGTGTTTCAATGTCAGTGGAAAGCGCATGTTGTGGGCACACGTCTGCAATCAGGCCTTCCCGAATGACGATGGCATGATTATCAAGTACCTCATGGCCAGTAAAAATCCGGCAGTGGGTTAGGGCATACATGCTTAAATTCCTTATAAATGATGGATATTTTGGGCTTCAAGCTCTTGAAAGTACTTGACCGTTTTGACTTTTAGCTCTGCGGTTGAGGGCGAATCGCACACAATCATGGCCTTGGGATGAAGCTGCAGTGCCGAGACGGTCCAAAGATGATTGACTGACCCTTCCACCGCCGCTTCGAGCGCTTGCGCTTTATTGGCACCAGTAACCAGAATCATGACTTCTTCGGCATCGAGTAGCGTACCAACACCAATGGTGAGCGCGTGTTTTGGCACTTGATTGATATCATTATCAAAGAAGCGAGAGTTTGCCACACGCGTGTCTTCGGTCAAGGTTTTGATCCGAGTTCGCGATGCTAACGAAGAGGCCGGTTCATTAAATGCAATGTGGCCATCGTTACCCACTCCGCCCATAAAGAGATGAATTTTGCCGTAGGCTTTGATTTTTTCTTCATAGCGTTGGCATTCCGCCTCGATATCGGTCGCATTTCCATCAAGCAGGTTGATGTTTTTTTCCTGAATATCTATGTGGTTAAAGAAGTTTTCATACATAAAGGTACGATAGGCCTGCGGATGATTGGCCGGGATACCACAGTACTCGTCCATATTGAATGTCACCACATGTTCAAAGCTAATTTCGCCTTTTTTATGAAGTTTAATCAATTGGTTGTAGGTATTCAGTGGGGTACCACCGGTCGGCAAACCTAACACAAAAGGGTGGTCTGCGGTCGGGGCAAACTGGTTAATGGTATCGACGATGTAACGCGCCGACCAAAGACCAACTTGCTGGCTGGTTTGTAAAGGAATGAGTCGCATGAGTCACCTCGGTAATCGGTTCCGGAATCTAGGCTCTAGCATAACGGATACGTGCATTTATTTTCATCATAAAATAAGTTTTATGATCAGGCTAACAATTTTCTTCTGTTTTGGGGTTATTCGGTGATGATTCTCACAAATAGCACGGGTTTAATTTGCGAAGCGAATTTATTGCCATAAACTGCAAGTGAGTAACATTGCTTTACAAAAGAAGTGATTTAATAAAAAGTCCTTGAGTGAATGCTCAAGTGGTGGTTCCAGCAAAGGCGCATAGACGCACAATTGCTGAACACAGAAAATACACAGGGGGAACGACGGTGAATATTCTTGGTTATGCACAACGTATAGGTCGTGCGCTGATGGTGCCGGTAGCGGTACTACCTGCAGCTGCGATCTTAATGGGGGTCGGCTATTGGCTGGATCCAACCGGTTGGGGCGCAAATAACGCCCTTGCTGCTTTTATGATTAAGTCAGGCGCGGCGATCATTGATAACATGTCCGTCTTATTTGCCATTGGTGTGGCATATGGGATGTCAAAAGATAAAGACGGTGCGGCGGCACTAGCGGGCTTTGTTGGCTTTATGGTGATCACCACGTTATGTGCCCCAGGCGCGGTTAGCCAAATTGGTTTAATCGATATTTCTCTGGGTAACAATGAGTTAGCGTTTAGCAAAATCAATAACCAGTTTATCGGTATCTTGATTGGTGTGGTATCGGCTGAGCTTTATAATCGCTATAGCGGCGTTGAGCTGCCAAAAGCGTTGGCCTTCTTTAGTGGTAAACGCTTGGTACCTATCCTGGTATCTGTGGTGGCTATCGCCATTTCGTTTGTACTGATGTTTGTCTGGCCTGTGGTGTTTGGTGGCCTGGTTCACTTCGGTGAAAGCATTACCAACTTAGGCGCCGCCGGTGCTGGTATTTACGGCTTCTTTAACCGCCTACTTATTCCAGTCGGGCTGCATCATGCGCTGAATGCGGTATTCTGGTTCGATACCGTCGGGATTAATGACTTGGGTCGTTTCTGGCTCGGTGCGCAAGGCCTAGAATCTGGTGAGGCGATTAAAGGCACTACAGGCATGTATATGGCCGGTTTCTTCCCCGTGATGATGTTTGGCCTACCGGGTGCAGCGTTGGCTATGTATCACACCGCTCGCCCAGAGAATAAAGCACGTGTGGCATCGATCATGATTGCTGCAGGTTTTGCGTCTTTCTTTACCGGGGTGACTGAACCGCTTGAGTTTGCCTTCCTGTTCGTCGCGCCAGTGCTATTTGTCTTGCATGCGTTCTTGACCGGTATTTCGTTGTTCATTGCTGCAACGTTCAACTGGACGGCAGGTTTTGGTTTCTCGGCAGGCCTTGTTGACTTGGTGTTGTCTTCGAAAAATCCTGTCGCCAACGAGTGGTATATGCTTCCTGTCATGGGGCTGGTGTTCTTTGTGCTCTACTATGCCACCTTCCGAGCGGCTATCATGGCAATGAACTTGAAAACGCCAGGTCGAGAAGATGACGCGGTTGAAAGTGCGCCTGCCAACAACAATGGCAAGAGTGATAACCGTGAACTTGCGCGTCAATACTTGAAAGCATTAGGCGGCCATCAAAACCTGACTTCGATTGATGCCTGTATTACGCGTTTGCGTCTGTCAGTTGCTGACCGTGATATTGTTGATGAAGCGAAGCTGAAAGCGATTGGTGCGATGGGCGTGGTCAAACTCGGCGAAAATAACTTGCAGGTTATCCTCGGTCCATTGGCAGAGATTATTGCCGGGGAGCTCAAGCAGATCCCTGAAGATGAAGATCTCTCCAAGGTGTCGTTGCCTTAAACTTAGTTTGAATGATAAATAATGACGATGAAAACGCTCAGCGGGTTGCTGGGCGTTTTTTTTATCCACGGAGCATGTTGGTTTCGTCTAAAAAAGTAACAATTAAGAGAGCGTAGCAAAGACAATCACAACAACGGGTTGAGTCAGAGGGCGGAATAGGCGATCATAACGTCTATGTAGCTTTAAAATTCGCATTTTTGATACGAGGTAACCTTGATGAGTGATGCTGAAGCTCGTCCCACTAATTTTATTCGCCAAATCATTGATAAAGATTTGGCGGAAGGGAAACACACAGCGATCGTGACACGTTTCCCACCGGAGCCGAATGGGTATTTGCACATTGGCCATGCTAAATCAATTTGTTTGAATTTTGGGATTGCGCAAGACTATCAGGGTGAATGTAACCTGCGTTTTGACGATACCAACCCAGAGAAAGAAAACGTTGAGTATGTCGCGTCAATCAAGCGTGATGTGCAGTGGCTAGGCTTTGATTGGGCGGGAGAGGTGCGTTACTCCTCAAACTACTTTGATAAGCTTTATGGTTATGCCATCGAGTTGATTAAAAAAGGATTGGCGTATGTTGAAGAGCTCACACCCGATGAGATCCGCGAGTATCGCGGTACCCTGACGGCGCCGGGCAAACATAGCCCTTACCGTGAGCGTACTGTTGAAGAAAACCTCGCACTGTTTGAAAAAATGCGCGCGGGGGAGTTCGAAGAAGGAAAAGCCTGTCTACGAGCCAAAATAGACATGGCATCGCCGTTTATGGTGATGCGTGATCCTGTGCTTTATCGCGTTCGTTTTGTCCATCATCACCAAACTGGGGATAAGTGGTGCATTTACCCAATGTATGACTTCACCCACTGTATTTCTGATGCGCTTGAGGGCATTACTCACTCACTTTGTACGTTAGAGTTTCAAGACAACCGTCGATTGTATGATTGGGTACTGGAAAACATCACCATTGATTGTACGCCTCATCAGTATGAATTTAGCCGTCTGAATCTCGAATACACGGTGATGTCGAAACGTAAACTCAATCAATTGGTAGAAGAACAACTCGTTAATGGTTGGGATGACCCGCGTATGCTGACTATCTCTGGCTTACGTCGTCGCGGCTATACACCGGCGTCGATTCGTGAGTTTTGTCAGCGTATTGGTGTCACTAAGCAAGACAACACCATTGAAATGAGCTCTTTGGAGTCTTGTGTCCGTGACGACTTGAACGACAACGCACCGCGCGCAATGGCTGTTCTTGATCCCATTAAACTGGTGATTGAAAACAAAACAGACGGTGTTGAGTGGCTTGACGCGCCGAATCATCCGAACCAACCCGAAATGGGAACCCGCCAGGTACCCTTCTCGAGTGAAATCTGGATTGAGCGCGAAGACTTCCGCGAATCAGCAAACAAAAAATATAAGCGTCTGGTGTTAGACAAAGAAGTGCGTTTGCGTAATGCCTATGTGGTGAAAGCAGAACGCTGTGACAAGGACGAAGACGGCAATATTACCACGGTGTATTGTCGCTACGATCCCGATACGTTAGGGAAAGACCCAGCCGATGGTCGTAAAGTCAAAGGCGTTATTCATTGGGTATCTGCCGATAAGGCGTTACCTGCTGAGTTCCGTTTGTATGATCGCCTCTTTACGGTACCTAACCCAGCAAGTGCAGATAACTTTGCCGAGACGATTAATCCAGAATCACTGCAAGTACAGCAAGGCTATGTCGAGCCAAGTATGCAGAATGCGCCGGCTGAAAAAGGTTATCAGTTCGAGCGGACGGGCTATTTCTGTGTCGATAACAAAGATAGCCAACCCGATGCACTTGTTTTTAACCGAACAGTGAGCCTAAGGGATACTTGGGCGAAAATAGAAGGGAAGTAATAAAAAGCCGGCGTGTTTATCACGCCGGCTTTTTTGTTGTTATGTCACACCGCTAGTCGGTGAGCATCGATTAATCTGCGTTGTGAATGGAAGGATCGGCTTTGCAGTCGCCCTCCTGACAATGGCCATACAGATACAGGCTATGGTTGGTTAATTTCACATTAAAACGGGCGGCAATCTCTTTCTGACGCTCTTCAATTAAGTCGTCAGAAAACTCAATGACTTTACCGCAATCAAGACAAACTAAGTGATCGTGATGATGCTGTGTCGCGAGTTCAAAGACCGATTTACCGCCTTCAAAATGGTGACGCGTTACAATGCCCGCATCATCAAATTGGTTTAATACGCGGTAGACCGTCGCTAGGCCAATTTCTTCGCCTAGATCAATTAACTTCTTATACAGGTCTTCGGCACTGATGTGCTGGCAATCTGGCTGTTGCAGCACTTCTAGGATCTTGAGTCGTGGGAGCGTGACTTTCAGCCCAGCTTGCTTCAACGCCTGGTTATTGTCTGACATGTGTATCTACCTGTTTTCTGTCTCTGTGAAGACAGTTGGATTAGCAAGGAAATATTCTATAAGACTATCAAAATTGCACTGCTCTCGCTACATCAGCCAGGCTTTCTGCGTACGAAAATTGTTCATCTGTGGTTGCATCAATGTTTACAAGATGTGAATATTGCCTGGTTGGACCAGGTAAGGAAGTCAATAGACCATGAATCGTTTCTATAAGCCACGAGTGGTGAAGTGGGCACTTAATAGCTGGCCACCGTTTTGGGGAGCCGGTATTCGCATTGAAAACATCAGCCCTGACTTTAAACGTGTCAATATGCGATTGAAGTTACGTTGGTGGAACAAAAATGCCAATCGTACTCAATATGGCGGCAGTATCTTCTCCTTAACTGATCCTGTTTACGCATTGATGTTAATGGGTATTTTAGGACCACAGTACCATGTGTGGGACAAGCAAGCTGATATCAATTTTATCAAGCCTGGGACTACCGATTTATATGCAGATTTTGTGATCAGCGAAGCGGTATTAACTGATATTCAGCACAAGGCAGGGCGGGGTGACAAGGTGTTACCCGAATTTGTGGTACATGTGAAAGATGCACATGGCGAGGTGGTTGCAGAAGTCAAGCGCACGCTGTATGTGAGAAAGAAACGGCAATACCGTGATATCTCGCCCAAAGAAGCTGCGTAATAAAAAACGCCAAGGCTAAGCTCGCCTTGGCGTTTTTACGTCTCTCGAATCAGTGTGTTTTAGTCTTCGAGTTCGGCTAAACACATTTCTTCGTGAATTTGCTTAACCCATTTGCTCACACGTTCGTCGGTCAACTCTGGTTGGCGATCTTCATCAACGCATAAGCCGACAAAGTGGCTATCATCCACAAGGGCTTGCGAGGCTTCAAACTCGTATCCTTCCGTTGGCCAGTGACCAATGATGGTCGCGCCCTTGGCTTCAATAATATCACGCACTGTGCCCATTGCATCACAGAAGTACTCTGCGTAATCTTCTTGGTCACCACAGCCGAAAATGGCAACGAGTTTGGTGGAAAAGTCGATTTGCTCTAGCTCGGGAAAGAAATCATCCCAATCACACTGCGCTTCACCATAATACCAAGTTGGGATCCCGATCAGCAGCAGATCGAAGTTATCAATATCTTCTTTGCTGCTTTTCGCGATGTCTTGCACGTGGACCATTTGCTTGCCCAGCTGCTTTTGAATGCTTTTCGCAATTGCTTCAGTGTTGCCTGTGTCACTACCAAAGAAGAGACCTACACTCGCCATATAAAAATACCCGTTTTTGTCAGTGGGTTGCTGTTTGCAACTAACTCGAATTTAAGAAAAAGCCGTGCTTTTTCACACCCATATGCATAGGCGATTATTCTCCGTTGGGTTAGCCGATACCGACGCCTTCCCAAACCAATTGAATAACCCCTTTTACGATAAAGCCGACACAGCCTAGCGTGAGCACAAACCAGACGATCCGTCGACCGAATACTGGTACGTTGCCCTCACGTAACACGTCTTTAATTGCCATGCCGATAAAAAAGAAAATCGCGGCGAAGACGAGATCTAGACCAATTTTTTCGAGCAATTGAAAGTGCTCGTAAAGCATGCGTGCCTCCATTGAGCACCGACTTCTGCGGCGCAATATACCACAAGGGTTGCTTAACTGTTAACGCTCGCCCGGCATTAAAAAGCGTTCGATGACACTTGCGACCACGGCTGGCTTTTCTGCATGTAGCCAATGCCCTGTGCCTGCCACCATGTGCGCTTTTGAATGGGGGAACTGCGCGACAATGGTATCGCGATGCTCAGACTGGATGTATTCAGAGTTCTGTCCTTTAACAAATAATGTTGGGCCTGAATACGGTCCAAAGGCTGTCCACCCCATGATGTCACGATAACCGTGATAAAGATTATCAATATTAAAGCGCCAGTCGTAGTGACCGTGATCGGTTTTATAGAGTGATTTCAATAAAAATTGGGTCACACCTGGGTTTTCGATCGATCGATTCATGATCGATTGCGCTTGCTGGCGATTTTCTAAGGTAACTGTTTGGGTCTCGCGTAGTGCGTTAAAGACATTGTCATGTCGGCTAACTTGATAGTCGACGGGGGCAATGTCCATCACAACCAGCTGCGAGACGCGCTCGGGAAAACGCTGGGCGATGGCCATGGCGACTTTGCCGCCCATCGAATGGCCCACCAGCGTGACCGTCTCAAGACGTTGCGCGTTCATCCAAGCAACCACAGCATCTGACTGGCTTTGATAATCCATACTCTTAGTATGATAGGACTGTCCATGGTTGGGGAGATCAATCTGATAGACACAAAAATGCTGAGCAAGGCTTTTAGCTAGCCCACCTAAATTATCCAGATCCCCAAATAAACCGTGGATTAATACGAGTGGTGACCCCTCACCACGAGATTTTCCATTTAACAACACGTTGCTTTTCTCTCAGATTACTGGCTTTAACGTAGAGTATACCTATCTATCTCTGTATAATCGCCCCGTCAAACGATAAACAGGACGCGATGAAAAACAATGAAAACGATTGAGGTTGACGACGATCTATACCGTTATATTGCCAGCCAAACCCAGCATATTGGCGAAAGTGCATCAGACATTTTACGTCGCCTATTACTGTCGGATGCGGCACCGCAGCCCAGTCAAGCTGCGCCGACGACGTCCTCTCGTTCTAGTGGCATTGTTGTCAGTAAAGATGCTGGACGGAGTGTGTCCACTGATCGTGTCAAAGCGATGCGAACGCTTTTGATCTCAGATGAGTTTGCCGCACAAGATCGTGCCATAGGCCGTTTTATGCTTGTCCTAACCACTTTATACCGTGTTGATCAGCAAGGTTTTGCCGACGGTATGGCGTTAAAAGGACGTACTCGTCTGTATTTTTCCGATAATCCACAAACACTGTTGGAAAGCGGCAAAACAACCAAACCTAAACAGATTCCAGATACACCTTTTTGGGTCATCACCAATACCAACACTGGTCGTAAACGCCAAATGGTGGAGCAGTTGATGGAAAAAATGCAGTTCCCCAGTGATTTGACCGAGAAGGTTGTGAACGCGATTTAATCTATGCCACTCATGGGAGAAGAGAAATATGGCAGTGCATCCCCAAGCAGGACAACGCGCACAAGCAGCAGACTTGTGTGATATTCCTGCGCTTGTTACGCGTTTTTTCCAAGCTCAACCTCGACCAGGGCAACCCGAACAACAAGTTGCTTTTGGTACGTCAGGTCATCGCGGGAGCGCATTAAGCACCACCTTCAATCGTGATCATATTTTAGCGATTGCGCAGGCAATCTGTGATGAACGCCAAGCCCGTGGCATCACAGGGCCAGTGTTTGTCGGTAAAGATACACATGCATTGTCTGCGCCTGCGTTTGGGGCGGTCATACAAGTGTTGGCGGCGAATCAGGTGCAAATTATCGCACAGGCAAATCAGGGCTATACGCCAACACCGGGCATTTCCCAGCAAATTCTGGCTTATAATCGTGATCATGCTGAACAAGCGGATGGCATTGTCATTACCCCTTCACATAATCCACCGCAAGATGGCGGCATTAAATATAATCCGCCACATGGCGGGCCGGCAGAGGGAGAAATCACCAAGGCGATTGAATCCCGAGCCAATCGATACATCGATACCTATTTAGAGGGTGTTCAACACATCGATATTGATGCGGCGATGGCCAGCGACTATTACGTTGAAAAAGATCTCGTGACCCCTTATGTTGTCGGTCTGACTCAGGTGGTTGATATTGAAGCTATTCAAAAAGCGGGATTAAAGCTGGCTGTTGACCCTTTAGGTGGTGCAGGTATCGCCTATTGGCAACAGATTGCGACTCAGTATCAACTCGATATTACCTTGATTAACGATCATGTCGACCCGACGTTTGGCTTTATGCCGCGCGATAGTGATGGCGTTATCCGGATGGATTGTTCGTCTGCTTATGCGATGGCTGGGTTGCTCGCTTATAAAGACGATTATGACTTGGCTTTTGGTAATGATCCCGACTTTGATCGTCACGGCATTGTGACCCCCGCCGGTTTGATGAATCCTAATCATTACTTGGCGGTGTGCATTGATTATTTATTCCGACATCGTCAGCAGTGGCCTGCAGGGTTAGGTGTCGGTAAAACACTGGTGTCTAGTGCCATCATCGATAAAGTCGTCAATGACTTATCACGCCCGCTGGTTGAAGTCCCGGTCGGCTTCAAGTGGTTCGTGCCTGGTTTGCATGAGGGGACGCTTGGCTTTGGCGGTGAAGAGAGTGCGGGGGCGTCGTTTTTAACCTTTGATGGTCAGCCTTGGTCTACCGATAAAGATGGTATTATTCTTTGCTTACTGGCGGCAGAAATCCTGGCGGTGACGGGGCTGACACCACAGGCTTATTATCAAAAGCTGGCGGATAAACATGGGGATCCTGCCTATAACCGTTTGCAAGCGGTCGCCAACGCGCAACAAAAGCAGGTGCTGAGCCAACTGCGTCCGGAAATGGTGACAGCTGACACCTTAGCAGGGGATGTCATCACTGCTAAATTGACTCATGCACCGGGTAACGGCGCGGCAATTGGCGGACTCAAAGTGGTCACGGATCATGGTTGGTTTGCGGCTCGCCCATCAGGAACCGAAGACATTTATAAAATCTACTGTGAGAGCTTTAAAGGCGAGCAACACTTGCGCTTGATTGAACAGGAAGCGCAACAAATTGTCGATCGCGTGTTTGAGCAACAGGGCGTCTAGCGCGCTGTTTCCGTTCTCCGTTTGCAAAAAGCGTGCACGATTAAGTGCGCGCTTTTTATTTTTTGGGGGCGGGCGAAGGTGCGTTATTAGGCCAAGTGTTCGGCACCACGAACCAAGGTGTTTGTGTGTTATCTAACAAATGACACGTGCGGTCTATGTTACCGAGACTGCCTGAGACCATGGGGGGTAACTCCCCAAATTCTGGCAGAGATAACCATTGATCGCGGGCCAACATGGCAAATTCTCTGTCTGTTGGCAGTTCGTCAGGCCAGCACCACCAACCACCGACACTTGCCGCATTAACGGGAGGCCAGTCGGGCAGGTCAGTATCCTGGCTGTAATGACGGTAAAGCCGGCCTTGAACCATTAAGCGTTTTTGGGTGGGCCGCCAATGAGGAAACTGTTGGCAAAAGCTTGGATGACTCGACAGAGCCAATTGATGGTCAATCATGCGCGCAACTTTAATATCGAGTGCATCCTTGGCATTCGGACCCAGCCAGCGATTCTGATGAGCAAGATAAAATTTTACTGCGACTTCCCAGTGTTCTAACTGCCCTTGGTACTCAATCAAAAAATCAATGGCACCTCGTGTTTTTCCAGCCTCATTAACCTGTATTTCCTCTGCTTCTAGTCGCAAGTGCGGATGATGATGGATTAACTCAGTGAGCAACCATTGATAATAAAAGCCAATTCGCTTAGGGCCCGCGTACGGTTTAGATGCCGATACCGAGACGGCCGAGAAAAGTCCGTGCGGCACCAGCGAAAATTGCTCAGAAGACAACAACGGAAATTGGCGTTGTAGCCATTTTATATCCGCCTGTATTTGTTCCCTATTGGCAAACAACGTGTCCGGTGAGTGGTGTGACCGCAGATAAGCCATAATGTAATTTAATTACCTTGTTAATCGTTTGTTAATACCAAAAACGTATTTTTAGGATAAAAAACCAGCAAAATGTAGTAATACTACAAAAATAATGATAGACTTCACACATAACTGGTCAGATGAGTGAGGTTCGCTATGTATAAACCGTTCGATAAAACCCGTGTTGTTCTGCGTCGTTGTGTTGTCGTAGTGGCGGGCATCACTTGCCTGCCAACGCTGATTGCGCCATCGCTGGCTTCTCGTATTTATAGTCATTTGCACCAAGTATGGCTTAAAGACAGCACCAAACCTGTATGGCTGGCTGAGTCCGAGAAAGCTGGGGGCTATCTGTAACCCGCGAAGACGTGACTTAAACGCGCAACTTTGTGTGGTTGAAAAAGGCGGTTAGCATCAATGCTAGCCGCTTTTTTTATCTTTGCTTGTCAGGTTACACTGTTGCCATTGTCTCGCAAGTGAATGTGATTGCTATGAATAATTTCCAGCTAGAAGCCCTGCTTAACGCTGAACTGAAACCTGAACAAGTTAAAGACTACAGCCCAAACGGATTACAAGTTCAAGGCCGCGATAATGTACAAACCATTGTTACTGGCGTGACGGCCTGCCAAGACTTAATTGATAAAGCAATTGAATATCAAGCCGATGCTATCTTGGTTCATCATGGCTACTTTTGGCGTGGTGAGTCGCAATCAATACGCGGCATGAAGTATCAACGGATTAAGATGTTGATTGAAAACGGTATCAACTTATACGGTTACCATTTGCCGCTTGATATCCATCCCACATTAGGCAACAACGCCCAGCTAGCCAAACGATTGGGGATTGAGCTCATAGGTGGCTTGGAGCCCAATAATCCAGTCTCCATTCCTGTCTATGGCAAATTATCAACACCGATGACACTTGGCCAATTCGAGCAACAAGTTGCGACCGTGCTTAACCGAACGCCACTTGTCGTTGACGGTGGCAGGACAGCACGGATAGAGACCGTCGGTCTGTGCACGGGAGGGGCGCAAGACTTTATCGACTTAGCCGCCGAGCAAGGCATGGATGCGTATTTATCGGGTGAAATTTCTGAGCGAACCACGTTTTCAGCGCGCGAGCAGGGTGTGCATTATGTTGCCGCGGGGCACCATGCAACAGAACGTTATGGGGTTAAAGCGTTGGGTGAGTGGTTAGCTGACCATCATGGGCTTACCACGCACTTTGTCGATATCGACAATCCGGCATAAAAAAAGCCGCCCATCGAGGCGGCTTCGTTAGCTCTATCATCAAGGTGTCGCAGTTAATCGCGTTTATCCATTGGCGTGAATTCACGCTGGGTATAGCCTGAGTAAAGCTGGCGTGGACGACCAATGCGCTTGTGTGGATCCGTATGCATTTCGTTCCAATGAGCAATCCAACCGATCGTCCGCGACATCGCGAAGATAACGGTAAACATCGATGTTGGAATACCGATGGCTTTGAGGATGATGCCCGAGTAGAAATCGACATTCGGATACAATTTCTTGTCGATGAAGTATTGATCGGAGAGTGCGATGCGTTCTAACTCCATCGCCACATCCAATAACGGGTCTTGAATTTGTAGCTCTTCAAGCACTTCATGACATGCTTCGCGCATGACCGTTGCACGTGGGTCATAGTTTTTATAAACCCGGTGACCAAAGCCCATTAAGCGGAAAGGATCATCTTTATCCTTAGCGCGTTCAATGTACTCAGGAATATTATCGACATGGCCGATTTGCTCGAGCATGCGCAAGCAAGCTTCATTGGCCCCGCCATGTGCCGGCCCCCACAAGGACGCGATACCGGCAGCAATACAAGCAAACGGATTGGCTCCCGATGATCCCGCTAGGCGTACCGTGGATGTTGAGGCGTTTTGCTCATGATCCGCGTGTAGGGTGAAAATCTTATCCATCGCGCGCGCAACTACCGGATTCACCTCATATTCTTCACATGGTGTGGCAAACATCATATGAAGGAAGTTCTCTGCGTAGTCCAGATCGTTACGTGGATAAATAAATGGCTGGCCAATCGAATACTTGTAACACATAGCCGCCAGGGTAGGCATCTTCGACAGCAAACGAAACGCCGTAATTTCACGGTGTTTATCATTGTTGATGTCGAGAGAATCGTGGTAGAACGCGGCAAGCGCCCCTACAACCCCGACCATAACGGCCATAGGGTGAGCATCACGACGGAAACCATGGAAGAAACTCGCGATTTGTTCGTGAACCATGGTGTGGCGCACGATCATAGAACGAAAACCATCGTATTGTTTTTTTGTAGGGACTTCGCCGTAGAGCAGGATGTAACAGACTTCTAAGTAATCAGCGTTATTGGCAAGTTGATCTATCGGAAAACCACGGTGCAGTAAAACACCCGCTTCGCCGTCGATGTAGGTGATTTGCGAATCGCAAGATCCTGTCGCAACAAACCCTGGATCAAACGTGAAGTAACCTTCATTGACTAGCTTGCGCACATCGATCACATCCGGGCCGACAGTGCCTCCGATAATC
The DNA here is from genome assembly GCF_001995405.1 of Salinivibrio sp. AR640. NCBI lineage: Bacteria > Pseudomonadati > Pseudomonadota > Gammaproteobacteria > Vibrionales > Vibrionaceae > Salinivibrio > Salinivibrio sp. AR640. The sequence continues at coordinate 115,122 of NZ_MUFD01000001.1, read as the reverse complement.
GGCAGTTCGATTGGTGCTTTCCCTTCGATATGTAGGGTAGCTTTCTTCTCTGCCATAACAATCTCCTTTGTTATTTTATAATCCCATCCAGGATACGGACCCGACCGTTTTACCGATCGACCTCTATTATGTCAATTTTTAACCTATCGATGTGTGCGTCAGTTAATAACTTATGTGCGTTAGTTAATAACTTATTTGCAATGGGGGTTAAATATCTGTTGTGAGATTCCGGTCAATTTTGTGCGTTTGTAATTGTCTGTTACGCCACGTATACTTTTTCGAGGTCTCTGGGCAAATCAGTATCCTAGAGCGTTTAGGGGCTCAAACACCTTTCCTAACTGACGTGATCCATTCACCGAGAATTGCAGTTATAAGCAATAAGGTACATGAAGCGCGTTACGCAGATGTTGCAGGTCTTACGCTTTGAGTACTGAGGTTCAGAGAGTGTAATAACTATAAATGCTCAATAGAGCTGAGTGGGCAATATCGTGAAAGAAAGAAAGTCAAGACCCGTAAACCTCGACCTTAAGACGATTCGCTTCCCCATTACAGCGATTGCGTCTATTTTGCATCGGATATCAGGTGTGATCACCTTTGTTTCGATCGCCATCCTACTGTGGCTGCTTAGCCTGTCTCTCTCTTCTCCTGATGGATTTCAATCTGCTGCTGCGATACTCGATACCTTCTTCGTCAAGCTCGTACTTTGGGGCATTTTGACGGCGCTGGCTTATCACATCGTTGGCGGGATTCGTCATTTAATCCAAGACCTGGGTTACTTTGAAGAGCTGGAGTCGGGGGCAAAAAGTGCCCAAGTCTCGTTTGTAATTGCAGGCGTGCTAGCTGTGTTGGCGGGGGTTTTAGTATGGTAACAAAAAATATTTCATCGGTGGGTCGCAACGGTGTGCACGATTATGTGCTGGTCCGAGCTACTGCGATTCTCATCACACTTTACACACTTTATATGGTCGGTTTTGCCGTCTTTGGCCCTGAGATTACGTATGCCTCATGGACAGCGTTTTTCGGCCAGACCAGCACGAAGGTCTTTACCATGTTGGCCCTGGTCTCTGTGCTGATCCACGGCTGGATTGGGATGTGGCAGGTGTTGACTGATTATATCAAGCCAGCCTTGCTGCGCGGTGTATTACAGCTTGCTGTTGTCGCCACGCTTCTCATCTATGTGTTTGCCGGTTTCTTTGTATTGTGGGGTGTGTAAGTGAGTATTCCAGTTCGCGAATTTGATGCAATCGTTATTGGAGCAGGTGGCGCCGGTATGCGCGCGGCACTGCAAATATCCGAGCAGGGCCTAACGTGTGCGCTGTTATCTAAAGTGTTCCCAACTCGCTCTCATACTGTGTCAGCACAGGGCGGGATTACAGTGGCACTGGGTAACTCGCACAAGGATAATTGGCAATGGCATATGTACGATACCGTCAAAGGCTCCGATTATATCGGTGATCAAGACGCTATCGAATACATGTGTAAAACAGGCCCGCAGTCAGTCATTGAGCTAGAGAAAATGGGATTGCCCTTTTCTCGCTTTGAAGACGGTTCGATCTATCAACGACCCTTTGGCGGTCAATCAAAAGAATTTGGGGGCGAGCAAGCGGCACGTACCGCCGCGGCGGCAGACCGAACTGGCCATGCCTTATTGCATACGCTTTACCAACAAAACATCAAAAACAAAACGACGATTTTTTCAGAGTGGTATGCCCTTGATCTGGTCAAAAACCAAGATGGAGTGATTGTCGGTGCAACGGCGATGTGCATGGAAACGGGTGAGATTTGTTACTTCAAATCGAAAGCAACCGTGTTGGCGACTGGGGGCGCAGGCCGTATTTATCAGTCAACCACCAACGCGCACATCAATACCGGGGATGGTGTCGGTATGGCGCTCCGTGCTGGCGTACCGATGCAGGACATGGAAATGTGGCAATTCCACCCCACAGGCATTGCGGGTGCCGGTGTCTTGGTGACAGAAGGCTGTCGTGGTGAGGGTGGCTATCTACTTAATAAAGATGGTGAACGCTTCATGGAGCGTTATGCGCCTAATGCAAAAGACCTTGCGGGTCGTGACGTGGTTGCCCGATCAATGATGATCGAGATCCGTGAAGGACGCGGCTGTGAGGGGCCATGGGGCCCACACATTAAGCTGAAGCTCGATCATCTCGGCAAAGATGTACTGGAATCGCGCTTGCCGGGTATCTTGGATTTGTCGCGCACTTTTGCACATGTCGATCCGATCAAAGAGCCGATTCCTGTTATCCCAACGTGTCACTACATGATGGGAGGCATTCCAACGCAAGTATCCGGCCAAGCCATTAAACAAGATCCACTGGGCAATGATATCGAAGTTCAAGGGCTTTTTGCCTGCGGTGAAATCGCCAGTGTCTCTGTACATGGCGCCAACCGCTTAGGGGGCAACTCGCTCTTAGACTTGGTTGTCTTCGGCCGTGCAACAGGGTTACACCTAGGGGAAACCTTGGCAGCGCAGGTGGAAGCAAGAGACGCCAGTGAATCAGACATTGAAGCCTCTCTGGCTCGCGTCAATCGCTGGAATAGTACTCAGCAGGGTGAAGACCCAGTAGAAATTCGCAAAGACCTTCAAGCGTGTATGCAAGAAAACTTCTCGGTGTTCCGAGAAGGCGAAGCGATGGAAAAAGGGCTGAAAGAGTTGGATGCTATCCGTGAGCGACTCAAAACAGCACGCCTTGATGATACATCAACAGAGTTTAACACCCAGCGCGTCGAGTGTTTGGAGCTGGAGAACCTGATGGAAACTGCCTATTCAACGGCGGTCTCCGCGTATTATCGGACGGAAAGCCGTGGTGCTCATGCGCGCTTCGACTACCAAGAGCGTGATGACGAGAATTGGTTGTGTCACTCCATCTATAACCCAGAAACGGAAACCATGTCCAAGCGCGACGTCAATATGGCGCCTGTGCATCGTGACGCTTTCCCACCGAAAGCACGTACTTATTAAGGGGGTCGAAACGATGAACGTTAATTTTTCAGTCTATCGCTATAATCCAGATGTGGACGATGCGCCATACATGAAGGATTACACACTCGACGTCCCTGAAGGGTCAGATATGATGCTTTTGGATGCGCTGTTTCAACTCAAAGAACAGGATCCAACCCTGTCATTCCGTCGCTCGTGTCGAGAGGGAGTCTGTGGCTCTGACGGTGTCAATATGAACGGTAAAAATGGGCTGGCATGCATCACGCCTTTATCCTCGCTAATGGATAAGTCGGAGATTGTTATTCGTCCGTTGCCTGGTTTGCCCGTAGTGCGTGATCTTATTATCGATATGGGGCAGTTCTATGAGAACTACGAGCGCGTCAAACCTTATTTGATCAACGATGAGACACCACCGTCGCGTGAGAACCTTCAAGCGCCGGAAGATAGAGCAGAGCTTGATGGTTTGTATGAGTGCATCATGTGCGCTTGCTGTAGTACGGCGTGCCCATCGTTTTGGTGGAACCCTGACAAGTTCGTCGGCCCTGCAGGCCTTCTTGCTGCCTATCGCTGGCTAGCAGATAGCCGTGATACGGCAACTGAAGAACGGTTATCTGATCTAGACGACGCTTTTAGTGTCTTCCGTTGCCACGGAATAATGAACTGTGTCAGTGTATGTCCAAAAGGGCTTAATCCAACCAAGGCAATTGGGCACATTAAGTCAATGCTGATTCAGCGCGGCGTTTAAAACGCTGAACCAATAACGTAGATAAAAAATGCCCCGTTCTAGGACGGGGCTTAATAACAGGTAACCCGGCTTAGAACCGGTGTTTGGATAAATAACTAGTGGTTAAGGGATAACAATGCAAAATGGCGTGATGAAGGCTTGGTTAGAGTCTTCTCATTTGGCTGGCGCCAATGCAACGTACGTAGAAGATCTCTACGAAATGTACCTCAGTGACCCGGAGTTAGTTGATCAAGAATGGAGAGCGGTCTTTGACCAGCTACCAGTGGTGAGTGATACCGCGGTAGAACAACCCCACTCTCGAGTTCGCGATTACTTTCGACGCTTAGCTACCGATACATCGCGTGCAAGTGCTTCAGTCAATGATCCAGATGTAGACGCGAAACAAGTCAAAGTTCTTCAACTGATCAATGCGTTCCGTTTCCGTGGCCATCAACAGGCCAGTTTAGACCCCCTCGGATTATGGAAACGTAAACCTGTCCCCGATTTGTCACCTGACTTCCATTCTCTTAACGAGCAGGATTTTAACGAGACCTTTAATGTCGGCTCATTTGCAATTGGCAAAGACAATATGCAATTAGGTGAGTTGTATGACGCACTGCAAAAGACCTATTGCGGGTCAATTGGTGCTGAGTACATGCACATTACAGATACCGAAGAAAAGCGTTGGATTCAAAGCCGCCTCGAATCAGTTGTGGGACAGCCACAATTTAGCGAGGAAGAGAAGCTCACCTTTTTGGAAGAGCTAACGGCAGCAGAAGGCCTTGAACGGTATTTGGGGGCTAAATTCCCTGGGGCAAAACGTTTCTCGCTTGAAGGGGGCGACTCGCTCATTCCTATGCTCAAAGAGCTTATTCGCCATGCGGGGAGTAAAGGTGGGCGTGAAGTGGTTGTTGGGATGGCTCACCGTGGTCGACTCAATGTCTTAGTCAATGTGCTAGGTAAAAAGCCGTCAGAATTATTTGATGAGTTCGCAGGGAAACAAGATGAAAGTTGGGGAACCGGTGATGTGAAATATCATCAGGGGTTCTCATCTGACTTTGCGACCCCAGGTGGTGACGTTCATCTTGCTTTAGCGTTCAACCCGTCACACCTTGAAATTGTTAATCCAGTGGTCATGGGCTCCGTGCGTGCGCGTCAAGACCGACTCGAAGACAGCACAGGCTCAAGCGTATTGCCGATCACCATTCATGGCGATGCGTCGATTGCGGGACAAGGCGTGGTGCAAGAGACCTTTAATATGTCTCAAGCGCGGGGCTTCCAAGTGGGCGGCACGGTGCGGATTGTGGTGAACAATCAGATTGGTTTTACAACCTCAAATCCGGCAGATTCTCGCTCAACCCAGTACTGCACCGATATCGCGAAAATGGTTCAGGCGCCGATTTTCCACGTCAATGCCGACGATCCCGAAGCGGTAGCATTTGTGTCGCGTTTAGCGCTTGATTTTCGTAATGAGTTTCAACGCGATGTGGTCATTGATTTGGTCTGTTATCGCCGTCATGGCCATAACGAAGCGGATGAACCGAATGCCACGCAGCCGATGATGTACCAGAAGATCAAAAAACATCCGACGCCGCGCAAACTCTATGCGGATGTGCTTGATCAACAAGGCATTGCCAACCTAGAAAAAGCGACCGAATTGATTAACGAATACCGTGATCTGTTGGACAGCGGTGAATGCGTAGTGAAAGAGTGGCGCCCAATGGTGTTGCACTCGGTCGACTGGACCCCTTATCTCGGCCACGACTGGACGGTTGAGTGGGCGAATAAGTTCGATGCCAAACGGCTGAAAGAGCTTGGTAACCGTATCTGTCAATTGCCAGATAGCCATACGCTACACAGCCGAGTCGGTAAGCTTTACAAAGATCGTAAAGCGATGATTGATGGTGAAAAACCTGTTGACTGGGGGATGGCCGAGACATTGGCCTATGCCACGCTGGTGGACGACGGCAAGCGTGTTCGTATTACGGGCCAAGATACTGGTCGTGGTACTTTCTTCCATCGTCACGCGGTGTTACATAACCAAGGCGATGGCAGTACCTATGTCCCCCTTGCCAATATCCATAATAAGCAAGGGCCGTTCGAAATTTATGACTCTGTGTTGTCTGAAGCGGCCGTCGTGGCATTTGAGTATGGCTATGCGACCGCAGAGCCGGGTGGCTTAACGGTATGGGAAGCGCAATTTGGCGATTTTGGTAATGGCGCGCAAGTTGTGATTGACCAGTTCATCAGCTCTGGCGAGCAGAAGTGGCGCCGGATGTGTGGTTTAACCATGTTGCTCCCTCACGGTTATGAAGGGCAGGGCCCTGAGCACTCTTCCGCGCGCTTAGAGCGGTATTTGCAATTATGTGCCGAGCAAAATATGCAGGTCGTGGTGCCCTCGAGCCCCGCTCAGGTTTATCATATGCTACGCCGTCAAGTTGTTCGCCCGATGCGTCGACCATTGGTGGTTATGTCACCTAAATCCTTGCTACGCCATCCGCTTTGTGTATCCAGCCTAGACGATCTGACAGAGGGCGATTTCCAACCCGCTATCGGTGAAATGGATGATCTGGATCCAAGCAAGGTGAAACGGGTGGTTATGTGTGCCGGTAAGGTCTATTACGATTTGCTGAAAGCACGCCGCGAGCAAGAAATCGATGACGTAGCCATTGTTCGTATCGAGCAACTTTATCCGTTCCCGCTTGAGGCGGTGAAAGAAGTGATTGCGCCTTACGGCAATGCAAAAGACTTTGTATGGTGTCAAGAAGAGCCACAAAACCAAGGGGCTTGGTACAGCAGCCAGCACAATTTCCGTGCAGCCTTACCGGATGGTGCCACACTCAGCTACGCTGGGCGTGCCGCCTCGGCATCGCCAGCGGTAGGTTATATGTCTGTACACCAGAAACAACAAAAAGCGTTAGTACAAGACGCTCTGACCCTAAAGTAAGAACTAGAACATTAAGGATAAATACGATATGACAATCGAAATTCTGGTTCCCGATTTACCCGAATCTGTGGCTGACGCAACGATTGCCACATGGCATAAACAGCCAGGTGACTCGGTAACCCGTGACGAAGTACTGGTTGATATTGAAACAGATAAGGTCGTGCTAGAAGTTCCCGCTCCTGCAGATGGGGTACTGGAATCCATCATTGAAGATGAAGGGTCAACCGTGCTGGGGAAACAAGCGATCGCCAAGCTGAAAGAAGGGGCTGTCGCGGGTGAACCAACCAAAGATGTGCCCGCTGAATCAGAGGCATCACCGGATAAGCGCCACACTGCGTCACTAGAAGAAGAGAGCAATGACTCACTGAGCCCTGCCGTCCGTCGCTTATTGGCTGAACATGATCTTTCTTCGGATGCGGTGAAAGGCACGGGTGTAGGCGGACGCATTACCCGAGAAGATGTGGAAGCGCACCTGAAGAAGCAGCCCGCGCAAAGCAGTGAGCAGAAAGCGGCGACCCAAGATGTGCCGCCAGTGGCAGAGCGAGGCGAGAAGCGTGTGCCGATGACGCGTTTGCGTAAGCGCGTGGCAGAACGTCTGCTCGAAGCAAAAAACAGCACCGCGATGCTAACTACATTTAACGAAGTGAACATGAAGCCAATTATGGAACTGCGTAAGCAGTACCGTGATTCGTTTGAAAAGCGTCATGATATTCGCCTTGGTTTCATGTCTTTTTACGTCAAAGCGGTCGTTGAAGCCCTTAAACGTTATCCAGAAGTGAATGCGTCAATAGATGGTGATGAGATTGTGTATCACAACTATTTTGACGTCAGCATGGCGGTTTCTACCCCGCGTGGTCTGGTAACGCCTGTACTACGCGACTGCGACAAACTAGGCTTTGCCGATATCGAAAAAGGTATTCGTGACTTAGCCATAAAGGGGCGTGACGGCAAGTTGACCGTTGATGAACTCACCGGAGGTAACTTTACCCTGACCAATGGCGGTGTGTTCGGCTCATTAATGTCAACGCCGATCATTAACCCACCTCAAGCTGCCATTCTTGGCATGCATAAAATTCAAGATCGCCCAATGGCGGTAGATGGCAAGGTTGAAATCTTGCCGATGATGTACCTTGCGCTTTCCTATGATCACCGCCTTATTGACGGTCGTGAGTCGGTTGGTTTCTTGGTCACCATCAAAGAGCTCCTTGAAGACCCAACACGTCTGCTCCTAGACGTTTAATGGTGTTATCGACGTCTTTTTGAGGGAAATAAACCGTTTTGAAGGGGACGGAGGTCCCCTTCTTTGGAAAGCATAAAGATACAATAATGGACACTAACACGGATAGAACATCATGAATCTGCACGAATATCAGTCAAAGCAGCTGTTCGCTGAATATGGTCTACCAGTTTCAGAGGGCTATGCCTGCGATACACCACAAGAAGCTGCTGAAGCAGCCGATAAAATTGGCGGCAACAAATGGGTTGTGAAATGCCAAGTTCACGCCGGTGGCCGCGGAAAAGCGGGCGGGGTAAAACTCGCGAACTCAAAAGAAGAAATCCGCGAATTTGCACAGAAATGGCTGGGTAAAAACCTAGTGACATTTCAAACGGACGAGAATGGCCAACCAGTCAGCAAAATTTTGGTTGAGTCTTGCACCGATATCGCTAAAGAGCTTTACCTGGGCGCCGTGGTCGACCGTGGCTCGCGTCGCGTTGTTTTCATGGCATCCACCGAAGGCGGTGTTGAAATAGAAAAAGTCGCCGAAGAAACGCCAGAGCTGATTCACAAAGCATCGATTGATCCTTTGGTTGGCCCACAACCTTACCAGGGTCGCCAACTGGCATTTAAACTTGGCTTAGAAGGTGAGCAAATCAAGCAGTTCACTAAGATCTTTGTCGGGATTGGTCAACTGTTCTTGGATAAAGATGTTGCCTTGGTCGAGGTAAACCCGCTGGTGATTACTGAACAAGGCGATTTGCATTGCTTGGATGCAAAGCTAGCGATTGACAGTAATGCGGTATATCGTCAGCCGAAGGTGCGTGCGATGCACGACCCGAGTCAAGACGATGAGCGCGAAGCGCATGCGGCACAGTGGGAGCTGAACTATGTTGCGTTAGACGGCAACATTGGTTGTATGGTGAATGGTGCTGGCTTGGCAATGGGGACCATGGACATTGTTAACTTGCACGGTGGCAGCCCTGCCAACTTCCTCGATGTGGGAGGCGGTGCGACAAAAGAGCGTGTGACAGAAGCCTTTAAAATCATTCTGTCTGATAGCAACGTAAAGGCGGTATTGGTGAACATCTTTGGCGGCATTGTGCGCTGTGATCTGATTGCAGATGGCATTATTGGTGCGGTTGAAGAAGTCGGCGTTAAAGTGCCTGTTGTGGTTCGTCTTGAGGGGAATAACGCAGACTTAGGCGCCAAAAAACTGGCCGATAGTGGTTTGAACATCATTGCGGCAACATCGCTAACCGAAGCCGCACAGAAAGTCGTTGCTGCAGCGGAGGGTAAATAACAATGTCAGTGCTGATCAATAAAGAAACCAAAGTTATCTGCCAAGGATTTACGGGCGGTCAAGGAACCTTCCATTCCGAGCAGGCGATTGAATATGGAACTCAAATGGTCGGTGGCGTATCACCGGGCAAAGGCGGCACGACTCACCTCGGCCTTCCGGTCTTTAATACCGTGGCAGACGCGGTTGAAGCGACCGGCGCCACTGCCTCGGTCATTTATGTGCCAGCGCCTTTTTGTAAAGATGCCATTTTAGAAGCGATTGACGCCGGGATTGAGCTGATCGTCTGTATTACCGAAGGTATTCCAACGCTGGATATGCTGGAAGTGAAAGTGAAACTGGATCAAGCAGGGGTGCGAATGATCGGCCCTAACTGCCCCGGTGTGATTACCCCCGATGAGTCTAAGATTGGCATTATGCCAGGACATATCCATCAGTCGGGTAAGGTAGGCATTGTTTCACGCTCAGGCACCTTGACTTATGAAGCGGTAAAACAAACAACCGATGAAGGCTTTGGCCAATCAACGTGCGTTGGAATTGGTGGTGATCCGATTCCAGGCTCAAACTTTATCGACATCCTCGCGATGTTCGAAAAGGATCCAGCCACCGAAGCAATTGTAATGATTGGTGAAATCGGTGGTACCGCCGAAGAAGAAGCCGCCGCGTACATTAAAGCGAATGTTACCAAGCCGGTTGTGGCTTATATTGCTGGTGTGACTGCGCCTCCAGGCAAACGTATGGGCCATGCGGGTGCAATCATTTCTGGTGGTAAAGGTACCGCAGACGATAAATTTGCGGCCTTGGAAGCGGCAGGCGTGACAACAGTGAAAAGCTTGGCCGATATTGGCAAAGCACTACGTGAAAAAACCAACTGGTAATGTAATTTTCCAGTCACGTAAAGCCCAAAGCCGCTCATGTGAGCGGCTTTTGTCGTTACAGGGAAGACGTTAAGGCGTTAGCAAAGGCCTGCGCGTTTTCACAGCATAAACGTGTTTAACGTTTAGACTCGTTCAGACTATGATCGTCTTCAGGCTATGATCGCATTCACAGCATCATCATATTCAGGCCATATTCGCAGATACTCAGGTAACGGCGCGAGAGGGGACCAGCTGCGTGAGCATAAATACACTGGCTGCAGCAACCACTACTGACGGCCCTGCGGGCGTATCATAAAACCATGATCCAGCCATACCCAGCATCACGGCGAACATGCCAATCAGGCTAGCAAAAGCAGCCATTTGCTCTGGCGTAGACGCCAGTCGGCGGGCTGTTGCAGCGGGAATGATCAGCATGGATGTAATAATCAGCGCGCCAACAAACTTCATCGCCAATGCGATCACTAAACCAATCAACAGCATCAATAAAAGCCGCAGTTTTTCGACCGCTATCCCTTCGACTTTAGCCAGCTCTTCACTGACGGTCATCGATAGAAGTTGTTCCCAATAGTATCCCAGTACAGCAAGTGTAAAGCAGGCGCCGACCGCGAGCCAGGTAAGGTCAGCAAATGAAACCGCCAGCAGATCGCCAAACAAATAGGCCATCAAATCAACCCGCATGTTGTCTAAAAAGCTGACCGCCACTAAGCCCAAAGACAGGGCGCTGTGTGCCAATATCCCAAGTAAGGTATCGGTAGAAACCAGATGTTGGCGTTGCAGACCAACCAACAAGATCGCGAGAAGCAAACACGTCACCACCAGCGCGAGATTTAAGTCAATTTGGAGTAAAAACCCAAGCGCGAGCCCAAGTAATGAAGCGTGTGCTAAGGTATCGCCGAAATAGGCCATTCGACGCCAGACCACAAAAGAGCCTAATGGCCCAGCAATGGCAGCGATAAGTAGGCCACCCATAATAGGGGCTAGAAGGAACTCAATCATGGTGGTGCTCTTGGTGATCACAGCTTACAGGCTGGCCTGCAAGATCATGTTGGTGATGATGGTGGTGATGATATAACGCCAGTTGTTCACTGGTTTGACGACCAAACATCGCGACATACGATGGATGCTGAGATATGGCGTCGGGTGCGCCAGAGCAGCACACATGGTGTTGAAGGCAAATGACGTCATCGGTCTTGGCCATGACTAAATGCAAATCGTGTGACACCATTAATACGGCGCATTTTAGTGTATCGCGCAGGTGCGCGATGAGGCTATACATTTCTAATTGGCCGCTGACATCGACCCCTTGCACCGGTTCATCTAACACCAGCACATCCGGCTGTTTTAAGATCGCACGCGCCAAAAGAACACGTTGTGTTTCCCCGCCCGAAAGCGTGTGCATATTGGCGTATTGCAATGATTCTGCGTTGACGGTTTTCAACGCGTGATCAATTTGGGAATTGGTATAGCGTGTTCCTAGGCGAATAAATCGGTCAACCGTCAAAGGCAGTGTCTGGTTAAGCTGAAGTTTTTGTGGCACATAGCCTATCTTCACCCCTTTAGCGACGTGAACCATACCCGCTGCAGGCTTCACTAAACCAATTAATGCTTTGACTAAGGTTGATTTCCCCGCGCCATTTGGACCAATGAGCGTGGTAATCTGTCCTCGTTTTAATTGCATAGAGACCTTGTCCAGCACATTTCGGCCGTTATAGGTCACCGTCACCGCGTCAAGCGAGACTAGCGAATTTGTCATAGTGAAAAAAAGCATTGTGAATTGGAATTGTTATAATATAACATTTCTGCCCGTCGAGAAAACAAAAGAATGAGAGGAATGATGACAGCTCGTATTATTGGTGGACTTTTTGCGCTATTGCTGGTGATGCCGGCTCACGCGATCACGGTGATGACAACCATTAAACCGCTTCAGCTTATTACGGCAGGACTCATTGCCGATGATGATCGTTTAGACGTGCTGCTACCTCCTGGCGCATCACCGCATGGCTACGCCCTGAAACCTTCGGATATTCGCGCGTTGAATCAAGCCGATATTACCCTATGGGTCGGGCCCGAACTCGAACTGTTTCTCGATAAGTTATTAGCCGATAAGCCCTCGGTGCTGACGCTATCTCAGATCGAGGGGATGCCACTGCGTGATTTTGACGGCGCCCATGATCATCATGGCCATGATCACGGTGAACATAACATCGACCCTCATCTGTGGTTGGGTCCAGACACCACACGGGTAGCCGCGCAAGCGATTACCGCGGCTTTAATTGAGGCGGCGCCGGATAAAGCGGCGATCTATCGGGCTAACCTTAACCGTTTTAATACCCAGCTAACCCAAACCGTCGCGGCTATTGAAGATGAGTTATCCACGCACATGCAGTCAGGCTACTTTGTCTTTCATGATGCCTATGGCTACTTTGAAACGGCCTTTGGCCTCGAGAAAACCGGCCATTTTACCGTGGATCCAAGCCAAAAACCGGGCGCTAAGACGTTAGTAACCATTCGCCGAGGATTGCTTAATCATGATGCGACCTGTATCTTCACTGAGCCGCAGTTTAATCCTGCACTGATTGATGCTGTGACCCGACATAATGACGTCAATGTCCTCGAACTCGATCCATTGGCGACGTCAATTCAGGTAACGCCTGATGCTTATCAGGTGTTTTTAAAAGATATGGGAAATCGTTTCGCACGTTGTTTAAAGCATGAAACTACTCACTAACTGGTTAGCTGCTACGGCTCGGCTACCACGCCAGCACAAGCTAGCACTCGCATCATTATCTCTTTTGGTTGGCGCTGCCTTGATGTGGCAGCCCCATCCTTTTTCCTCTTCACGTGATCGCCAACCGATACCTATCCCGAACGATACGCAAAATATCACCTCCGTCGAGCACAGTGAGCCTATCGAACAGGGTCTGGATGCCGATGATCCTGCACTTCGCGTACCGGAAGATGCATTAGAAAAAGACATCACCTCGGAAGCACCGCGCACCCACCAACACACGGTGGCTGCCGGCGATACGTTGGGAGGTATTTTTTCCCAATACGGACTTCCGATCAGCCAGCTTTATCAAATGCTTGATGAAAATGATCGCGTGGGTGACATCCGTCGTGGTCAAAACATGGAGTGGCAGGTCGATGAACAAGGACGGTTATTAACGTTCACCCTGTACCAATCGCTCAAATACCGGGATCAGTATCGTTTTGAGCAGGGGAAGGTAGCGTATGCGCGTTTAGAAACCAAAGGGGATCGTGAAAAAGTCACCGTGATTGGTCGTGTCAACAGCAGTTTTTACCAACAAGCTCGCCAAGCGGGGCTAACCCCTAATCAAATTCAAAACCTGGTTTCGGCATTACAATGGCGGTTTGACTTTGGACGCCAATCGCATCGAGGCGATCAGTTTGCGATTCAGGTGGATAAAGAGTTTATTGACAATAAACCGGTCTCATCTGGAGATATATCCGCCATGCTCTATCGAGCGGGAGATCGTGATATCTTCATTTATCGACATACGGATGGCCGTTTTTATGATGAGCAAGGGCAAAGCTTAGATCGTGCCCTGCGCCGCATCCCTACGGCGAAACGCTACCGGATTAGCTCATCGTTTGATCCTCACCGCAAGCATCCCATTACGGGGCGTATTTCTCCGCATAACGGGACCGACTTTGCTACCCCCGTTGGGACGTCGGTGCTAGCGGCAGGTGATGGCGTGGTGGTGAAAGCGCGCAAACACCCGTTAGCAGGAAACTATGTTGTCATCAAACATGGTCGTGAATACTCAACCCGTTATCTCCATTTACACCGGATTTTGGTGAAACCTGGCGACCACGTATCAATGGGACAACGGATTGCGCTCAGTGGCAACACGGGACGCTCGACCGGCCCACACCTGCATTTTGAGTTATTAAAGTACGGCCACCCTGTGAATGCCATGAAAGTGCCGTTGCCCGAAGCTCATCCCGTGCCGAGTCAGGAGAGAGGTGAGTTTCAGCGTCAAGCAAAACATGCGCAGCAAGCATTGGAGCAGCGTCTTAATGGGTAATAAATATTAAAAATGTGAGGACTCGCTCACATTTGGGGAGGCAGGGTTTTCTTTCGTAGTGACTAGCAGGACACTACAAGGCTTAACCCTGCAACCCTGTCTCGCATTTTATACATGAAACGCCAATGTCTTTGTTTTTTATGGTTGGCTCTTGTTCTCCTTTGTCTGCCTTTGCATGCGCACGAACCACTACAAACGTCATTTCAATCTTATCCGGGGCTCAGTGCGCTTGGTGATGTGCGTGATGTCGCGGTCCAACCCTCAGGCGGTATGTGGCTGCTTAATAATCAAGGCGATATTTATTTCTTCGATGGACAACAATCCCACCCTCTAGACGAAACGCTGACCTTACCTGACGAAAAAATAGTGACCATCGCCTATGCCCACCAAACGTTATGGCTTGCGGGCCAACGAGGTATTTGGCTTGCGGGCCAACGAGGTATTTATCGCTTTCGAGCGGGTGACAATACGCTAATCCAATATAAGTTGTCAGACAGCGGCAAAGACACACGCGGCGAGAGTCAACCTCGATTAGCCGCGGTGAATAACACGCTGTGGTATATCCAAGATGGACAATTAAGCCGTTATCACGTTAAAGAGAATCAATTTCGTATTTGGCGAGCTGGTCAATGGCGTGCGGACCATACTTGGCTTACCGCTGAGCACCGATTAGTCGCGATCGGCAAAGGTTTGTATCAGCTTACCGATGACGGTATTCGCCAACTCACGCGCTTTACAAGCTCTGTGACTGCGATAACGGCAAAGGGAGATAGAGCTTGGGTCAGTACTGAACGAGGTGTCTACCTCTTAGCGTTATCAGACCGTGCGGTTCAAGCACAGCATCTACTTAATATCCAAGGGGGTTACCAGCGCCTAACGGTTGGCTCCGGTGGGCTTTGGGCGGCGCGTGCCGATGGCGTCTATTTTCTCTCTATTGGCGGGGAAGCAACGCCCGTGTGGCAGCCCGGCGCTCGGTTAATACCGGGAAAGTCAGTCACCTTTTTGTGGGGCGACTTTGAGGACGGCGTCTGGTTTTCAACCGATAAGACAACCCGTTATCGCGCGCCTGGGCAACGCTGGATTTCGCATCAACATCAGGATGTGCCAACAGCGATGACACAAGGTTTTCTGGCCAGTAGTGATCCTCGGGGGCTGTATTCAGGCGGTTGGCGGAATTTAAGCGCTGACCTCACGCTCCCCGAGTCTCTCTCGTCACTCTCGGCTCAGCATTTATATGTCGACTCAAATGGCGTTATGTGGCTGGCGTTCAAGGATCGCCTCATTCGCTATTGGCCTGAATCTGAAAAGGTCATCGATTATGGCACTAATTGGCAATCTGATGCGGGCGATATATTAGGCTTTTATGATGATGGCAGAGGGAGTGTTTGGATTCGTCATCGCCAAGGGCTGACGCGTTATCGTCATGATCAGTTCCAGCCGATACCGCTCATGGATGCCTTACTACCCATCGTTGATCTCTATGCCGATGAGCAAGGGCGGGTATGGTTGGTGAATAACAAGGGGCTATATCAATACAACCCAAACTTATCTGATTCAACCTCGGTGGCGTACCTAGCATTGGAGAATGAAGCCTTTCGCTGTATCACTGGAAATCGAGATGGTATCTGGGCGTATAGTAATCAGGCTTTAATCCACATTGCACCACGAGGTTTTATCCGCACTTTCCGACTGCCTTCTGAGTCTGAGCAAGTGGCTTGTTTTGCGTCTCGCCCGCATCAGTTGACCATTCTGGACGCTGAAAATAAGTACGTGATTGAAACCGACCAACTCGCGTTTTCGCTGCGTAAACCGCCTCAGGTGGTGATCGGGGCTCTGTGGCAGCAACATAAGCGCTGGCGTGTTGGCCCACGCCAGCAGACCGCAATCACACTGCTCGAAAAAAGCCCGGTTAACGTGTCTTGGGGAAGCTGGCCGCCAGAGCGTCAGGTCTCTCGTATTCATTACCAATTGGTCCCTTACCGACAATCTGGCCAGTCTTTGGCTAAACCGCTGGCCGCTTGGCAGCAAACCGGAAGAGAAACCTTCTCGTTAGCGAATATGGTCGGAGGGCACTATCAGCTTCGGATTGCCATTCCGCGTGATGGCGCGTCGCATACTGTACTGGATATGAGGGTCTCTATGCCGATATTGCCTCACCTGGTGAGCGGTGTCATGCTGATACTCTTTGTCAGTATTGTATTAGCCGCAGTTAGGTTAGCGTTCAAACAACGGCACCAGGTTGGGCAGCATACTGATTTTCCCTTGGATCATGCCGGTGCATATCCGCTTTTTCAGTCCACGTTGAAACCCATGTGGACTGAATACCAAGCGCTCGCTGTGCCGAGTGAAACTAAAAAACGAGAGGGTGCAACGGAGGCCTTGGCGGAATCCTCGGATGCTGGGTGACGTGATCACGACAAAACCGTTAATCCTTGAGTAACAAGCGCCTCTCTAAACTGACTCACAAGTGCTGTTTGCTGTGACGGTGAGCGCGGCGTCGCCTGGAGGTGCCCCCAGATTGGATTGGGCCATACTGCATCGTCGCGAAATCGCGCAACATGATGGAGATGAAGCTGCGGGACCAGATTACCAATTGCTGCAATATTGAGCTTATCGGGAGCAAAAAGAGATTCTAGACAGCTTGCGACCAGGGCGGACTCTTGCCAGAGTGTTTGTTGATCGCTTGGGCTGAGATGATGGATTTCTTCGATGCCACTTACCCGAGGGATAAGCAAAAGCCATGGACCAAAATCTGCGCCTGCAAGGCGTAATTGGCATAATGCAAAATCGCCGACATACGCGCTGTCAGCGGCTAAACGAGGGTGAAGACAAAAAGACATAGCCACTCCGTATTGAAATGAATCTCGCCAGCTTATATCACAACCGACGAGTGGGTCACGGCAAATAAAAAGCCCACCGACAAGGTGGGCTTCACTATTAGGTTATCTCGTCCGCTTAGCCATTACATGCGTTCAAGCGTATTGATGCCCAATAGCGCCAAACCTTGCTTGATGGTTTTCGCAGTGAGTGCGGCCATGCGCAAGCGGCTTTGGCGAGTGTGTCCTTCTGAGAGCAGGATTGGGCAAGCTTCATAAAAGCTAGAGAACAAGCCTGCAAGCTCAAAGAGGTAACTACACATTAAGTGCGGCTGTCCTTCTCGGGCTACAGATTTCACGGCTTCTTCAAATTGCAGTAGCTTAGCAACCAATGCTTTTTCTTTTTCGTGCTCAATGATCATCTCACCGTCAAGCGCATCCCGATCGACGCCTGATTTTGCAAAGACTGAGGCAACGCGAGTATATGCGTATTGCATGTAAGGCGCGGTATTCCCCTCAAAGGCCAGCATATGATCCCAGTCGAAAATATAATCGGTAGTACGGTGCTTGGAGAGATCGGAGTATTTTACCGCTGCCATCGCAACCGTCGTCGCGATATTCGCTTGCTCGGCCGCATCCATATCAGGGTTCTTTTCAGCAATCAGTGCTTTGGCACGCGTTTCTGCTTCGTCCAATAGGTCAGCAAGACGCACTGTGCCGCCCGCACGTGTTTTAAACGGTTTGCCATCTTTACCCAGCATCATGCCGAATGCATGGTGCTCCAAGCTAACGGTTTCCGGAACATACTCGGCTTTACGAACAATGGTCCAGGCTTGCATTAGGTGTTGATGCTGGCGTGAATCAATGAAATACATCACGCGATCAGCGTTAAATTGTTCATAGCGATACTTGGCGCAAGCAATGTCGGTGGTGGTATAAAGAAAGCCGCCATCACGTTTTTGGATGATCACACCCATCGGCTCGCCATCTTTATTTTTATATTCGTCGAGAAAGACCACCTGAGCCCCATCGTCTTCGACCGCGATGCCTTTCGCTTTTAAGTCTTCAACAATACCCGGCAGCATATCGTTATAAAGGCTCTCGCCCATGACATCTTTTGGTGTCAGGGAAACGTTTAGACGGTCATAGTTCTGCTGGTTCTGCTCTAACGTGACTTTAACGAGCTTTTCCCACTTCTCTTTGCAATAGGCATCGCCACGCTGCAATCGCACCACGTAGTCACGTGCGGTGGCGGCAAAGGCTTCGTCTTCATCGTAGCGCGCTTTAGACTCACGATAGAAGTTTTCAATATCGCCCAGCTCCATAGAGATATCATCACCGCGTGACTCGTGCAGCTCGAGGTTAGCAATCAACATACCGAATTGCGTTCCCCAATCACCTAGGTGGTTGGCCCGTGTAACCTTGTGACCCAAAAACTCTAATGTACGCACCACCGCATCACCGATAATGGTGGAGCGTAAATGACCAACGTGCATTTCTTTAGCAACGTTAGGTGCCGAGTAATCGACGACAATATTTTGCTTATCTTGTTTCTCGATACCTAAGTGCGCGTCGGACAGGGCGATATCCGCCTGTTTAGCCAGCCACTGATCGTTTAAAAAGATATTGATAAAGCCTGGACCGGCAATCTCTGCGCGACTTGCCATATCACCGAGATCAAGCGCATCCAATACCTTTTGGGCAAATTCACGCGGGTTCGTCCCGATCTTTTTGGCTGCACCCATCACACCATTGGCCTGATAATCACCAAATTGTGGTTTTGCAGATTGACGCACTGCTGCTGGTGTGCCCTCAGGCGCACCCGCCGCAACCATGGCGGCAGAAACTTTTTCGTTAAGAAGACTTTGAATATTCACTTGCTTACCTTTACTACTAGCCGGGCTGATTATGAATGACCCGTTATGTGGGTTTCCAGCTTATCAATACAAGAATCCGCCAACACTGCATTGCGCGAGAATGAAGCGTGCAAACACAGTGTTGGCGGGATGCTGTATTGTCGCGAACCATGACGTTCATCGACGCGGATGATCCCTAATGATACCCATAAAACAGCAGGCATTGGCAATAGTTATTCACCGCCTTCCTTGATATCTTTACGCGCCGGAATACAACGAGCCTTTTTTCCCTCTCGGAGGTTACCAATTATGATGCCATCAAAGGAAAAGTCGTAGTGCGAGATGACGCCACTTTTTAGATAAAATCAACCAGTTGCTTACACAGGTTCTTATGATCTCACCAATGAGGTAGAGGCCAGCGCCGGTGCGCTGGCAATCGATGGCGGTTTGGTGGAAATAAGGAGGCTGAGCTACAAGATCACGGTTTTATTGCCGTGTACGAAGACGCGATCGTCGATAACGCGAGCGATCGCTTGGCTGAGCACGCTTTTTTCTACGTCCCGGCCAGCTTTTGCCATATCTTGTGCGCTAAAGCTATGATCAACATGAATCACATCTTGGCCAATAATAGGGCCCTCATCCAAATCGTTGGTCACGAAATGGGCGGTCGCACCAATGATTTTGACCCCGCGCTCGAAGGCTTGATGATAGGGGCGTGCACCAATAAAGGCAGGCAAAAAGCTATGGTGAATATTAATAATGCGATGCGGATATTGGGCGACAAAATCTGGCGTTAGCACCCGCATATATTTGGCGAGAATAATATAATCAGGCTGGTGGCCTTGAATGGCCTTAATCATCGCTTGCTCGTGCTCGTCGCGACTTAATCCTTCATGGCTAACAAAGTGAAACGGGATATCAAACCGCTCGGTTAAAGGCTGTAACTTATCGTAATTCCCTACCACAGCGGCAATCTCTATATCGAGCGATCCGTCATACGCTTTCATCAAAATATCGCCGAGACAATGCGACTCTTTGGTGACCATGATCACCACACGTTTGCGACGCGAACTGACTAATTGACGCTGACTGCCGGGTGGTAATGCGTGGTCAAGATCCAATAGCAAGGTATGATCGTTGAAAATTCCCTCCAGCTCGGTGCGCATATAAAACTGACCGGTGGCGTGATCAACGTATTCGCGGTTATGAATAATATTGAGTTGGTGTTTGTAGCAAATATTGGTAATGGTAGCGATTAAGCCTTGAGCGTCAGGGCAATCCGTGAGTAGTGTTTTTCGTTCCATGCTGATACTGTGCTGCTTATTATTAAACCCTCGGTTTTACCCTGTCTGGCGGGCTAGGTCAAAGTGATTTTCGCAGTGATCTTGGCTTTCGACCCTGAATGGTTTGATCCATTTTGGGGGTTTGGCATAATGCTCTCTTTCCCCTGTGTATTTATCCAATGATCCGTAAGGTTTTCTCAGAGACGGGCGCGCTGGCTAAAGCCATTAACGGCTTCGTGCCTCGCCAACCGCAAACAGATATGGCGATCGCTGTCGATACGGCCATTCGTGAACAAGGCCAGTTAGTGGTTGAAGCGGGCACAGGAACCGGGAAAACCTATGCCTATCTGGCCCCGGTGTTGTTAAGCGGCAAAAAAGCGATTATCAGTACCGGGTCGAAAAACCTGCAAGAGCAGCTCTACCATCGCGATTTACCCTTGATGAAGTCTGCGCTGGGCTATACCGGTACCACGGCGCTACTCAAAGGCCGGGTCAATTATCTTTGTCCTGAACGTTTAGAGCGGCAAATCAGCGAGTGTCACCGCCCAGATAGTGAACCGGGACAACTGAGTCAGTTGGTCAAAATTCGTGAGTGGTCATCGTATACTGAATCAGGCGATTTGAGTGAATGCGAGGCGCTTGCCGAAGACAGTCCGCTCATTCCTGTTGTGACCTCTACCAATGATAACTGTCTGGGGAAAGACTGCCCGAGCTATGAAGATTGTTATGTAGTGAAAGCGCGGCGCCGCGCGATGGATGCCGATGTGGTGGTGGTGAATCATCATTTATTTTTGGCAGATGTCGCCATCAAAGAAACCGGCTTTGGTGAACTGATCCCAGATGCCGATGTGATGGTGTTTGATGAAGCGCATCAATTGCCCGATATCGCCAGCCAGTATTTTGGCCAGTCTTTGTCAAGCCGACAGCTTCAAGATGCCGCGAAAGATATTCATATCGCCTACCGGACCGAACTTCGTGATACCCGCCAACTGGAAAAAGTGGCCGATCGCCTCTCGCAAGCAGCGATGGATATGCGGTTAGTAATGGGGGAGCCAGGGTTTCGAGGCAATTGGCGCGAGCTTCAAGCGTCACCCGTGGTTGAAAAAGAACTGGTGCGACTGTCCGATGCCCTCGATTTAGTTCATGACGTTGTCAAGTTGTCGCTTGGGCGAAGCCAGTTATTGGATGCCGCATTTGACCGTATTACGCTGTTTAAAGCCCGATTAACGCGCCTTCGCGATACGTCGATAACCGGATATTCCTACTGGTATGAATGTACACGCCATCATTTTAGCTTGAATATTACGCCATTATCCGTAGCGGACCGTTTTCGTGAACAAATGGCCGAACAAGGCGGTGCATGGATCTTTACCTCGGCCACCTTGGCCGTAGAGGGAGATTTTGGCCACTTTAATCACCGATTAGGGATCGATGCCAAACAACAAATGACGCTGGAAAGCCCGTTTAATTATCCAGAACAAGCTCGATTGTGTGTGCCACGTCATGTCCCTGAGACCAATAGTTATCGCCGTGCGAATAAATTGGCCGCCATGCTCGGGCCGGTGATTGAACGCAACCAAGGCTGTTGCTTTTTTCTCTGCACGTCGCACCAAATGGTCCGTGAGCTCTCGGCGTTATTTCGCGAGCAGTTGTCATTGCCGGTGTTGATGCAAGGCGAAATGCCTAAACAGCGCCTATTGGCAGAATACTTGTCTTTAGGTAACGCGCTACTGGTGGCGACAGGGGCATTTTGGGAAGGCATTGATGTACGAGGCCAGGCCTTGAGTTGCGTTATCATTGATAAGTTGCCGTTTGCGTCGCCGGATGATCCTTTATTAAAAGCACGCATTGAAGACTGCAAATTGCAAGGTGGCGATCCCTTCGCTCAGGTACAAATTCCCGAAGCAGTGATCACGCTTAAACAAGGCGTGGGGCGATTGATTCGTGATCAACAAGACTATGGCGCATTGATTATCTGTGATAACCGCTTAGTCACCCGTGCCTATGGCGCGACCTTTTTACGCAGTTTACCTGCTATCCCACGGACACGGGAGCTTAACCATATTGACGATTTTTTGTCGCCCTCAGAGGCGGACAATAAAACCGTTCACTCGCATTTATCACATCAACCTATAGAGGGTTAAATGACGCTAAAAATACTTGCCGTCGATACGGCGACGGAGAATTGTTCAGTGGCACTTAGTTGTGGCGATCATGTTATTTCACGCAGTGAAATCGCCCCACGCGAACACACGAATAAGATCCTGCCGATGGTTGATGAAGTCCTGGCAGAAGCCGGCGTCGCACTCAGCCAGGTGGATGCGTTGGCGTTCGGCCGCGGGCCGGGCAGTTTTACCGGTGTACGCATTGGTATTGGTATTGCCCAAGGACTCGCTTTTGGCGCGGATTTGCCCATGATTGGCGTGTCGACGCTAGAGGCGATGGCGGCACAAAGCTACCGACTGAGCGGCGCAACCCATGTTCTCGCTGCGATTGACGCGCGGATGGGCGAGTTATATGTCGGTCAGTACCAACGCACACAAACAGGCCGTTGGCAGTGTTTAGGTGAGGAAGTGGTCGTCGCACCCGATGCGCTTTCACCTCACTCGAACCAAGGTGTTTGGACATTGGCAGGAACCGGCTGGCCTGCCTATCCTGATCTAGAGGCCCAGTTGGGATTGCAAAGCGTCAGGTCAGACGTGTTGTACCCGCAAGCGCAAGATATGATCGCGATTGCACAACACGCGTACCAGTCAGGAGAAGCGGTGGCCGCCGAGCTAGCCAGCCCCACCTATTTGCGAGATAAAGTCACGTGGAAGAAATTACCCGGGCGAGAGTAGGCCGGTAGTCGGTCGGTGAGCATAGGAAGCGAATATGGTATCGATTAACGGTGTACCGTCCCCACAGACGACCCGATCGAATCAATCCCAGCGTGCGGCAAACAAACAGAAAGCCACACGCAAGCAAACGCCGAAGACGACGCAAGTTGCCAACGCGGTTCGCCAGCGCGTTGACCCAGTGTCGGTTGCGCAAGCTGAGCAAGCGCAGCAACAGGTGCAGTATGATTTACCTGATGGTCGAGGTCGGCAGGCAATGGAATCTTACTTCGCCGTGTTAAACCAAACACGGCGAGAGGAACTGTTGAGCTTGGTTGGGGTCGATATATACGTTTAATGGCGCACAAAAGGAGCGTGTTGTATGAAACCTTATTGGCTAGTCGTTCTTGGTGCCTTGGTTTTAACCGGCTGCTCAACGTTGCCGGAGACACTCAAAGGACGCATGGATCAGCCCGTGACTGAATATCCAGTTGTGGCGAAAATGACTGAGGCGCAACGAGGCGAAGAAGTGCGCTTAGGCGGGATGATTGTCGGTGTCAACAACCGGGAGTCTGACTCGGTTGTAGAAATCGTAGCTTTACCAATCTCAGATGCGGGACGTCCCGATATTAAGGCCTCATCCCTCGGGCGTTTTAAAGCCGTTTTTGATGGGTTTGTGGAGCCTGCTGATTATGCCAAAGGGCGGCCGATTACCATTCTCGGCGACTTTGACTCACGCCAGCAAGGTATGGTCGATGCGTACGCCTATGATTACCCAGTGCTTAAGGTGAAAGGACATCAATTATGGAATATTGAGCAACAAGTGATTGATGATGACAGGCCGTATTGTTACGGGTCGTATTGTTCTCGACTTCGTATCGGTGTCGGTACCGGGCATGTGCAAAGCGTGATTACCCTTCCTTAACCCATAACGGGTCGCCATGCTATCCACACCGTTAAGTGCAAAGCTTGATGCTTTATTGGCCCAGCCCCCTGAGCAAGTGGGCCTTTGCTCGGGGTTGGTTGCCACATCTATCCCGCTTGCAGACATTCAGGTAGCGGCGGCTGTGCGTACGCCCAGCCATGGCGCACCGACATTAGTGTTCATGCACGGTTGGCAAGATAATCTCGCGAGTTTTCATTCGCTGCTTCCTTTATTGCCGCAAGATTTTGGGCTCATTCTGTTTGATTGGCCAGGACATGGTTTATCGGAACACAAACCCGGTGATTATTATTATCCGTTTTTTGACTATCTTGATGATCTGCACCAAGTGCTGAACCACTCATCGCTCTCGCTGCTCGGTCACACAGGGCCGGTGGTGCTGGTGGGTCATTCACTGGGTGGGGTGGTCGCTAGCTGTTATGCGGCCAGTTTCCCCGATAGTATTGATGCCATGGTGACCATTGAAGCGCTCGGCCCGATCGCGGAACCTGAGCAGACGGTCACTGAACGTTTTGTGAACAGCTTGAATCAACGGGCCATTTTAAGAGCAAAGGCCCCCCGTTACTTTGATTCGGCGCTTAAGGCGCTACGGTTACGCGCCTCGATAAATAAAGTGTCGCTTGAGTCACTTCTGCCTTTGGTGGCTCGAGGACTTTCGGTATGTACACAAGGCGTACGCTGGCGTCATGACCGCAAATTAGACGCAGAAGCGCTTTATCGAATGTCGCCAGCTCACAGTGAGTCGATTATTCGAGCGATCAATTGCCCAGTACTGGCGATTCGAGCGACAGATGGGTATCCTGCATTTCGCTCAACAGATGCGGCCATCCGGGCAACGTGGTTTCAACAACTCACCCTCGCTGAGCTTCCCGGAACCCATCATTGCCACCTTCAACAACCGCAACAAACTGTGTCGTTGATAACGGATTTTGTGACCAAAATTCAAACGCGCACTTAAAATGCTCGTGTAAAAATAATGTTAACGTTATGGTAGGCAGGTTAAACACTTGTTTGAATTATACCTTGCGTCGATCGAAGTGGGCAAAATAGCCGACCAGCAGAAATATAGGAGAAAGCCAGTGGAAAAGGTATGGCTTAATCGTTACCCGTCGGATGTGCCGGCGGAAATAGATCCAGATGCTCATCGCTCCCTTGTTGAAATGTTTGAACATTCTGTTCAACAGTACGCCGACCAGACTGCCTTTATTAATATGGGGCAGGTGATGACGTTTCGTAAATTGGAAGAGCGTAGCCGCGCGTTTGCGGCCTATTTGCAAAATGAGCTGAAGCTGAAAAAAGGCGATCGCGTTGCGATCATGATGCCAAACCTGCTGCAATATCCGATTGCTTTATTCGGCATTTTACGTGCCGGTTGTGTTGCTGTTAACGTCAATCCGTTATATACCCCTCGTGAGTTAGAGCACCAGCTGACGGACGCGGGAGCAAAGGCCATTGTGATTGTCAGTAACTTTGCCCATACATTAGAAAAAGTGGTCGACAATACCCCAGTCAAGCATGTGATTTTGACCAGCTTAGGCGAGCAACTACCGCGCGCCAAAGGAACCTTGGTGAACTTTGTGGTCAAATACGTGAAGAAAATGGTACCCAAGTATCATTTGCCTCATGCCACATCGATGCGCCAAACGCTGAGTCGTGGTCGCCGAATGCAATACGTTAAGCCTTTCTTGAAAGGCGATGATGTCGCTTTCCTCCAGTACACGGGTGGCACCACTGGATTGGCGAAAGGCGCTATCTTAACCCACCGCAATATGTTGGCGAATGTTTATCAAGCAAAAGGTACCTACCAGCCGGTGCTTAATGCGGGTGAAGAAGTGGTGGTAACTGCATTACCGCTTTATCACGTCTTTGCGTTGACCGTAAACTGCCTGTTGTTTATCGAGATGGGGGGGCAGAACTTACTGATTTCTAACCCGCGTGATATTCCAGGCTTTGTGAAAGAGCTACAAAAATATCCATTTACCGCGATCACCGGCGTAAATACGTTATTCAATGCCTTACTCAACAACGAAGATTTCCATGAGCTCGATTTCTCGAACCTACGCTTGACCGTGGGAGGAGGCATGGCGGTACAGCGTGCAGTGGCTGAAAATTGGAAAAAACTGACGGGTAAGCACTTACTCGAAGGATATGGGTTAACCGAATGCTCACCTTTGGTTGCCGCGTATCCGTACGATCTGCGAGACTACAATGGCTCAATTGGTTTGCCCGTGCCCTCGACTGAGGTCCGTATTGTCGATGATGAAGGTAACGATGTCGCCGATAATCAACCCGGTGAGCTTCTAGTACGTGGCCCACAGGTGATGCAAGGCTACTGGAATCGGCCTGAAGCCACACGGGAGAGCATTGATGAACATGGCTGGTTAGCGACCGGTGATGTGGTGCAGTTTGATGATGATGGTTTCTTGCACATTGTTGACCGCAAAAAAGACATGATTTTGGTATCAGGCTTCAATGTTTACCCAAATGAAGTGGAAGACGTGGTCGCTCTGCACGAAAAAGTGCTCGAGGTTGCAGCGATTGGCCAGCCTAACGAAAACTCGGGCGAGTTGGTGAAGATCTGTGTGGTGAAAAAAGATCCCTCGCTCACGCGAGATGATCTCGTTGCCCACTGTCGTAAGCATCTTACGGGCTATAAGGTACCGCGTGTGGTGGAATTTAGGGATGAATTACCTAAAACCAATGTTGGTAAGATTTTGCGTCGTGAGTTAAGAGACGAGTCTGAGGCGCCTGCGCAAAAAGCGTCGGCTTGATGCGAACCGACCCAGAAAAGGGTAAACTAGCGATAACGAATCACGAAATGCCGGCATCGCCGGCATTTTCTTTATGGGCTTTTTTGTGAACTATCAACTGATCACCTCTTCTCAACAACTCGTGGCTATATGCACGCGTCTTCGTCAGCAAGCAACCGTGATGGTCGATACCGAGTTTGTCCGCACTCGCACTTTCTATGCTCAGCTGGGCTTAGTTCAGCTTTATGACGGGGAGTGCCTCGCGCTAGTCGATCCTATCGCGATTGACGATTTATCGCCTTTGTGGGCACTGATGGCCGACGTCAGCGTGACCAAAGTACTACATGCGAGCAGTGAAGACTTAGAGGTGTTTCTACACCATGCGGGTGCGCTACCGACACCAATGATTGATACCCAAATCATGGCAGCATTTTTAGGCCATGGTGTATCGGAAGGGTTTGCAAGCTTAGTTGAGCGTTATGTCGGTGTGGCGCTGGACAAGGGCGAGTCACGCACTGACTGGTGTGCACGGCCACTGACCGACAAGCAAAAGCACTACGCCGCAGCAGATGTTTACTATTTGATGCCACTTTATCAGGCGTTGTCTGACGCCTTAGCGCAGACACCGTGGCAAGAGGCTATCGTCGAGGAGTGCGCACTGCTTTGCCTGAAAAAACAGCAGCCAAAGGCGGATGATGCTGTCTATCGAGAGATTAAATATGCTTGGCAGTTGAATCCACAACAATTGGCAGTATTGCAAGCGTTGGCAAAATGGCGAGCCAAAGAGGCACGACGTCGTGATATGGCGCTTAATTTTATCGTCAAAGAACAGCACCTTTGGAAAATGGCGCGATACGATATACGCACAGTAGAGCAAATGCAGGAACATGGGTTTGATCGCTTTGAAATTCGCTATCATGCACAAACACTGATAAAAATCGCAAAACAGGCTGACAAGGTGACTGCGGATAAATGCCCGCCAGCGCTGACACGATTGGTTGATGAACCAGGCTATAAAGCAGTGATCAAAGCAATTAAAGAAAAAGTGCAAGAAGCGGCTGATAACGCTGGATTAGCGCCAGAGTTTATTGGCTCCAAAAAACAGCTGAATCAGCTGATTACTTGGGTATGGCGAGACGATTGCCAAGAAGAGAAGCGCCCCGAGTTGGCAAAAGGATGGCGTTACACGTTAATTGGCGACGCCCTGTTAGCGATTATTCCCAAAAAGCCAACCGCCTAAACCTAAAAAGCGGTGCTCGTGCACCGCTTTCGTGTTTTTGAGAAAAAGGGGCCGTATTAGTGGTCCTTTCCTTCCTCGGGGAGCGTAACATTTAGCTCTAAAACAGACAGATCATCATCCCCTTGCTCGAGGCTAACCGATACCTGGTCTGGCGCAATATCGACATATTTCCGGATGACATCTAAGATATCCTGCTTAAGCTGAGGCAGATAGTTTGGAGCAGGGCTATCGGCACTACGACGCTCGGCAACAATAATCTGTAAACGCTCTTTCGCGATGTTGGCGGACTTTTTCTTAGTGGGCCGGAAGAATTCTAGCAATGCCACATTAGCCTCCAAATAAGCGTTTTAAGAAACCTTTACGCTCTTCCTCAATAAAGCGGAAGGGGCGCTCTTCACCCAGCAGACGAGCGATGGCATCTTCGTAGGCCTGGCCTGCGTCAGACTCTTGGTCAAGCACAACAGGCTCACCTTTGTTCGAGGCGTGTAATACCGACTGGCTTTCCGGGATCACGCCCAGCAGAGGAATACGTAGAATATCTTCAACGTCTTCGACACTTAGCATTTCGCCATTGGTCACACGTGCAGGGTTATAACGAGTGACTAATAAATGGTGTTTAACCGGCTCCTCACCGTTTTCTGCGCGGCGTGATTTAGAGTCAAGAATGCCAAGAATACGGTCAGAATCGCGTACAGATGACACTTCAGGATTGGTCGTGACAATTGCTTCATCAGCAAAATACAGCGCCATTAATGCGCCAGCCTCGATGCCCGCAGGAGAGTCGCAAATAATGTATTCAAAACCAAGCTCGTCCATGTCTTTTAAAACACGTTCAACCCCTTCTTTGGTCAGCGCATCTTTATCGCGTGTCTGAGAAGCGGGTAGAATAAACAAGTTTTCTACGCGTTTATCTTTAATCAGTGCTTGATGGAGATTCGCCTCACCATTAATGACATTAACAAAGTCGTAGACAACACGGCGTTCACATCCCATCACCAAGTCCAGGTTACGTAAACCGATATCAAAATCGATAACCGCTGTTTTTTTGCCTGTTAATGCTAATCCGGTCGCTAATGCTGCACTTGAGGTGGTTTTTCCCACGCCACCTTTGCCGGAAGTAATTACAATAATTCGTGCCATTCCTCGTCCTTATTCTGTTATAGCGTGAGGGGGTCAATCTGTAAGCTTTCTTGATTAAGCGACACCATGGCTGGCCGCTCAACATGTTCTGGTGGAATCTTATCATTCAGCCAATAGCTACCTGCCACTGACAATAATTCTGACTGAAGGTTCTGACAATAAATGCGTGCTTGTTTTTGTCCGCATGCGCCGGCAATTGCTCGGCCTCGTAGCACGCCATAAATATGAATGCTGCCATCGGCAATCACTTCTGCCCCGGCGCTAACATGATTCAAGATGACCAAATCTGCGTTTTTAGCATAAATTTGCTGGCCGGAACGAACAGGCGCGGTGACCACTTTTGCTGGCGTTTGTATCGGATCTGCGATCCGTGACTGCTTACTTGATTTAAGCACGGCCAGTCCCGAATCTAGCGCAAGTTGGCGTGTATGGTTGTGCGTGACCCCAGTCAGTCCGATAAGAATCATTCCCGTTGCCTGTAAACAGCGCTTTAACGCACTGATGTCAGGACATTGAGAAAGGCGTTGAACATCAGCCACAACGGGGGCACCTTCAAAAAAACCAGGTGCTTGAGTGACCTTCTCGGCCAGCACATCAGCCGCCGCGGCGAAGTTATCGTCAACAAGATGGAGGACGGATAGGGTGAAAGTAGAGCCTTTCAACTCCGGTTGTTTAAGCATGTGATTCGATCCCGGTTCTGTCGTTAAAACACGAGTCAGACGCGCATTATCAGACGTTGAATAGCATGGTATATTCACAGCACGGATGCGGCAAGCAAGGTTTGCTTTTCGAGTCAGATTTCTCGTTTTAATGATGTTTTTTAGCTTTATAGTGAGAAACCACCGCAAATACGTGTTTTGATACACTTTGCGGTAAAGTTTAACAAACCTTTGCCCGAGGATGACAATTTATCGCCTGTTTTATGGCATGCTCGTGAGGACTTTTGAGATGTATTGCGCAATTTATCGAAGCAAAAAGAAAGAAGGCACCTATCTTTATCTTGCAGAGAAAGATAAATTCGATGATGTGCCAGAGGCGCTGATGAACAGCTTTGGGCAACCAGAGTTCGCAATGATGATTGACTTAGACAAGCGTGAAAAGCTTGCGGTGGTCAATATCACCAAGGTAAAGCAAAGCCTGCAAGAGGAGGGGTTTTTTGTACAGCTGCCCCCACCTCCGGACGTAGCGCTGCAGGCTATTCGTAACAGAAACGAAAAACTGTAAAAGGAAGACTATGCGCAAAGGTATGATTTCAGCCTGTATGGCGGCTGCATTAATCGTTAGCCCAGTGATGGCCAAGCCAGGATTTGAACAATATGTGGCCTCATTAAAAGATGAAGCTCGTGAGGCAGGGATTAGCGATGCATTGCTCGAGCGAGCGTTTGACGGGATTGAATATCATGAACGTGCGGTAAGCTCAGATCGAAATCAACCTGAGCGGCGCCTTACTTTAGACGAGTATATTCCCCGTGCGGTACCAGACTGGAAAGTGGCGCAAGCGAAAAAGCTCTACAATCAGCATTATGACGCATTAAAAAAAGTGGGTGAACAATACCAGGTGCAACCACGTTTTATTGTTGCCCTGTGGGGCGTTGAAAGTAACTTTGGTAAGCTCCAAGGCAGTTATAATGTGATTGAGGCATTGTCGACATTGGCATTTGATGGCCGTCGAGAAGCTTTTTTCCGTAAAGAAACCATGGCAGCACTGACAATATTACAGCAAGGTCATATTGCCCCCGAAGACATGAAAGGATCATGGGCGGGAGCAATGGGGCAATCTCAGTTTATGCCCAGTTCGTTTATTAATTACGCTGTGGATGGCAACCAAGATGGTAAAAAGGATATTTGGCAAACGGAGGCCGATGTTTTTGCATCGACAGCGAATTATCTGAAACAAGCTGGTTGGGATGATACCTACACATGGGGTCGGCAAGTTCAAGTTCCAGAACAGCTTGATCGGTCTCTACTCGGTACCGGAGCAGACAAGGGCTTATTGTTAAGTGACTGGCAGACGAAAGGCGTAAGACGCATGAACGGCCAAGCGTTACCCAAGGTCGACATCAAAGCATGGCTCATTCAGCCTGATGATGAAAAGGGGAGAGCGTATTTGGTCTACAATAATTATCAAAGCTTATTGAAGTGGAACCGCTCGCATTACTTTGCTCTGGCGGTTAGTCATTTAGCCGATAGAATTAAATTTGATTGATACCCTATAACAAAAAAAGAGGCCTTGGCCTCTTTTTTCTTTTTCCTTGGTAAAAAGTTTATGCTTCTTGGCCAGGGATGAGGAAATCGTCGAGTGTTGCAGAACCACTTTCCGTCGCTTCGCGAATAACCTTAGGCATACGGCCTTGACCTGTCCATGTTTTATGTGAACCGTCATTATCAGTATATTGGTATTTAGCTGGACGTGCTGCGCGCTTTCCTGGTGTTTTCGCTTTAGTGCTGCCACCTAATAGCTTCATGAGCTCTTCTGGCTCAATGCCATCGGCCACTAACATTTCGCGGTATTTCTCTAGCTTTTCTAAACGCTCTTGTTCTTTTGCTTCTTCTTCGCGATCAATTTCTTTACGCTCTTCAACCACAGTATGTAGTTTCTCTAACGCTTCGTTTAGTTGCTCGGTTGACATCTCTTTGGCAAGAGCGCGTAAGCTACGCAGGTTGAGTAACGCTTTCATTGCATCAGACATTATTGGTTCCTGTTTAATTTATTTGTTAATAGAAGGATGATAGCAGTATAAATGAAATATACAATATTACATATATTAATACGCCACATTGTTCATTATTTGCAAGTTATTCGCAATCCTAGCGTATAGTTTTAGTGGCGTTTTGATTCTTGTGTCTAAAAAAATAGAATGCGCGTCGTTTATCATTGGCATGGAAAAGGAATAGAACGCCTGACAACGAGTCGATGATTTTTCAAACATAAATAGTTGCGATAGTGAGCACGATGTGTAGAATGCACTTCGCTTAACGTAGAGGTGCGTTGTTTATGAGTCATGCGCAAGAGGGTGATACCGATGAGGGCGCATAAAAGGAAACAATGCCGAAGCCAATCAGGTCATCACACCGATTGAGCTGGGGCTGTTACCGAATAGGAGCAGCACTGCCATAGTACTTAGAAACACACTATGGAGCGCTACTGTATGTAGGAGGCAAGTTGTTTGCCGTGTAATACCACGCCTTACCGTCTTCGTTTCTGCAGTAGATCTCCAACCACCTGGTTGATATTGAGATCATGAACTTAACAGACTTTTCTTCATCCGCTTTATCACTGCTTCCTCCGTTGCTGGCCTTGGGTCTCGCGATTGCAACTCGACGTGTCTTATTGTCGTTGGGTATGGGGATAATCCTTGGCACCGTATTACTGACGGATTTTTCACTTGTGCCCGCTAGTCAGTATTTACTGGACGTGATCACTGGCTTATTTATCGCTGATGGCGGTTTAAACAGCTGGAACTTGAGTATCCTCGCCTTTTTAATATTATTGGGCATGATTACCGCGTTATTATCCTTATCAGGGGGGACGCGCGCGTTTGCGAATTGGGCACAAAGCCGGATTAAGAGTAAACGTGGTGCGAAGTTACTGGCTGCTTTTCTTGGGGTATTCATCTTTGTTGATGATTACTTTAATAGCTTAGCGGTGGGGGCCGTTTCTCGCCCAGTCACGGATCGTTTTCATGTTTCACGGGCAAAACTTGCCTATATTCTCGACTCGACAGCGGCGCCTATGTGTGTGATTACACCGGCTTCCAGCTGGGGTGCCTATATCATTACCGTTATTGGCTCTATCTTGGTTGCGCATGGTGTTACCGATTACACCGCACTGGGTGCGTTTGTCATCATGATTCCGATGAACTTTTATGCCATTTTTGCGCTGCTGTTAGTGTTTGCCGTGGTCTGGTTTCAGCTTGATATTGGCCCCATGCGCCAATTTGAATACCAAGCAAAAAAAGGCAGCCGATTAGGTGATGAAAGCGAACATTGTGCTGATATTTGCGATGATTTAGGCATCGAAGAAAGTGAAAATGGCAGTGTAGCGGATCTGGTGGCTCCGATAGTCGTGCTAGTGATCGCCACGATTAGCGCCATGCTTTACACCGGTGCGCAATCTTTAGCCGCTGATCATCATGCATTCTCTATCCTGGGAGCGTTTGAGAATACCGACGTCGGCATGTCATTACTGTGGGGCGGACTGGCCGGCCTGTTTGTTGCGCTAGTGATGACGGTTAAACAAGGCATTGCTAAGCCCGATATTGCGAAGACGTTATGGGTCGGCGCTAAATCAATGTTTGGTGCGATTCTTATATTGCTATTTGCTTGGTCGATTGGCCATATCATTGGTGATTTACAAACGGGTAAATATTTATCCTCGTTAGTACAAGGTAACCTACCTGCTCAATTGTTACCTGTGGTTTTATTTTTATTGGCCGCAGTGATGGCATTCGCCACGGGCACGTCGTGGGGCACATTTGGTATTATGCTCCCGATTGCGGGGGATCTTGCGGCAGCGACGGATATTGCGCTGATGTTGCCGATGCTGTCTGCGGTATTAGCCGGTGCTGTATTTGGCGATCATTGTTCTCCTATCTCAGATACCACTATTTTATCCTCAACAGGGGCGCGCTGTGGGCATATTGACCACGTCGCCACGCAGCTACCTTATGCAATCGGGGGCGCAGTCGTTGCGACATTTGGCTTCTTAGTGCTTGGCTTTACCGCCTCTTTGTTATGGTCATTAGCCGCGTCGACGCTGGCGTTCATTCTTTTGTGCTCGGGGTTACTTTGGCTTAAAAAGCGGCCCTGTCAATTGAAAGGATAGTCCTTCAAGCCCCGCATAAACGGGGCTTTTCTTTTTCTGCGGGTTCGGTAGCATGCCGGTGTATTGAATGATGTTGGCCCTGAAGTAGGGCGTTACGTGTAGAGACAGTTATGGCCCAGTTATATTTTTACTATTCGGCAATGAATGCCGGTAAATCGACCACCTTGTTGCAATCTGCGTTCAATTATCAAGAGCGTGGGATGCAGCCTTTACTGTTCACCGCCGCGATCGATAATCGCTACGGGCAAGGTAAAATAAGTTCACGTATAGGCCTGGACGCGGATGCACATCTGTATGACAACCAAACGTCGTTGTTTGAGCATGTGGCGGCCATTTTATCTCAGGACAAAGTCGACTGTTTGTTAATTGACGAGAGCCAGTTTTTAACCAAGCAGCAAGTACTGGAACTGACCGATGTCGTGGATAAATTGCGGATCCCTGTCCTATGTTATGGTTTGCGTACCGATTTTCGTGGTGAATTGTTTGAAGGGTCACAGTACTTACTCGCGTGGGCTGACAAATTGGTGGAGCTTAAAACTGTGTGTCATTGTGGACGCAAAGCCAGTCGTGTCATTCGGCAAGACGCTGAAGGCAACGCGATTGCAGATGGCGATCAGGTTGTGATTGGGGGCAATGAACGTTATGTCTCTGTTTGTCGTCGCCACTACAAGCAGATGCTCGGACTGCTCTGAGCAATGGAACCGGTGTGACACACTGAAAAGACAAAAAAGGCGAGCAACAGCTCGCCTTTTCTTCAATTTGGCCGATCGGGATCAGTGCTATTTCACTGCCTCTTGATCGACTGGCACAATTTGGCTGGCATGGTAGCCTTTAGGTCCTTCCTCGACTTCGTAGCTGACGGTTTGCCCCGCTTTTAATGTCTTATATCCATCCATTTGAATCGTAGAGTAGTGAGCGAATACGTCTCCTTCCCCTTCTCCTGGACAAATAAAGCCAAATCCTTTTGCATTGTTAAACCATTTTACTGTACCAGTTTCCATGCGACACATCCTTCTTGCATCAAACTTTGCATACCTCGTGATAAACGCCTTGTCAGCTTCTGGTTAGCCTTGAGCTTGGGATTCCCCCTGGCGCAGACTGACCGAAGCCAACTTGGTCATTTACCTACCACACACTCCACTTTAGTAGATACTTTTAGGCAGTCAAGCGCTGGCTATAACATATAACAAGAATGTAATAATAAATCGAAAAAGTGTGAGGGAGTGACGATAATTCATTAAAGAACAGACATGTCATTTGCATGAATGTCGCACTGTTATCGGTGCTTTTTCGCTCGTGATAAGTGTTGTTTTTATAGTTTTATTTATATAAATCATTGTTTAATAATGCTTTGTTTGAGGGGTGTTTTTTTGTTGTGATTTGACGTTGTTTGCCGGCGCGGTATCGCGTTTACGAATACGTGCTAGCGCAAAATGCGTAAACATGAAGATTTATTGAATAATTGTAAGAAAAAAGAACACAGGATAAGCGAACATATGATCCTGCTGGCGTGGTGATAGCCCATCGGGTAGGTGTATGTTTGCCTTTTTTTTTGTGCACGCATACAGGTGCCCGGTTGGTAACACATTTTCATGGGCTTTGGCATAGCCAGTGAACGAATTTGCGTGTTTCACCCTATATATATGTGCAACGATAAAGCACTACCATGATTAACAATTGCTCAGACAAACGATGTTCGCATTGAAAAGGTTGCTGGAATACAATCTGTAGCTTAACTTTAAAGACAGGTGGACGGGATTCGTGGATGGCAGTGCTGCCCCGCCACACAATGAGCCTTGATACCCTAACAATGCATTGAAGTGGTTATGAGTAATTGGAATCAATGGGGTTTGCCTGACGCAGAGCTTGAGGCGTCAGAAAAAACTAAGTTACAACCGCCATCGATGTACAAGGTGGTGCTCAACAATGATGACTACACTCCCATGGAGTTTGTTATCGAAGTGCTCCAGACGTTTTTTGCCATGGATGTGGACAAAGCGACACAAGTCATGCTGGCGGTGCACTATGAAGGAAAAGCGGTCTGCGGTGTGTTTACTGCCGAGGTCGCTGAAACGAAAGTGGCACAGGTAATGATGTATGCCAAAGAGCATGGCCATCCGCTACTGTGCACGATGGAGAAAGCGTAAGCTGCTTCATCACGCTTTAGCGCGGTTTTTGAGGGAGGTGCCTTTATGCTTAACAAAGAACTTGAAGCAAGTTTGAACGGCGCGTTTGCACGTGCGCGTGAAAAACGCCACGAATTTATGACGGTGGAGCACCTGCTTCTCGCGTTAATCGAAAATGCGGCGGCGCATGAAGCGCTGGTGGCATGCCGAGCTGATCTGGAGGCGCTACGCAAAGAACTCGACGCGTTTATTGAACAAACCACACCGCTGATCCCGGCGGATGATGAGTCGCGAGAAACACAACCCACGTTGAGCTTCCAGCGCGTCTTGCAACGGGCCGTGTTCCATGTTCAGTCATCGGGGCGCAGCGAAGTCAGTGGTGCGAACGTGCTTGTCGCTATCTTCAGTGAGCAAGAGTCGCATGCGGCTTATTTATTGAAGAAAAATGATGTCAGCCGCTTAGACGTGGTGAACTATATCTCCCACGGCACCACCAAAGACGACAGTGAAGATCTTCCCAGTAGCGATATGGGGACAGAAGAAGCGGGCGCCGACCCAGGTGAAGATCGCTTAGAAAACTTTGCTACCAACCTAAACCAGTTGGCGCGCGTCGGTGGCATTGATCCCTTGATTGGTCGTGACAAAGAGCTTGAGCGAACCATTCAGGTGCTGTGCCGTCGTCGCAAGAACAATCCATTGCTGGTGGGGGAAGCCGGCGTGGGTAAAACAGCGATTGCCGAAGGGCTGGCGTGGCGCATTGTCGAAGGCCAAGTGCCCGATGTCATTAAAGACTGCGTCATCTATTCGCTAGATATTGGCTCGCTCTTGGCGGGGACCAAGTATCGCGGTGATTTCGAGAAACGCTTTAAATCAATTTTAAAGCAGCTTGAGAAAGAAGATCATGCCGTACTTTTCATTGATGAGATCCACACTATCATTGGCGCGGGTGCGGCAAGTGGCGGCCAAGTCGATGCTGCAAACTTGATCAAGCCGCTACTGAGCAGCGGTAAGTTACGTTGTATTGGTTCGACAACCTACCAAGAGTACGGCTCTATCTTTGAGAAAGAGCGTGCATTGGCGCGTCGCTTCCAAAAAATTGATGTGTTGGAGCCGTCTATCGACGATACCACCAAGATCTTGATGGGCTTGAAACCGAAATACGAAGCTCATCATGAAGTGCGGTATACCAACAAAGCGATTCGTGCGGCGGTTGAGTTGTCGGCAAAATACATCAATGAGCGCCACCTTCCTGACAAGGCGATTGACGTGATTGATGAAGCGGGCGCGCGATGCCGAATGGCACCTGCGAGTAAGCGTAAAAAAACCGTCAACGTGCCTGATGTTGAAACCATGATTGCAAAAATGGCACGGATCCCGGAGAAGTCGATATCTTCTTCCGATAAAGATGTGCTGCAGTCGCTAGACGACAAACTTAAGATGTTGGTGTTTGGGCAAGATACTGCGATCACGGCATTGTCAGAGGCAATTAAACTCAGTCGTGCCGGCTTGGGTGATGATAACAAACCCGTGGGGTCGTTCTTGTTTGCTGGGCCAACAGGTGTGGGCAAAACAGAGGTGACCGTGCAGCTTGCGCGTGCCATGGGCATTGAACTCCAACGTTTTGATATGTCCGAATACATGGAGCGTCACACCGTTAGCCGCTTGATTGGTGCACCACCAGGTTATGTTGGCTACGATCAAGGCGGCCTGCTGACGGATGCGGTGATTAAGCATCCTTACAGTGTGGTGCTGCTTGATGAGATCGAGAAAGCGCATCCTGACGTGTTTAACTTGTTACTCCAAGTCATGGATAATGGCACACTGACTGACAACAATGGCCGCAAAGCCGATTTCCGTAATGTTATCTTGGTGATGACAACCAACGCCGGGGTGGCGGAAACGGTACGTAAGTCCATCGGTTTGATTCAGCAGGATCACAGCCATGATGCAATGTCGGAAATTAAAAAGGTATTTTCACCTGAGTTCCGTAATCGTCTCGACAATATCATCTGGTTCAATCACTTGGATGAGCAAGTCATCTTGCAAGTGGTGGATAAATTTATTGTTGAGCTGCAAGCGCAACTGGATGCTAAAGGTGTTTCACTCGAAGTGACATCGGAAGCCAAACAGTGGTTGGCAGAAGAGGGCTACGATAAGTCGATGGGTGCGCGACCGATGGGGCGTGTGATTCAAGATAATCTGAAAAAACCATTAGCGAACGAACTGCTCTTTGGTTGTTTGGTCAATGGAGGAACGGTTCGAGTGGTATTGAAAAACAACCGCTTGGACTTCCAGTTCAGTGATCAAATGGAGCCAGCGTAACGGCAGTTGCTCACGTAAGTGTTCATTAAAGCAAGCGTTCACCAAAAGCAAAACCCGGCCTGAGAGCCGGGTTTTTTTGACCGCGTTCGGAGGATTAACGCGAACGGAAAACGATGCGACCTTTCGACAAATCGTAAGGGGTCATTTCAACAGTGACTTTGTCGCCGGTCAGGATGCGGATGTAGTGCTTACGCATCTTGCCTGAAATGTGGGCAGTCACCACGTGACCGTTTTCTAGTTCTACGCGGAACATAGTGTTAGGCAGCGTATCCAATACGGTGCCTTGCATTTCAATTACGTCTTCTTTTGCCATTGAATCCTCTTAGGCTTATTCTGATAGCCAATTTTTTGACCGACAGATAATGCCTCTATTCTGAAAGTCTGTAAAGTTCGGGTGCGAATTTTACCCTGTTGGGGCGCACCTTGCTAGAAAAAATAGCGACTATTGTGGAATAACTGGCCAGGAAAAGGCCCGCCACTGCTGATTAATAAAGCGTTGGTGGGGATAATAGTCCGCTTTATAGCGCATCGCGGCGCAGGCATCGATTTGGTAGCCCAAATACAGCCAAGGTAACTGCATCGATTTTGCTAGCTGGAGTTGCGCTTGAATACTCACACGTCCTAATGAAAATCGGTGCTGGGGGTCAAAAAACGTATATAAGGCACTAAGGCCGTCATCCACCACATCGATCACTGCCACGGCGATCAAGCGTGAACGCTGTTCTTCATTTTGATACAGATGAATAAAGCGCGGGGTTAGCCAATCACTATGGATAAAATCTAAGAAGTCTTGCCGTTTGGCCGGGTACATGTTGCCCTCTGAGTGACGGGCGGTAATATAGCGGTCATACAACTCGAACCAGTGGTCATCTAACTGGTCACTGACGTGCATAGTGAGGCGCTTGAGCTGGCTGCGATGCCGCTTTTGACTTTTTGATGGGCGGTAATGGTCGACATCGACTCTCAACGCTTGGCAAGCCTGACAAGAAGGGCAATGAGGACGGTAGATGAGATGACCGCTTCGCCGAAAGCCTGCCGCTAACAGCGCACCATAACGTTCGCGTTGATGGTATTCTGGAGACATCACCACCGCGAGTTGCTCAGTTTGATCAGTAAGATACTGGCAATCAGCGCCTGGTGTGACACCAACTTGGATTCCAACACTCATGTTATTCTCCAATCGGTAAGATGTTGCGGTGGGTAGCCATCAGCAATAGGGCGGTCACGATGTGCGTGAAGTGCGTCGATAAACGTATGACGTGACCAAGGTTGCGCACCTAATGACGCTAAATGCGGTGTCATCATTTGGCAATCAATATATTGCCCTCCTTGGTGAGCAAAATATTGGCTGAATTGCCACAGCGCGAATTTAGACCCATTCGTTGTGCTTGAAAACATGGACTCACCGCAGAAAATGGCCCCCACCGACACACCGTATAATCCGCCGACTAATGTATTGCCTTGCCATACTTCCACGCTGTGGGCATCACCTTGATGATGAAGCTGGCAATAGGCCGCTTGCATTTCGTGCGTGATCCAAGTTTGCTCCGGCCCTCGAATCTCGGCACAGATAGCAATAACGCGCTCAAAGGCCTGATTCAAAGTAACCGTCATTCCGGACTTTCTCGCTGCTTTTTGTAAGCTTCTGCTGGCGTGAAACTCGGTTGGCTGAATGATGGCCCGCTCACTGGGTGACCACCATAACAGCGGGTCATCTTCACCAAACCACGGGAAAATCCCATTGCGATACGCAGACATTAGCCGAGCAGGGCTAAGATCCCCCCCGATGGCAAGCAAGCCATCGGGATCATCCAGCGCCTCGGTGACGGGAGGAAAACGAACGTCATCTTGCGCTAAAGGAGGCAAATAGAGGGTCATCGTGTGCTCTCTGATTTACAGCCGATGCATCAATTGTGCATAGCGTCCATTGGCATCGATCAATGACTGATGCGTCCCTTGTTCAACAATCTGACCGGCATCCATTAAGCAGACAGTGTCCATCTGCTCCAAGCCAACAAGACGATGGGTAATGATCACCACTGTTTTATCTTGGCAATGGGTTTTCAATAAAGACAGGATTTCGGCTTCAGTTTGCACATCTAAGCCTTCTGTCGGTTCATCTAAGAGCATAATCGGGGCCGAATGCAATAAACCACGCGCGATACCTAAACGACGGCGCTCACCGCCTGATAACTGGCGTCCACCATCGCCTAGCCAGGTGTCTAAGCCTTGCCCTTCTAATAGGCGCGCTAACCCGACCTGCGTCAATGCCTGAGATAATGCCGAGTCTGAGGCATTTGGACGGGCGAGAATGAGATTATCGCGGAGTGAGCCGTTAAAGAGATCAACCCGTTGCGTCACCACAGACATAGCATCACGTAACCTAGACTCATCCCACTCGCTCAACGGAACACCATCGAGTGTAATTTGCCCCTGAGTCGGATCCCATGCACGCGTCAGCAAGCTCATAAGGGTCGACTTACCACAACCTGTACGACCTAATAGCGCGACGGTTTGCCCTGCTGTGATGTCCAGCGAGACTCTTGATACCGCCTCTTGTGCCGCCCCAGGGTATTGATAGCTCACCTTATTCAAGCCAATTGATCCTGTTACCGGTCCTTTGTGGCCATCGAGAGGGAAAGGAACACTGGGTGGGCGTTCTGTGATGGCGTTGAGTCGTTTTGCGGCCGTGAGCGTTTTGCCTAAATACTGGAAAGCTGCCGTAATCGGCATCATCAGCTCAAAGCTTGCCATGGTCGTAAACGCTACCATGGCGATGAGGGGGCCTGGCGCACGATCGCCAACGCCATCGGCTGCCAGCCAAATCATCAAGACTAACGTGAGTCCGGTGGCTGCGATTAGCACGGCGTTAGCCCACCCTGTGATACGGGCCATATTCGCTTGCGCATTGAGCATCGCTTGTTCGCTGTCGTCAATGCGCGCACGATATCGCTCACGAGCGCCAAATAAGGCTAATTCTGCATGGCCTTGCAGCCAATCTAGCAGGGCAACGCGGGTTGCGGCATTTTGTTCTAGTTGATCTCGGCCCTGATCCTTGCCCAGACGATAGAAAACGATCGGTAGACTGACAAGCAGTACCAGCAAACTCAGACCCAAGGCAATACCAAGCGTCGGATCAAACCAGCCCAAGAATAAGCTCACGGCTAATACGCCCAGTACACCCACAATCATGGGGCTAATAAGGCGTAGATAAACATGATCCATGGCGTCGACATCCGCCACCATGCGGTTAAGCAAATCACCATCACGCATATTCAGACGATGGTCGGGGACTAACGGCGCCAATTTACGGAAAAACGACACGCGGAGATCAGCAAGTAACTTGAAAGTAGCGTTATGGCTGACCACACGTTCCGCCCAGCGACCAAAGGTGCGGCCAATAGAAAACCCACGCACGCCCGCGGCTGGCAACATATAGTTAAAGGTGGCGATGCCTGCGATACCGGCCACTGCCGCTGCGGCAATGAACCAGCCAGAGAGAGTGAGCAAGCCAATGGCGGCAAATAAAGTGGCAAACGCGAGGACAATGCCCAAACTTAAGCCAAACCAATGACGTTTATACAAGCGTAGATACGGCAGGAGTTCACGCATCAAGATTTCTCCTATCGGCTGAAGCCAGCATCTCTGCCAGCGGCCCTGTGTGCGCTAATTGATGATACTGGCCTTGTTGAACCAGCTTTCCGTCGGCCATCAACCAGACTTGATCACTGTTAGCCAGTGCATCTAGACGGTGAGAGACCTGGATGCAGGTTTTAGCCTGAGTGGCAGCATGTAAGCTTTCAATGACCAGCTTTTCACTGTGTGCATCCAGGCTCGCAGTCGGTTCATCTAGCACCCATAACGCACCGTCTTGCAACAAGGCGCGTGCGACAGCGACACGCTGCGCTTGGCCGACGGATAAGCCGCCATTACGATCACCGACGGCGTGCGCAAGGCCATTTTTTAACCGCATCACGAATTCATCCACATAGGCTTGTGTCATCACCTGGTTAATCGTTTCTGGACTCGCATCGGGGTTGGCGAGCGCGATATTATCGCGAATACTGCCATGGAACAGTTGTGGATTTTGTCCCACCCAGCTAATGGCTTGTCGCCAATGCGAAAGTGCCAGCTCACTGCGTTCACAGCCATTAATGGTCAAGCTACCTCGGTAGGGAAGAAAGCCGAGTAACGCATTGAGTAAGCTAGATTTTCCGGCGCCACTTACGCCAACCAGTGCGATATGTTCACCGGGTTTAATATGAAAATTCATGGGACCGGCGAGTACCTGGCCATCTGGGCTGAGCACTTCGAGATCCTCGGCAGTGATGGTGACCGTGGCCAAGTCGGGAGTTGCTTCTCCTTGCGTGCCTGTATCAGGCTCAGCGTTTAAAAATGTGACAATCGATTCAGCAGCCCCAATCG
Source organism: Salinivibrio sp. AR640 (assembly GCF_001995405.1). NCBI lineage: Bacteria > Pseudomonadati > Pseudomonadota > Gammaproteobacteria > Vibrionales > Vibrionaceae > Salinivibrio > Salinivibrio sp. AR640. Next base: position 72,507 of record NZ_MUFD01000001.1, on the reverse strand, counting down.
CTTGCGCTTTGGCATGATAAAAGGTACCGAGATCGCGAAGCGGTTGGTAAAACTCCGGTGCCAGCACCAGCACAAACAAGCCGGTAAAGAGCGAAATAGGCGCACCATAATGACCAAAGTCAAGCTCACCGATAAAACTAAAACCAAAATACACCGCCACAACCGCAATCGAAATCGCCGTAAAAAACTCAAGCACCGCAGAAGATAGGAACGCGAGACGTAATACTTCCATCGTTCGTTGACGGAACGTATGTGACGCCAGGTGTAACTGATCGGCTTCGGCATCAACGCGATTAAATAGTTTTAGTGTGGGTAGGCCACGTAAACGATCGTAAAAATAGCCGGATAAACGCTGCAGTGCTTTAAAATTCTTGCGGTTAGCATCGGCAGCTTTCATCCCGACCAGTGCCATAAACAGGGGAACCAGCGGTGCTGTGATTAAAAAGATCAGCCCAGATGCCCAATTGATTGGAAACACGACGACTAAAATCACTAAGGGGATCAAGACTGCGATCGCCATTTGGGGTAAGTAACGAGCGAAAAAGTCCTGTAACTCCTCAACCTGCTCAAGGATCAGGCTTGCCCAGCTCCCCGCGGGTCGCCCTTGAATACTCACAGGTCCAAGCGCATGAAGTCGGTTGAGTATTAACTGGCGAATGTGTTGCCGAATGACCTCACCACAGCGATAGCCAGTTTGTTCTTTGGCCCAACTACACCCAGCACGGGCTAAAACAACGCCGACCAATGTGAGAAAACTTGGCAGTAAGGCGTATTTATCGGTTTGCTCAATAATCAGTTGATGCAGCAGGTGGGCAAGAAGTGCTGCTTGGGCAATCAAAAGCACACCAGAGAGGAGTGCAATGCTAATCGTCGCAACTAACCAGGGTTTGGCTAACGTGCTCTGCGACTTGAGCCATTGGGTTAGCGCCCGCTGTTTAGATTTATCCATATCATCTTATTATTCTATCAAAGCCTGCCAACAGGCTGGGCAGGCCATCGAATGATAGCCTGCATGAGCGCGAGAAATTACTGATTCGCGAGTGCGTCGAGATAACGCTCGGCATCTAGAGCCGCCATACAGCCGGTCCCTGCAGAGGTAATCGCTTGACGGTATACGTGGTCCATGACATCACCAGCCGCAAATACGCCTTCGACGCTTGTCTGGGTTGCATTGCCACTTAGGCCTGATTCAACCTGGATATAGCCGTTTTCCATTTTCAGCTGGTCAGCAAAGATGTCTGTGTTAGGTTTATGGCCAATCGCAACAAAAACACCCATCACATCAAGGGTTTCAGTCTCATCGCTTTGTGTGTCTTTTAAGCGCGCTTGTGTCACGCCCATTTCATCGCCCAACACTTCATCCAATACCCGGTTAGTGTGCAGGACAATATTACCGTTCTTCACTTTGTCCATCATACGATCGACCAGAATTTTCTCAGCACGGAAGGTATCGCGACGATGGACAACATGCACTTCAGAGGCGATGTTAGAAAGGTATAAGGCTTCTTCGACTGCCGTATTACCGCCACCAATTACCGCCACTTTTTGGTTGCGATAGAAAAAGCCATCACAGGTCGCACAGGCGGATACGCCACGTCCCTTAAACGCGTCTTCAGACGGTAAGCCAAGGTATTGCGCAGACGCCCCCGTCGAAATAATCAAGGCATCGCAAGTGAACTCGCCGTTGTCGCCTTTTAGGCGGAAAGGGCGTGAGGATAAATCCACGTCATTGATGTGATCAAAAATAATCTCGGTATCGAATTTTTCTGCGTGGGCTTTCATGCGATCCATTAATGCGGGACCGGTTAGTCCTTCCGGATCGCCAGGCCAGTTTTCAACATCCGTGGTGGTGGTCAGCTGACCCCCTTGTTGCATGCCTGTTACCATAACAGGGTTTAAATTGGCACGAGCCGCGTAAACAGCCGCGGTGTAGCCCGCTGGGCCTGAACCAAGAATCAATAGGTTCGCATGCTTAATGTTACTCATTCACGTCTCCGAGCAGGAAAGAGGTTCGTTTTTTTGAATGGAGTGATTGTAGGTAAATTGGAAGGCTAAAGAAAGGGCACCGTGATGGTGCCCTCTATTTCTATCATTGATATTGCCGATTAATGGGCTGACTTCAGCGCATCCAGGGCATCAACGTATGGAAGATCAAAGCCTTCGGCCACTTCTTTGATGGTAACGTGGCCACTGATCACGTTAAGACCGTTACGCAAGTGCTCATCTTGAACTAAAGCATCGCGATATCCCTTGTTCGCCAGCTTCACAATGTAGGGCAGTGTTGCGTTATTTAAGGCAACCGTCGAGGTGCGCGCGACAGCGCCAGGCATGTTTGCCACACAGTAGTGGACAACATCATCAACGATGTAGGTTGGGTCAGCGTGGGTCGTTGCATGTGAGGTCGCGAAACAGCCACCTTGGTCGATAGCGACATCGACAACCGCAGCGCCTGGTTTCATTCGCTTGATATGGTCTTCGTTGACCAGTTTCGGTGCAGCAGCACCTGGGATAAGGACAGCACCGATAACTAAATCAGCGTTAAGTACGTGCTGGTCTAATGTTTCCTCGGTTGAGTAGACGACTTTGGCGCGGCCTTGGAATTCTTCGTCCAAGCGACGCAATGTATCGACATTTTTATCCAAAATAGTGACGTCAGCTCGGAGGCCAACCGCCATGCGCGCGGCGTTTGAGCCAACCACGCCACCGCCAAGTACGACGATTTTAGCGGGTTCGACACCAGGAACACCACTGAGCAGCATGCCCGAACCGCCGTGTGATTTTTCTAACGCTTGTGCACCTGCTTGAATAGACATACGGCCGGCGACTTCAGACATTGGCGCTAATAGTGGCAATCGACCTTTAGAATCTGTTACCGTTTCATAGGCAATGCAGATAGCTTTACTTTTAATTAAGTCTTCTGTTTGCGGAAAATCTGGTGCAAGATGCAAATAGGTGAACAAAATCTGTCCTTCGCGCAGCATGGCACGCTCGACAGCTTGCGGTTCTTTGACCTTGACGATCATGTCTGCTTTCGCAAATACGTCAGCGGCGGCAGGGAGAATGGATGCCCCAGCGGCTTTATAGTCATCGTCAGAGAAACCAATACCGTTACCTGCATTGGTTTCAACATAGACCGAGTGGCCGTGAGAAATAAGCTCACGGACACTTGCTGGAACCATACCCACGCGGTACTCATGGTTCTTGATTTCTTTTGGAACGCCAATGATCATGCTGTCACCTCTTGTTTATTTAGTGTTATCGGCTGGCTTGTTATTGAAATTGTCAATTTTCAGGCTAGTATAAAGGCAATAAACCAGCATTTGATGCTAAAGATTGTTTAGATGTTATTTAATTTGGTATATCTTTTTGCAAGGAAGTAACAAGGTGGAATAAAAAATGGTAGATACCAAAAACAAGCCCTCCAAGGAATTGGACCGTATTGACCGCAACATCCTAAATGAGCTCCAAAAGGATGGGCGAGTCTCCAACGTTGAGTTATCAAAACGTGTCGGTCTCTCTCCAACCCCCTGCCTAGAACGTGTGCGACGTTTAGAGCGTCAGGGCTATATTCTTGGCTACACGGCACAGCTTAATCCCCAGTATTTAGATGCATCACTGCTCGTTTTTGTGGAAATCACACTAAATCGTGGCGCACCTGACGTGTTTGAGCAATTTAATAAAGCGGTGCAGACACTAGAAGACATCCAAGAATGTTCGTTAGTGTCCGGTGATTTTGATTACCTACTAAAGACACGAGTAGCTGACATGTCGGCTTATCGCAAGTTATTGGGTGAAACCTTGCTACGTTTGCCCGGCGTGAATGACACACGCACTTACGTGGTAATGGAAGAGGTAAAACAAAGTAATCATCTGGTGATCCACACGCGTTAAGTGTTGGCCATAGGGTGAAGCAAAACATAACCAAAGCCGAGCATTGCGCTCGGCTTATTTTTTGTACGCCATGATTTAAAGAATGTGATATCTCGGTAAAGATTGAACGTAAACACGCATCATGCCTGCCGTCACGGCATGAATGTGATAAAGTCAGGGCAATCAGAGCAAGCCTCCATTCAGGGTGAGGAATGCGATTAACGAATAATATTAAACAGGTAATGATGGAGTTTTCTTTACGTCGAGAGCCGAAAACGGCTCAGCCGAAAGCGCGTTTAGATGGCGGTCAACGTTTAAAAGAGTGTGGATTCATCTTGGTCCTCGCCGCTGCTGTGTTTACCATGGTGGCATTGTTATCTTTTAATCCGGCTGATCCTTCGTGGTCGCAAACCGCATGGCATGGTGACGTTCATAATGCGGCTGGCGCGATGGGTGCATGGATAGCAGACAGCTTTTTCTTCTCGTTTGGGATCTTGGCGTATCCATTACCCCCTGCTGCCATTCTTGGCGGTTGGGTTTTTTTGCGGCGGCGTGGTGATAATGAACCCATTAATTACACCATTATTGGCGCACGTCTATTGGGGCTTCTGGTCCTTTTCCTGACCAGTTGTTCGTTGGCTGATCTCAATTTTGATGACTTTTGGCATTTTTCATCGGGTGGCGTGATGGGAGATGTCACCAATAGCCTTGCTTTGCCCTTGTTTAATGTCTTAGGGACCACCTTGGTCATGTTGTTTGGCTGGGCGGCCGGTTTCACCTTATTCACGGGAATTTCATGGCTCACGATCGTGGATCACCTCGGCGCGGTGACGCTAAATGGTATCACCTGGCTGGTTAATCGCGTGCGTGGCGATACCCCGACACAACTTGGTGCGCCTGGCTCATCGGCCCCCGAGCACACAGACGTGACGCAATCGCGTGAGACTTGTGAACCGATGGAGCTGAGTGATTTACGTCGATTGACGCCGACATCGCCTGAGAAAGCGTCCGTTTCTGAGAAAAAATCCGTCGTTGAAAAAACGACAGCGACGGAAAAGGAAACCGTTAATCACAGCGCGCACGAGAGTGAAAGGTCGATCATCTTTGGTGGACATGCCACCGCTGAGCAAGCCGGTTCGACGCAGTCCGAATCCGCGCTGTCAGAGAGTGCGGATGAACCGGCATTGGGACAATGGCAAACCGCTGTTGCTGATGATGAGCCCTCCGCGTCGGTATTCAGCGCAGACACCGACTCAGACCCGCAAGCCCAAACACCGACTCAGCATGATCGTGAGTCGGTCGCAACTTATGTGTCGACAGATTCAGAGCATTCAGAGACAAAGCACTTAGAGACAAAGCACTCAGAGTACGCTGATACCACCTATGGCAATCAAGATGGACTCTCGGAGCTAGAGCGCGCGGAGCAGGCAAGCAAGTTGGCCGATGATGACGAGGATCCTTTCCAAGAAACGATTCGCCAAGCACAAAAATCCCAACAGCAAGCGGCCGGGCTCGACCATCCTTTTTTAGTGAAAGATGAGCCCAATTTGCCTAAACCGGCAGAACCTTTCCCAACCCTCGATCTGTTGGATCCTGCGCGCCATACAGCGCAACAAGCCACGCGCGAAGAGCTAGAGCAAATTGCGCGCTTGGTTGAGGCGCGCTTGGAAGATTTTAAAGTGCAAGCACGCGTGGTGGGCGTGTATCCAGGGCCGGTGATCACGCGTTTTGAGCTTGATTTGGCGCCGGGCGTTAAGGTCTCACGAATTTCAGGTTTGTCTAAAGACTTAGCGCGTGCGCTATCAACCACCGCGGTGCGCGTGGTCGAGGTGATCCCAGGTAAACCTTATATTGGCCTTGAACTGCCGAACGAGCATCGCGAAACGGTGTTTATGTCAGAAGTGATTGGCAGTGAGCGATTTAAAAACAGCCAATCGCCGATCTCCGTAGTCTTGGGAAATGACATTGCCGGCGAAGCCATTATTACCGATCTTGGCAAAGCACCGCATATGCTGGTGGCAGGGACGACAGGGTCGGGTAAATCTGTGGGCGTGAACGTGATGCTGGTTAGTATGCTCTATAAGGCGTCTCCTGAAGATGTGCGCTTTATCATGATCGACCCTAAAATGCTGGAGTTATCGGTCTATGAGGGCATTCCGCATTTGTTGTCAGAAGTTGTCACCGATATGAAGGATGCGGGGAATGCGCTGCGTTGGTGCGTGGGTGAGATGGAACGACGTTACAAGCTGATGTCAGCCCTTGGCGTGCGCAACCTTAAAGGTTTTAACGAAAAGGTCAAAGCAGCAGAAGCCGCGAATAATCCGATCCCTGACCCACTATGGAAATCGGGCGATAGTATGGATGAATCGGCGCCTAAACTGGAAAAACTGCCCTATATCGTGGTGGTGGTAGATGAATTTTCCGATCTCATGATGGTGGTTGGTAAAAAAGTCGAAGAGTTGATCGCACGATTAGCACAAAAAGCACGGGCCGCGGGTATTCACCTTGTGTTAGCCACCCAACGTCCTTCTGTTGATGTGATTACGGGGCTGATTAAAGCCAATATTCCAACGCGTATGGCGTTTACTGTCTCGACCAAAACAGACTCGCGCACCATCCTTGACCAAGGCGGCGCTGAGTCGTTGCTGGGAATGGGGGATATGCTCTTTATGCCGAATGGTTCCAACCATCCGATTCGCGTGCATGGTGCCTTTGTCAGTGATGAAGAAGTGCATCGGGTGGTTAATAATTGGAAAGCGCGAGGCAAGCCGCAATATATCGATGAAATCACCCAAGGCGATCAAGGTGCAGATAGCTTATTACCTGGTGAAGCGCCGACCGGCGGCGATGGCGAAGAGCTGGACCAGTTGTTTGATCAAGTGGTTGAATTTGTGACCGAAAGTCGTCGTGGTTCCGTGTCTGGTGTCCAGCGTCGATTTAAAATTGGTTATAACCGTGCGGCGCGTATTGTGGAACAACTCGAAGCACACGGTGTCGTAAGTTCACCAGGCCATAACGGTAATCGCGAAGTAATCGCACCGCCGCCACCGAAAGATTGATCGAATGGAAGGTTCAATGACTCGATTTGCTGCTGTCCGCCACCTGTTGGCGGTGATATCTCTCTTGGTTGTTGTCAGCGCGCAAGCGCAAACAGAGGCGCAACAACATTTAATCGAAAGACTGAATAAGGTTGATGCGTTCAGCGCACAGTTTGAACAAAAGGTCCAAAGCCCAGAGGGTGACGAGATTCATCAAGCGAAAGGGACCTTGGCTATCCAACGCCCTAATTTGTTTAACTGGACCACCACGTCGCCGGACGAAACCATCATGATTTCTGATGGTGAAACCTTGTGGTACTACAGCCCCTTTGTTGAACAAGTAACTGCCATGTGGTTAGAAGAGGCAACAGCACAAACGCCCTTCGTGCTATTGACCCGTAACCAACCGAGTGATTGGCAGGATTACCAAATCACCCAGGAAGGCAATACCTTCACGCTCACGCCAAAAACCACCGGCACCATTGGTCAGTTTGATGTCACGGTCAAGCCCGATGGTACCTTGACTGGCTTTAGAGTCGTTGAGCAAGATGGGCAACAGAGTCAGTTCGCACTGAGCCAATTTAGCCGACAAACGCCAGACGCGGACTTGTTTTCGTTTACCCCGCCTGAGTCGGTCATGGTCGACGATCAACGCCAGTCACGTTAACCGCATCGGAGGATGCCTTGCCTACCTTGCCGCTCGATTTCGCTGAGGACTTCCGCCCACTGGCCGCGCGTATGCGGCCCGTCACCTTGGACCAATATATTGGCCAGCGCCATCTGCTTGGCGAAGGCAAACCGCTACGCCGTGCCATTGAGTCGGGGACGCTTCATTCCATGATTTTTTGGGGACCACCGGGCACAGGCAAGACCACACTGGCCGATATTGCTGCGCGTCAAGCTAATGCCGAGCTGGAACAAATTTCTGCGGTGACCTCCGGTGTGAAAGAGATCCGAGAAGCGATTGGACGTGCAGAGCAAAACAAGCAAGCGGGTGTACGCACTGTCTTATTCGTTGATGAGGTACATCGCTTTAACAAAAGTCAGCAAGACGCTTTTCTGCCTCATGTCGAGTCGGGGACCGTCACCTTTATTGGCGCCACGACGGAAAATCCATCGTTTGAGCTTAACAATGCCTTACTATCGCGCGCCCGCGTCTACCGACTGACAAGCCTGGATGATCGCGATCTTGAAGCCGTGATTGATCAAGCGCTTGCCGACTCGCAACGCGGGTTAGGCGAGCAGGCACTCACTTTCGATAAAGGCGTTAAAGCGGCGTTAACCGCGACGTGCAGCGGCGATGCGCGCATGGCGTTGAATCTTCTGGAAATGCTGGCAGATATGGCTGATGGCCAAGTGACGCTGTCGATGCTTAAAGACGTTGCCGGTGAAAAAGTGGCGCAATTCGATAAGCAAGGGGATGCTTGGTACGATTTGATTTCTGCGTTTCATAAATCCGTCCGTGGCTCGAGTCCTGATGGCGCCCTGTATTGGTACGCACGCATTGTCAGTGCCGGTGGCGATCCCCTTTATGTGGCCCGCCGCTTATTAGCTATCGCCTCGGAGGATATTGGCAATGCGGATCCACGTGCCATGCAGGTGGCATTGAATGCGTGGGATTGCTTTACTCGCGTAGGACCGGCGGAAGGCGAGCGAGCGATTGCTCAAGCCGCTGTATATTTAGCCAGCGCGCCCAAAAGCAATGCTGTTTACACCGCATGGAAACAAGCGTTGCGAGACGCTAAAGAAACCGCCAACGCGCCTGTTCCCATGCACTTGCGCAATGCGCCGACCGCATTGATGGAAGATATGGGGCATGGGAAGGGCTATCGATATGCCCATGATGAGCCCAATGCTTATGCGGCAGGAGAGCGCTATCTACCGTCCGAACTTGGCGATACTCGCTATTATCAGCCCGTTAATCGTGGGCTAGAAATTAAAATCGCCGAAAAGCTCGCCTTTCTGGCCGAGCAGGATGCAAAAAGCCCGCAAAAGCGCTAGGCAAGTTTACCCTTTTTGGGTAAGGTTTAGAGTGCAGCGACGCCATGAAGACGCAGTCTCCTCGTCGTGGTGACATCCACCGTCACCCTTGACCAATCGCGTAATACAATACGCAGTATCGACGCTTGTTTTCAAACGTGATGACAAGTGACAACCAACTAATCAACCCGAAAAGCACAGGATTAGCATGCTGGATTCCAAATTACTTCGAACTGAGCTGGAAGAAACCGCTCAACAACTCGCTCGTCGCGGCTTTACGCTTGACGTTGACGCTATGCGTGAACTCGAGGAACAACGTAAGGCGCTGCAAATTCGCACCGAACAACTGCAAGCAGAGCGTAATTCCCGATCGAAGTCCATTGGCCAGGCTAAAGCAAAGGGTGAAGACATTGCGCCATTGCTAGAAGAAGTGTCAAACCTTGGTGATGAGTTGGACGCAGCGAAAACAGAACTCGCGGCGCTGCAGCAAAAAGTCAACGACGTGGTGATGAGCGTGCCTAACTTACCGGCGGAAGACGTCCCAAGTGGTAAAGATGAGTCTGAGAACCAGGAGATCATGCGCTGGGGTGAACCGCGTCAGTTTGATTTTAAGGTCAAAGATCATGTTGATTTAGGTGAACTGTCCGGTGGTCTCGACTTTGCCAGTGCGGTAAAACTATCTGGCTCTCGCTTTATCGTGATGAAAGGGCAGATGGCGCGCATGCATCGTGCTTTAACCCAGTTTATGCTCGATTTACATACCAACGAACACGGCTATACCGAAATGTATGTGCCGTACTTAGTCAATGCCGACAGTCTCTATGGCACCGGCCAATTGCCTAAGTTTGGTGACGATTTGTTTAACACCAAGCCGGCCACCGAAGAGGGGATCGGCATGTCGTTAATCCCAACCGCGGAAGTACCTCTGACTAACATGGTACGCGATGAGATCATCGATGAAGCGGATCTGCCGCTGTGCATGACCGCACACACACCGTGTTTCCGTTCAGAAGCCGGCTCCTACGGACGTGATACGCGTGGACTGATTCGTATGCATCAGTTTGATAAAGTCGAGCTGGTGAAAGTGGTGAAGCCTGAAGATTCTATGGCAGCACTCGAATCACTTACCGCCGATGCCGAAAAAGTATTGCAGTTGCTGAACCTGCCTTACCGAAAAGTACTGTTATGCACCGGTGACATGGGCTTTGGCGCGGCCAAAACCTATGACCTAGAAGTTTGGTTGCCTGCGCAAGATACCTATCGTGAAATTTCATCATGCTCAAATACCTTGGACTTCCAAGCGCGTCGTATGCAGGCGCGTTTCCGCCGTAAAGGTGAGAAGAAGCCTGAGCTGTTGCACACGCTCAATGGGTCTGGCTTAGCTGTGGGTCGTACCTTGGTGGCCATTTTGGAAAACTATCAGCAAGCGGATGGTCGTATCGAAATCCCTGAGGTATTACGTCCGTATATGGGTGGACAAACGCATATAGGCTAATGGGCTCACCGTGTGCTTAATAACCATGAAGCCGGCACGATTGTCGGCTTTTTTTATGCTTGCATAAACGTGGGGATTATCGGTTAAGCATTGTCTGTCACGCACTGTCTGTCACGCGCTGTTTGTTTAGCGCTATCTGTTAAGCGCTATTTCGCGGCTCATGCAAGGGCGATAAGGTATTAAAAATATCGTCCTGTGGTGCAGGAAAGCCTGCTAATAGGTCGGCAAGACAATTATCGAGCACGGTGAGTATCACTGCATTGACGCGCTGAGATAGTGCGAGGCGACTGGCCAGTGGTGTCTTATCAGCTAACGGTTTCTCAGTTGCCAACGATTTCTCAGTTGCTAACGGTGCCTCAGTCGCTAAGGCCCGCTCAGCGTCGGTGCTGAGCTGGGAAGTAAGGCGATCAATCTCTGTGTTTAGCGAATCCTCTAGGTTAAGGTGCTGGAGCTGGCATAAGCGTTTCACTAAAATTTGCTGTTGCAGGTTTAATGACTGGCTCGCGTTTGGCGTCGCTTTGTGTAACTGAATACTGGCGTAAGAATATCGCTGACGTGCTTGTAATAATTCTAAAACGGCATACCACACGTGTTGATAATGCGACAAGCTGGCTTCGTCATTGTGGGCTATCAGGAAGGGTGGCACCGCCTCGTCAACAAGATAAATAATATGTTGTAACGCGCGGTTTTTCATCCGTGCTTGTGTGACTTCATCGTATTGCGGTAGCGCATGTAAATGATGAAATAAAAGCCGATACATCGGTTTTTGTGCCTGAGGCGCTAAGTGGTGCAATTGACGAATTTGACTGAGTAAATGTTGGTAGTCACTGGAAGCAATATGTGTTTGAGCGGCCAGCTCACGTGCGTGCTGCAGCAGCGCACGTAATTCATGTAGCTGATGTAACGGCCAATCTGGGCGTTGACGGTAAAGTACGACGGCGACGACGACCGCTATTCCGAGCGCCAGTGCGCCTACCATGACTAACCATCCCATATGCTCTCCTTGCGATCGCGACTCTCCGTCATCAAGCTCAGCATGAACTGTGCCAAAGATGAGAAGCGGGTCACATCCTATGAAAGCGGCGTTAAGGGCATCAAGATCAGATAAAAACGCACTATGATAGCGCTTGAGCGCACTCAAACGGTGCAAACTATCAAACGGTGCAAACTAAGAGAGTCGCAGGCAAAAAAAAGAGCCCTTGTTGGGCCCTTTGATGTTTTAGCTATCGCGCTGTTTTACATGACGCGCATGCCAGGTTGAGCCCCTTCATGCGGCTCTAAAATCCAGATTTCTTTGCCACCCGGACCCGCCGCGAGGATCATGCCCTCTGACATGCCGAATTTCATCTTGCGAGGCTTTAAGTTGGCGACCATGACGGTGTGCTTACCCACGAGATCTTCCGGCTTGTAGGCCGATTTGATCCCAGAGAACACCTGACGCGTTTCACCGCCAATATCGAGCTTAAACTTCAGCAGTTTGTCCGCTTTTGGCACCGCCTCACACTCAACAATTTTAGCGATACGCAGATCGACCTTAGCAAAGTCACCAAATTCGATTTCATCGGCAATCGGCTCGTCCGCTAACGGCCCTTGAGCTTTGGCCTTTTCTGCTTGTTCAGCGGCTGCATCTTCCTTGCTCGCGGCGATCATGGCGTCGACGGCTTTCGGATCGATACGGTTAAACAGTGCCTTGAACTTGCTAATGCGATGGCCGGTCAGTGGCGTCGCAATGCTTTCCCACGTCAAGGTATCATTCAAAAAGCCTTCCGTGCGCTCTGCCAGCTTAGGCATCACAGGTTTGAGGTACGTCATCAGCACACGGAATAGGTTAATCCCCACAGAGCAAATCGCTTGTAGTTCGGCGTCTTTTCCTTCTTCTTTAGCGATCACCCATGGCGCCTTTTCGTCCACGTATTGGTTGGCTTTGTCGGCCAAGCCAATAATTTCGCGGATGGCGCGGTTAAACTCTCGGGCTTCGTAAAGCTCACCAATGTATTCAGCTTTGTCGATGAACGATTGATAAAGCTCGGGTTCGGCGCACGTATCAGAGAGCTGACCATCAAAGCGCTTAGTGATAAAGCCAGCGTTACGTGATGCCAGGTTGACGACCTTGTTGACAACATCCGTGTTCACACGCTGGATAAAATCATCCAGGCTTAAATCCAGATCATCAATGCGGCTATTGAGCTTGGCCGCGTAATAGTATCGCAGGCATTCTGGATCAAGATGGTTCAAATAGGTACTGGCTTTGATAAATGTCCCTTTTGACTTGGACATTTTCGCGCCATTGACCGTGACATAGCCGTGCACGAAGACGTTGTTAGGTTTACGGAAGCCAGCACCGTCCAGCATGGCAGGCCAGAACAGACTATGGAAATAAACAATATCTTTGCCGATGAAATGGTATAGCTCGGTGTCGCTATTAGCCTTCCAGTATTCATCAAAGTCGATATCACCGCGTTTGTCACAATAGTTTTTAAACGACCCCATATAGCCGATCGGTGCATCGAGCCAAACGTAGAAAAACTTGCCGGGTTGGTCGGGGATTTCAAAACCAAAGTAGGGCGCATCGCGGGAGATATCCCACTGCTGAAGACCGGTTTCGAACCACTCATTCATCTTGTTAGCGATTTCGCTTTGCAGCGAACCAGACTTGATCCACTCGTTAAGCATTTGCTCGAACTGTGGTAAATCGAAGAAAAAGTGCTCTGAATCACGCATCACCGGCGTGGCACCGCTGACTGCGGAACGAGGATTGATCAATTCAGCCGGCGTATAGGTTTCACCACAGTTATCACAGTTATCGCCGTATTGATCGTCGGCGTGACACTTCGGACATTCGCCTTTGACAAAGCGATCCGGCAAGAACATTTCTTTTTCCGGATCAAACAGCTGAGATATCGTGCGGCTGGTGATATAACCTTTATCACGAAGTTGCGTATAAATGAATGACGCTAATTCGCGGTTTTCATCACTGTGGGTGCTGTGGTAATTATCGAAGCTGATATCAAAGCCATCAAAATCTGCCTGGTGCTCTTGTTGCACGCCGGCGATCATGGCTTCTGGCTCGACACCCATTTGCTGCGCTTTTAACATGATAGGTGTGCCGTGAGCATCGTCAGCACAAATAAAGTGAGTGGTGTTGCCACGCAGGCGTTGATAGCGAACCCATACATCTGCCTGAATATGCTCGAGCATGTGGCCCAAATGAATCGAGCCGTTCGCATAAGGCAGCGCACAGGTCACCAGAATTTTCCGTGGGTTTGCAGCCATAATCTTGTTTATTCGCTCTTATGATATGAATGGAATGATTGCGGAAATCTTACCTGATACGATATGCCTTGCCTAGTGTAAGGCCGGGTCCTCGCGCGTTTATCCGTTAAAGACGCACACGAGCGGCTAACATATTTCAATCAACGGGATGGTGCTGGATGTTTTTTGGGTCCAAAAAGAAAAAAACAAAAAAAGAAGACACAGCTGCTTCGCTCTCAAACCTTGATGATGCGATCGCGTTACTTAATCAATTCTCACACCCGCAGTTGGTCGAGCAGTGGGCAAGCCAAACGGGGTGGGTGAGAACCGCAGATCATGGCTTTAGGGTCACGTTCCCCTTTGCGGCGCACTCTATCGCTGAAGCGCTTAAAGATTGGCTCAGTGCGCAGTCTGATGCCCTTGCCAACCAATTTGAACTGATGCAACGGGTGGCACCGTTAAAAACGGGCGAAAAAACGCCGGTGAAAGGGGTGAAAAACCTGATTGTTGTGAGCTCAGCGAAAGGTGGCGTCGGTAAATCGACCACCGCTGTAAACCTAGCGCTTGCGTTGCATGCGGAGGGCGCTGCAGTCGGCATTGTTGATGCGGATGTGTATGGGCCGTCTTTACCTATCATGTTGGGCGCCAAAGATAGTGAGCCACAAACCCATGATGGCAAGTTAATGGAGCCTGTGACGCGCCATGGTATCGCCTCAAATTCGATCGGTTATCTGGTGCCCGCAGAGAACGCGACTGTTTGGCGAGGTCCTATGGCCTCAAAAGCGTTTGCACAGCTGATCAACGAAACACGGTGGCCCGAGCTGGACTATTTAGTCGTCGATATGCCGCCTGGTACCGGTGACATCCAACTGAGTTTGGCGCAACAGTTTCCGGTGACAGGCGCGATTGTGGTGACAACGCCACAAGATTTGGCATTGGCCGATGCGGTGAAAGGGGTGGCGATGTTTGAAAAAGTTCACGTTCCCGTGTTGGGCGTGGTAGAAAACATGAGTTATCACATTTGCTCGCAATGCGGCCATCATGAAGCCATTTTTGGCTCAGGGGGTGCCGATAAAATGGCGCAAGAGCAGGGGACGCCAGTGCTTGCACAGGTACCGCTTCATGTTGCGATTCGGGAAGATATTGATGCCGGTGTGCCAAGCATGGTCGCGCGCCCTCACAGTGAGCATGCGGCGGTTTATCGACAGATGGCAGCGACGGTCGCCAGTCAGCTCTACTGGCAAGGTGAAACACGTCCTGAACAGATTAGCGTACAAACTGTGTCGCCCTGATTGCGCAACCGGCCGTGATTTATCGGCTAAAGCGGCCGGATGCACAGACAAGCGCGATTTTCTCTGGCGCCAGCTGCTTCAACTCCCTATAATCAGGCGGTTTATGTTGATTCCGCCAAGCTTCCCCTGGGTATTCATATTATGAGTGACAACAACCACCACTGCGTTATTATCGGTATTGCAGGTGCCTCTGCTTCCGGTAAAAGCCTGATCGCCAGCACCATTTATAAGGAATTAAAGGAAAAAGTCGGTGATCATCAAATCGGCGTGATTACAGAAGATAGATATTATCGTGATCAGAGCCACCTCAGCATGGAAGAGCGCGTAAAAACCAATTATGACCACCCTCAGGCACTGGATCACGATCTTTTGTGTGAGCATCTTGAAGCATTGGTCGCCGGTCAGCCGGCTGATGTGCCGGTTTATAGTTACTCCGAGCATACCCGTATGGGAGAAACCACGACGATGACGCCCAAAAAAGTGATCATCCTCGAAGGTATTCTGCTTCTCACCGATCCCCGTCTTCGCAATTTGATCCACGCCAGCGTCTTTATGGACACGCCACTTGATATTTGTTTACTGCGTCGGATGAAACGTGACGTTGCCGAGCGCGGTCGTACCATGGATTCGGTGATGGAGCAGTATCAAAAGACGGTCCGCCCTATGTTTATGCAGTTTATTGAGCCGTCGAAGCAATATGCCGATATCATTGTCCCGCGCGGGGGTAAAAACCGCATTGCGATTGATGTACTAAAAGCGCATATCGCGCGTTTACTTAAAGCGTAAGGCATGATCTCCCATCACATGATGGGTCAATGACTGTCTCTCTAGGTAATCAGTCGTGGTTTAATCCATAATGTGTGCGCGAATATATCGAATGTGTGCGCGAATATATCGAATGAGTGCGGTGCACAAAGCAAGACACCGCGTGAGTAAATAACCGTGAGGAATGTTAGATGCGACTGTGCGACAGGCATATCAAAGAACACCTTGATGATGGCCGCATCAAAATTGATCCCCGTCCTGCCGCAGACGCGATTTCGGGCGTGACTGCGGATGTGACCCTGGGTAACCAGTTCCGTGTGTTTAACGATCATGGGGCCGCTTATATTGATTTATCGGGGCCGAAACAAGAAGTGAACGCCCAACTTGAGCGTGTCATGAGTGATGAAATAGAAATCGCTGACGGCGACCCTTTTTATCTTCATCCGGGTCAATTGGCCTTGGCAGTCACGCATGAGGCTGTGACATTACCCGATAATATTGTCGGTTGGCTCGATGGCCGTTCATCGTTGGCGCGGTTGGGTTTGATGGTCCATGTCACGGCACACCGAATAGATCCGGGCTGGTCAGGGCGAATTGTTCTAGAGTTTTATAATAATGGGCGTCTACCGTTAGCGCTACGTCCCGGCATGCCGATCGGCGCCTTAAGCTTTGAGCCCATGTCAGGGTCAGCGGACCAGCCTTATAATAAACGGGACAATGCCAAGTACAAAAATCAGCAAGGGGCAGTCGCCTCTCGTATTAGCCAAGACAAGGCTTAATGAGTGAAATGCGCCTGAGGGCGCATTTTTTTTCTCACCAGGAACTCGACGGTTAAATCGTGGTCGATAACGCGTCTGACACACAAGGAGCATCTTGCAATGATAAAAAAAATCGTCCTTATTCTCGCAGCATTTGTCGTGGTGTTGATTGGCGCCGTCGCGACTTTAATTGCCACGGTAAACCCCAATCAATTTAAACCCTTGCTGGTGGAACAAGTCGCAGAGCAAACGGGCTATGAGGTCGTTATCGGTGGCGACATCGAGTGGCAGTTCTGGCCGAGTTTGGGCTTTTCCATTGCTGATGTGGCGATCAAAAACCGACCTGGTTTTGATGAGCCTGATTTACTCCGTTTGTCGCGCGCGCAATTATCCGTTGATGTGTTGCCATTGATGTCTCAGACATTACAAGTGGGTGAAATTGTCTTACAAGACCCGCATGTATTTATCCAAACGTTGGCGAACGGCGATAGCAATGTGACACCAACTCAAACAGTGACGCCAACTCAACCAAAAAACGTGGGTGCGTCGGCAGAGCAACAGACAAGTTTGTCGTCGTCAGAGCCGGCTAGCCAGCAAGATACAGTGAGCGGGGCGTGGCAAGTTTCCTTACAAGGTCTACGCGTCACCAATGCCAGCGTCGTGATTAAAGATGATCAGGCGGGTACGCAAACGGCCTTACGAGATGTTGAACTCCAAGTGGGCAATATAGCAACCGATATATGGACGCCACTGACCGTATCACTGCGTGGCGAACAGGATGGTGCGACCTTCAGCGCGCAAGGGCAGGGTGAACTGAAGCTTGCCGCGGATCCACAACAAAGTCAGTTACGAGAACTTGCGCTAAATGTTTCGGCACAACAAGGCGAGATGACCATCAATGAAGCCAATATTACCCTCGACCGTGTCGCCTTGGGTCAAGCGGCTCAGCTCGGCTTTAATATCAATGCGCAGACGTCAGAGCTAAAGGTTGAAACCTCTGGAAACGCACAAGTTACAGTGGCAGAAAGCCAAGACAAGGTCACAGTGCAGGGGTTGGACATGCTCACTCAGCTCTCGGGTGACGCATTACCCGGCGAGTCGCTGACTCAAGAGCTGGCGGCAGATATCGTCTTCGATGCCAAGCAGCAAACGTTAGATATCACTGAGATGACCAGCCGTCTTAATACTGACGAGGTGGTCATAGACGGTAAAGTGGCCATCAAGCTGGCAGATATCCCGCAAATTCGTTTTGCACTCAATACCAATCACATCGATCTCGATACCTTGTTACCGACAGACAATGCAGCGCCTCGTCAATCTGCAAACGAAAGTCAGTCTGGGTCCAATGATGAATCCAGCCCCAGTACGCAAACTGGGTCACTTAGCCAAGAAGAGCCTGATCTGAGAGTGTTGAAGACGCTGGATATTGCCGGCTCACTGGCGATGAAAGGGCTTACCGTGAGTAACGTTACCTTAGGACAAACACGCGCCACGGTTGCTATCAACCGTGGCAAAGTCGACGTGTCCGAGCTGATCACGCAAGCCTATGAAGGCAGGGTAGTTGTGCAAGGGATGTTAGATGCCACCCAAACCCCCGCGCGCTATCAAGTGAGTAAAAAAGCACGCAACATTGCCATCTTGCCGTTATTGGAGGATGTCGCACAGGTTGATCTGCTTGAAGGCAAAGGCAATGTGGATATTAACCTCCAAGGTCAAGGTTTATCGCCTTATGCTCTCCGTCAGGCGATTCAGGGCAGTGCTGCGATTTTCTTTGAGGATGGCGCGATCAACGGCATTAACTTGGCACAAATGCTGAGAGAAGCGAAAGCGACGTTGAAAGGAGAAGCGACCAGCAACGCTGCCAACGATGTGCGCAAAACCGACTTTAGTGCGCTCACCGCCAGTTTTACCATCGGAAATGGCATGGCACGCACCAACGATCTGCTACTAGAAGCCCCAGCGCTGCGAGTCAGAAGTGAGGGGCAAACTGATTTGCTGAAAGAAACGTTAGATTTTGATGTGTTCACGTCTGTGGTTGAAACCAGCAAGGGTCAAGGCGGCAAAGATATTGATGAACTTCGTGATGTGACCATCCCAGTGACGGTGGCCGGTACCTGGCAATCGCCGAGTTATCAATTAGATATCAAGCAGCTACTCAGCAGCAACAAAGTCTTGGAAGAAAAGGCACGCAAAGAAGCACAGCGTGGGATTAAAAAGTTACTGGGTGATAAAGCGGATGATGACAAGGTCAAAGAGGCAACCGATAAACTGCTTAATTTATTCCAGTGATCGGTTTACCACTTTTTACGCTAATAAATCAAAACCTTGTTAAAGGATAAGCGATGGATTCTATTACCCAGGCGGCACTGGGCGCGGCGGTTGCTGGGTTAGTCTCGGGCAAGCGCTGTTCTCCAAAAGTGCTTTTGGCCGGTGCTGCATTGGGCACCTTACCTGACTTAGATGTGCTGATTGATTATGGCGATCCGGTGGCGAATACGGTCAACCACCGTGGATTCAGTCACTCATTATTTGTGCTGCCTTGGGTTGGTGCAATCATAGGATGGTGTGGGTGGCGATGGCGTCGTCAATGGCCGCTGTGGCAAGTCATGACGCTGGTGATCGCGGTGCTCGTGACACACCCGTTGTTGGATGCGATGACGGTTTATGGTACCAAGCTTTTTTGGCCGTTAGACGTGCCTTCGGTAGCAGTCGCCAGCCTGTTTATTATTGACCCACTTTATACGGTGCCCTTATTGGTCAGTGTTATCGCCGCGTGTATTTGGCGACATCGGGGCGCCAAAGCATGTGGTATCGGATTGGCAGTCTCTACGCTCTACCTGGCCAGTTCGGTCTATCAGCTTGAAAAGATTGAAGTACGTGTTGCAACCCAAACCCAAGGAACCGACTTGGCAGGGCGGCCGCATATTATTATGCCCACCCCGTTTAACACGCTGCTGTGGCGAGTGGTGATTATCGGCGACGACCACTACTGGGAAGGACTCGCGTCACGCTTAGACAAAGATAAGCATATTCAATGGATCACGCGTCCTCGCGGACAATGGCCACTAGCGGGCTCGGAAACATTAATGGCACTTCGCACGTTTTCGCGTGATTTTATTCGCTTTGAAAATCGGAATGGGCAGCAGGTGGTGACCGACTTGCGTTTTGGCGTAGCAAACTATCAACCCTTTCAGTTTTTGCTTGCCGAGCAAGACGCCGAAGGGCAGTGGCAGTCAGTTATGCCTAAGCAGCTTGAGCCAGGGCCGCTACGAGACAGCGCCTTGCCAACCCTCTGGCAGCGATTGCTGGGTGATCAATCGATTGATGCGCGTTTGTGTCGCCAGTCTTGCCAAAAGGATGCCGTGGACAAGACGCAGTCGATATCGTTAAACGCGAAGCCCTGAGAAAAGCGGCGCTCAGGATAACGTCAGCCACGGCTTTCTTTGTTTTTACTCGGTGGCTTACCAGTCAATGCCTTGGCGCGCTTTCACGCCGGCGTCGAAGGCATGCTTAACGTTTCTGACTTCCGAGACGGTATCTGCCATCTCAACTAAGCGACGGTGTGCGCCACGCCCAGTGATGATAACGGATTGTTCGCTAGGGCGTTGTTGCAGCGCATCAATGACTTCATCGAGGCTGATATAGTCGTACGTGATCATGTAGGTGATCTCATCCAGTACCACTAAATCGTAGCGGTCATCCGCAAGCATCGCTTGACACGCTGCCCATATTTGCTGAGCGGCTTGGGTGTCTGCGGTTTTGTCCTGCGTATCCCAGGTAAAACCGGTACTCATCACGTGAAAGTCGACACCATGTTGGCTCAGTAAATCCCGCTCTCCACAAGCCCACGTGCCCTTGATGTACTGAGCTACGCCACACTTTAGCCCATGGCCGGCGGCCCGCGCCACTGTGCCAAACGCGGATGTCGATTTACCTTTACCATTGCCCGTTATGATCAGGAGGAGCCCTTTTTCTTGTTGCGCGGCTTCAATTCGAGCATCAACTTTTTCTTTTAACTTTTGCTGACGCTGCTTGTGTCCTTGTTCTGACATACGATTTCTAACCCCAAATAAACGTTACACCATAGTAAAGCGACGTCATGCTTCATGCTACCCATAACAACGCAAAGGCAAGCAGATTGAAGCGACTAGGCATCCGAGTGTCGACTTGATAGAGTAAAACTTTACCAATAAGGAGACTCTATCGATGACAACCCCAAAAAATGTGCCGAGTCTATTGGTGGTTTGCTTAGGCAATATTTGTCGTTCACCGACGGCAGAAGCGGTATTACGCGCCCGTGCCCAGACGAGAGGGATCATGGTGAATATTGATTCTGCGGGGACAGCAGGTTATCACCAAGGTAATCCGCCAGATAAGCGGAGCCAACAGGCAGGTCAAGCGAGAGGGTACTCGTTTGCCGGTATTCGAGCGCGTCAAGTACGGCAGGAAGATTTTGCGGATTTCGATATGATCTTAGCGGCCGATGAAAGTAACTTGGCCGACCTGCATGCGCAATGTCCGACTGATTACCAAAACAAACTGTCTCTGTTTCTCAGTTGGGGAGAGCAGACGGAGGGCGCGATCCCTGATCCTTATTACGGCGGCGACGATGGATTTGAGCACGTACTGGACTTATTGGAGCAAGCGGCAGACGGTGTACTAGACCATATTGTTGCAAAGATCAACGCGCAATAGAAGCAGTTAAGACCACAGCCAGTTAAGACCACAGCCAGTTAAAACACGCATAGACACACGGGGCATGAAAAAAGGCGCTGTCATCAAGCGCCTTTTGGATTTGTGATGAGAGACGCTACCATTTTTTCTTGGGGGCAAACAGCTCGTCCAATTCGCTTTTTTCTTCTTCTTGCTCGGACTGCAATTTCTCATGACCACTGTTTAGCGTATGAGTGATGTCGCTGTGCATTTTTTCAAGATGCTGTTTCATCTCTGACGAGTATTCATCGGTCTTTGGACTGACGACATCGATCGCTTTTTTCAGTAATTGCTGCGCCGTGCCCATTTGACCTTTATTTTTCGCATCGTTGGCACGTTTAATCACGTTCTCAATATTTATCTTGAGCTGCATTTGCTCTAGTCGCGCGTTTTCCGACACAAAAGCTTGCGTTGCCAAGCGGCCTTTCGAATGCTCGGCTTTAACCACTGAGCGCAAGCGCTTGACGAGTTTGAGCATCGATATTGCCTCTCGGTCGTTATGAGGCACTTTAAACGATGTCGAGTCTCGGTTGGAGTAGCTTTGTTTGACCTGATCGATTTGAGCCTGGGTCGCACTAATTCGTTGCTTAATTGACTTATCCGATGGATCGACCTCGTACATGGCTTTCAAGGAATCCAAGATCTTTTTGTTCAAGCACGCCAGTAATGTCCCGCTATAGGGTAGGTTATGCGCATTGCCAATCAGCTCTTCAGTCGCATCGATGACGGCAATGTGCTTCGCCATTTCTTGGCGCTTGTGAGACTCGATTTGCTTTCGTTGTTGAGCCAATATGTTGTAGCCGACAATCAGGCCGAGCAATATGACACAAAGGCCAGCTATCAAGGCAATATTCATAATTTAGCGTCGATGTTCCTTGCAATAAACTCAACTGGTTAAGATACACCATCTCGACTGACAGAGATAGCATCAATCGAAAGGTGAAAGCTGCATGAGTGATCCGCCTCTAACTCTTAGCATTGCGGCCTCGTCGAATGCGCCTTTATGAGTGTGGCCTATGATCTCGCGATCTGCGATAAAGTCGTTGCAATAAAATACTATTTGCGATCGAGTCGGTTAGAATGACAGGGTAAATTGCTTAGTGAATGTGCAATCGCTAACGTTTATATAACCAAAGCCTATTAAATAGTCGAATTTGGGTATATAAATGAGTGATATAAAACCATGCTGCCACTTAACCCACGAGGCTGACGCGTCTGCACTATGAAATTACAACAGCTTAGATATATCGTTGAAGTCGTTAACCACAACCTTAACGTATCTGCGACGGCGGAGAGTTTGTATACCTCTCAACCTGGGATTAGCAAACAAGTCAGGCTGTTGGAAGATGAGCTAGGCGTACAAATATTCGAACGAAGTGGTAAGCATTTAACGCAAGTAACACCAGCCGGTGAGGCGATTGTCGAGATCTCACAAAGCATTTTATCACGAGTAGAAAGCATCAAAGCGGTCGCTAGTGAGCATACTCATCCTGAAATGGGGAACCTCAATATATCGACCACCCATACGCAAGCGCGTTATGCATTACCCGACGTGATCAAAGCCTTTACCAAGCGGTACCCGAAAGTTTCCTTGCATATGCACCAGGGGACACCGACGCAAATATCCAGTTCAGTGGCAAAGGGGACGTCTGACTTTGCCATTGCAACCGAAGCATTTCATCTCTACGAAGATTTGGTGATGCTGCCTTGTTATCACTGGAACCGCTCGATCATTGTCACGCCCGATCATCCTTTAGCACAAAAAACGGATCTCAGTATTGAGGATCTCGCGGCCTATCCGCTCGTGACGTATGTGTTTGGGTTTACAGGGCGATCTGAGCTGGATGAAGCCTTCCATCGCGCTAACCGCACACCGAAAATTGTATTCACAGCAACGGATGCGGATGTGATTAAAACCTATGTGAAGTTAGGCCTAGGTGTGGGCGTGATCGCGAGCATGGCCATGGATAGTCATGCTGATGCAGATTTGGTTGCCATCGATGCGAGTCATATTTTCGGTGCGAGCACCACCAAGATAGGCTTCCGTAAAGGAACCTTTCTTCGTAGTTATATGTATGACTTTATTGAGCGTTTTGCGCCGCATTTGACCCGAAATGTGATTGACCAAGCGGTTGCACTGCGTACCAATGAAGAAATTGATGCTATGTTCAAGGACATTCCGCTTCCGGTTCGATAAACTGTTTAAAACGACGAGGCTGCTGAGGCAGCCTTTTTTGATCACGCACTCATCAATACCTTCATGCCAATCATGTCATCTTTATCGTTCAGCGACCAATTTAATCAGTTAACCAATCTGTTGATACAGCACCAAAATCTGTGGCGACTGATGCCGATGGCGCATACTCAGCTTCCGTGGCAAGACGACGGGCCGCTTTGCCAATGGCTCGCCACGTTGGATAATACGCAGCTCGCGGCCTTAAACGCGGATCCAGACGCTGTGATAAAAAAACTCGCGACCTGGTGGCCAGCGTTAAACCAGTTACCAGCGTTAGTCTCAGTACCGATGGCGCAACATACTGATATTGAGCTTGATTCGCGCTTGAATGTTGGTGTGCCGGGACGCAAATGGGCGCAAATACAGGCGTATTTAGGCGCGATGCCGCAAACAGATAAGACGGCGTGTTATTTAGAGTGGTGCGCTGGAAAAGGATACTTAGGACGCGGTGTCGCGGCGATCACAGGTAAACCAGTAGAAAGCGTAGAATGGCAATCGGAACTGTGCGAACAGGGACAAACTTTCGCGGATCAAAAGGCGCTCCCGATGCAGTTTTACTCGTTAGATGCAATGAGTGAGGCGGCAACAGTCGTCATTGCCGGTTGTGAGCACGGGCTGGCGTTGCACGCGTGTGGCGACTTACACGTAAAGCTTCTTCAAAAGGCGGTCGCAACGGGTATGCGTGCACTAACGGTTTCACCTTGTTGTTATCATTTAATTCGCGGAGATAGGTATCAACCTTTATCCGCACAGGCGCAGGAAGCCGCCCTGACGCTTTCAAAAGCAGATTTAAAGCTCGCGGTTCAAGAGTCCGTCACTGGCGGGCAGCGGGTGCGCCGTCAACGCGAGCAGGAGGTCACTTATCGGTTGGGCTTTGATGAATGGCAACGTGACTATCAACAATCTGAGCACTATTTACCGCTACCCGCACTCAAAAAGTCACAGCTTACCCAAGGGTTCGCTGCCTTTTGCCGCTGGGGGGCCGCGCAAAAAGGGCTCACATTCCCCGGCGACTTTGATCAGACTCACTACTTGGCTCGAGGCGAAGCAAGGTTTCTCGTGCTGGAGAAAATCAATCTAATTAAAAGTGCATTTCGGCGCGCCATGGAGCTGTGGCTAGTGCTTGATCGTGTTTTATATCTTCAACAACATGGATACCGTGTCACGCTAACCCAGTTTTGTGAACGCGAACTCACGCCAAGAAACCTCCTTATTCATGCAGAGCGTACTCATGACGACCATGTTCATGGCGACCATATTCATGGCGACCATATTCACATAAAAAAGAAACGACGTAATAACAATTAAGCACGTGCATAACGTGTTACGCCTAGTTGACAATATCTAGCGCGCCAAAGCCGGATGGTACTCGCTGCCGCGACTGAAAATGGGTACACTGGCGGTAAATAGTTTAATGTGAAGAAACTTTATTATGCCAGATATTGGTGTGTCGATTGCGGTGGCTCTGATCTTAGGGTTAGGGTGCTTTGTGCAGAGTTTGATTGGCTTTGGAATGGCGATCGTAGCGGCGCCGCTTTTATTGATGATTGATCCGAAATTGGTACCAACGACAATTTCGATGGTGGGGCTGACATTAGCCAGTATTAACGCTTGGCAATATCGTCATCAGTTGTCTTTTCGTGATTTGAGTTGGGCGTACTTCGGCCGAGTGCCAGGCACCGCGGTTGCGGGCGGGATCATGTTGGTAGTCACAACACAAATGCTTGAAATTATTATAGGTGCTGCCGTCTTGCTCGCTGTGTTTGCCAGTGTGATGCGCTTTAATATTGCCCCCAACCGGCGTAACTTTTTTATCGCTGGGTTTACGTCGGGAGTCATGGGAACAACGACCAGTATCGGTGGTCCACCGATGGCGCTTGTGTTACAGCATGCAGAGGTGAATAAAATGCGCGCCTGTTTGGCAGGCTACTTTGTTGTGAGCTGCATTTTGTCTTTAATCGCCTTGAGCGCGACCGATTATCTAACCTGGTGGCATGTCAAACAAGCGGCATTTGCCGTTCCTGCCGTATTGCTGGCGACCTGGTTGGCTTACCGTATTGCGCCACGTGTTAAACCGCAATTTGTTCGCCGAGCGATGCTAATACTCTGTACATTGGCGGGGATAAGTACATTGGCGCGCGGACTTATCGGTGCTTAAAGGTCGCACCCCATCAGCGTGGGGTGCGACCGATGGTGTGAATCAAGGTCGGCCCTCGGTGTGTTATCCGATAAATTGCGCTGCGACAACCGTGATACCGCCGACCATTGCCAGGCTCAATCCAAGATTACCGCCAATGACTTGATAGTGCTCGTCAGTTGAGACCGTCTGGCGTGCCTTACGCACCATCAAAACCGGGAGTACCACGGCAAGAATGACGAGTGCGATCGCGGCGTATCCTAACGCTGTGATAAAACCCTGCGGATAATACAGCGCAAAGACCAACGGTGGGAGGTAGGTAATAGCCGCTGTTTGTAAGCGCCCACGCACGCTATCTTGGCGGTTAAAGCTGTCGGAGATAAAGTCAAACAAGCCTAAACTGACGCCGAGAAAAGACGTAGCTAGTGCTAAATCGGCGAACAGTGAGATGCTTGAAGCAATATAGTCTTGTTGAACCACTGATTGGATAATTGCCACAAACTGGGACAGTTCACCGTTTTGTACCAAGGTAGACTGTGCCACCGTACCGAGGCTGGCTACTTGCCAAAAGATATACAAGGCCAACGGAAGGGTTGAGCCAACAATCATGACCTTTCTTAGCGAAGGTAAGTCGATCCCGACGTATCGCACAATAGAAGGAATACTGCCGTGGAAGCCAAAAGACGTGAAAATGACCGGTAACGCGGCAACCAGCAAACCTCGTTCAACGGGCATTTCGACTAAGTTAATGCTAGAGACATGAGGCGTCAGTAGGGTTAAGGCCAAGATTAAAAATAATAACTTAATGGTGAATAACCCGCGGTTAATTAAATCCACTTTACTGGTGCCCAATGTCACCACAAGACCGAAAACCAGCGTAAATAAAACGGCGCCTGCCGCAGGTGGTAGCTCAATGGCCGACCATTGCGCCAGCTTTTCATTTAATTGGCTGCCCCCGCCTGCAATATATGCGGCACAAAGTGAGTAGAATAAAAAGAGCATCGCAAACGACGCCAGCCATTTTCCTTTATTCCCCAAAAACTGTTTCGCTAAACTGTGCAATGTCGCGTCGGCCTCTGCGAACTGATGCACTTCTAACATCAGTAAGGCGGTGTAGGTCATTAAGGCCCACATCGCACCCATGAGTGCCATCGATGCGCCAAACCCGATGCCGGCAGAGGCAAGAGGCAACGCCAGCATACCGGCGCCAATGGTTGTGCCCGCAATAATGAGCGAACTTCCGAGTACTTTATTCATATTATGTTTAACCAATGTTAATAAATAGTTAATTATTGTGTTCGCACAAAAGATAACCTGAATTTATTCGTATTGTGCATCGTCTAGACAGATAAAAAAACGGCTTTGTGTAATGTTACAGGTACGGTGTTGTAAAATAAAGTGTACGATAAGGGTGGGGTAGTGCATTGTGCCGTCTAATGTCATAATCAAGGTCGGATGATCGCGACAACAAGGAGCGGCAAGGTGGACAAACAACAACATGAAACCTCATTGCCACGGATCGCAATGCTCTCGACAGGTGAAGAGGTATTGCTGGGTGATATTACCGATACCAACGCCGCTTGGCTTTCAAGAGTATTATTTGAAAACGGGCTGGCGATGTCTCGTCGTGTGACTATCGGCGATGAACTTGATGATATGGCGATTGAGCTTGTACGCCTGTCACAAACGGAAGAGGTCGTGATCGTAAATGGCGGATTAGGACCGACCACGGATGATTTAACCACGGCGGCCATGGCTGCTGCGATGGGAGTAGAGTTAACCCTCAATGAAGCGTGGTTAGACGAGTTAAAACAGCGGTTTGAGCGTCGAGGCCGGCCGATGGCCCAAAGTAACCTCAAGCAGGCGATGCTGCCAGAAGGCGCAAGGTTAATTGATAACCCCAAAGGCACTGCTTGTGGCTTTCACTGTCAGCTCAACGGATGTCACTTTTACTTTACGCCCGGAGTGCCTTCTGAGTTTTTCTCAATGGTTGAACAGCAAATTCTTCCTGAGTTGTTACATAATTACCCAGCCAAAGCGCGATCGTGTTACCGTTTATTTACATTTGGGCTATCAGAGTCGGGGATCAGCGATGTGATGGCATCGTTAGTGCTTCCCAATAGTGCAACACTCGGGTATCGCTCCAGCTTGCCGTTTATTGAAGTTAAGTTGTTCATCGAAGCGGATCATGTTGAAAAAGATGCGGTTCTGGACGCGTTACGGCATCGTCTTGCGGACTATGTCGTGTCCTTTTCTGAGCCGATGACGGCGGCATTGGCTGCGGATATTAATCACCATGGTGTAGTGTTAAAAGTTGCGGAACAATTCACTGGTGGTTGGCTGGCGAGCACGTTAAACGGTCAGGCGGCACATCTGGTTGAGCAGGGTTGGGTAATGTCGAATGCGCATGTGCCAGAGCAAGCGGTCGCTAATCCCTTAGCCGCGTCATTAGCAATGGCAAGTGCGACGACGTCGCCAGGACAGCGTCAAATCGGACTTGCCTGCGGGCCTGAGCTTCACGGCCAGATATGTGTGGCGATTTCTACCCCAGAAGGTGAATGGGGGCAGCGGCTTAGTTTTAAGCGACACCTTTCAAATGACGATGCACGTTGTTACATGGCGACGGTCTTATTAGACATGCTACGGCGTTATCTTAGTGGTGAAGCCGTTATTGCGGATTATGCATCCTTAACTCGCCACGACGACATTTTTATCGATGCACAGACGCTGGCGTAGAGAAGGGTACAGAAAAGAAGAACACGCCACGAGGCGGTGACTGTCGGTCACGCCTCGTTCACTTGTTTTTTCATGCATGCCGGTTGGTAGTCAAAGACAATTGAGACGTTAGTTTGTGGGGCACTTTGGCAGGCAAGGATTTCCCCGGGCATCACGAAAGCCATGGCATCGTGTTGAGTGACCGACCCTTGATTAAGTTTACAGCGACACGCACCACACAGACCACTTCGGCACTGATATTCAGGCTGAATGCCAGCATTTTCGAGCTGTTCAAGCAAGTTTTGGTGGGTGTTGCCACCCACCTCCACGCCATTCACATCGATAGTGATACGGGTCATAGTTCAAAATCACCGAAGTCTTCAACGCTGACTTCATTGTCGATCTGTCCAACCAAGTAGGAGCTAATCTCCGCTTCTTGTGGGGCAACTTGCACGTTATCTGATGACAACCATGCATTAATCCAAGGAATGGGGTTTTGGGTTGCATCGTCGTACGCGGGGGCGAGGCCAACAGCGGACATACGCAGGTTGGTAATGTATTCCACGTATTGACACAAGATGTCTTTGTTCAACCCAATCATGGAGCCATCACGGAATAGATACTCGGCCCAATCCTTCTCTTGCTCGGCGGCTTTTTTAAACAGATCAAAGCATTCTTGCTCGCATTCTTTTGCGATCTCAGCCATTTCAGGATCGTCCTGACCGCTCCGCAGAATATTGAGCATATGTTGTGTGCCGGTCAGGTGCAGCGCTTCGTCACGCGCGATAAATTTAATGATCTTGGCGTTACCTTCCATTAATTCGCGCTCGGCAAACGCAAACGAACAGGCAAAGCTGACGTAGAAGCGAATCGCTTCAAGTGCATTCACTGACATTAAACACAAATACAACTGACGTTTTAGGGCACGCAAGCTCACGGTGACGGTATGACCGTTAATGGTGTGTGTGCCTTCACCAAGCTGATGATAGTAGTTGCTTAGTTGAATAAGATCGTCGTAATACTGCGCAATATCTTCGGCGCGCTTTTGAATGTGTTCATTCATTACAATGTCGTCAAAGACAACCGCTGGATCAGCGACAATATTACGAATGATATGCGTGTAAGAGCGCGAATGAATGGTTTCTGAGAAACTCCACGTTTCAATCCAGGTCTCTAGCTCCGGAATGGACACCAATGGAAGCAATGCCACATTTGGGCTACGACCTTGGATAGAATCCAATAATGTTTGATACTTCAAGTTACTGATGAAAATATGCTTTTCATGTTCAGGTAGCTTGTTGTAGTCAATACGGTCGCTTGATACATCGACTTCTTCTGGGCGCCAAAAGAAAGACAGCTGCTTTTCGATCAGCTTTTCAAAAATCTCATATTTTTGCTGGTCATAACGGGCAACGTTGACCGATTGGCCCAAGAACATCGGTTCTTTAAGCGGATCGTTGTTAATTTTAGAAAACGTACTGTAAGCCATGAATCTTATTAACCTCTAGAAAAGGGCCCGGGTGGGGCCCTTCGCATATTGTGTTAGATCTTACATGCGCCGCCGGCACAATCATCATCGGCAGCTTGTGCCGCGCTTGAGTCGGATTGACCGTCCGTCGCGCCATCACGGGTGTTGTGATAATACAGGGTTTTTACCCCTAATTTATAAGCTGTGAGCAGATCTTTAAGCAGTTGGTTCATAGGAACTTTACCGCTTGCATGTCGGCTCGGATCATAATTGGTGTTGGCAGAAATCGCTTGGTCAACGAATTTTTGCATGATACCCACTAACTGTAAGTAACCCTCATTGCTACCAATGTTCCAGAGCAGTTCGTAGTTATTTTTATATTTATCATACTCCGGTACCACCTGCTTCAAGATGCCATCTTTTGATGCTTTGACCGAGACAAAACCACGAGGTGGCTCAATGCCATTGGTGGCATTTGAGATTTGCGAAGACGTCTCAGACGGCATCAGCGCTGTCAGGGTCGAGTTACGCAAACCATGGGTTTGAATATCCTTACGTAGGGTTTCCCAATCCAGATGAAGCGGTTCGTCGCAAATCGCGTCTAAATCTTTTTTATACGTATCAATAGGGAGAATGCCCTGTGCATAGGTGGTTTCATTAAAGGCTGGACACGCGCCTTTCTCTTTCGCCAGCTCTACCGATGCACGCAATAAGTGGTATTGGATGGCTTCAAAGGTACGATGCGTGAGGCCATTCGCACTGCCATCCGAATAACGCACGCCATGTTTAGCCAGGTG
Source organism: Salinivibrio sp. AR640 (assembly GCF_001995405.1). Lineage (NCBI taxonomy): Bacteria > Pseudomonadati > Pseudomonadota > Gammaproteobacteria > Vibrionales > Vibrionaceae > Salinivibrio > Salinivibrio sp. AR640. The sequence continues at coordinate 41,991 of NZ_MUFD01000001.1, read as the reverse complement.
GTATGCGAAGTTAATGACACCCACACCGAGCGTACGACGGTTCATGGTCGCTTTACGTGCGGCGGGCAATGGATAGTCTTGGTAATCCAACAACGCATCCAGTGCACGAATGGTCAATTCAGCTAGCTCACCCAACTCATCGAGTGATTCAAGCGCACCCAGGTTAAAGGCCGAGAGGGTACACAGTGCAATTTCACCGTTCTCGTCTTCAACATTATTCAGTGGCTTAGTGGGGAGGGCAATCTCCAGACACAGGTTCGACTGACGAATCGGCGCAACAGATGGGTCAAACGGGCTATGCGTATTGCAATGGTCCACATTTTGAATGTAAATACGGCCTGTTGACGCACGCTCTTGCATCATCAGTGAGAACAAATCCACGGCTTTAACGGTTTCACGCTGGATTGATTCATCTGCTTCGTACTGGGTATACAGACGCTCAAATTCTTCTTGGTTTTCAAAGAATGCGTCATAGAGCCCTGGCACATCTGATGGTGAGAACAACGAAATGTTGCCACCTTTAAGCAAACGGGTGTACATCAGCTTGTTAATTTGTACCCCGTAGTCCATATGGCGGACACGGTTCTCTTCGACGCCTCGGTTATTCTTCAATACCAGTAGCGATTCAACTTCACGGTGCCACATCGGGTAGAACAAAGTCGCTGCACCACCACGTACGCCACCCTGTGAGCAACATTTCACCGCGGTTTGGAAATACTTATAAAAAGGAATACAGCCGGTGTGGAATGCTTCACCGCCACGAATAGGGCTACCCAGTGCACGAATGCGGCCTGCGTTAATGCCAATCCCTGCGCGCTGTGACACGTAGCGAACAATCGCACTGGAGGTCGCATTGATTGAATCCAAGCTGTCGTCACACTCAATCAGCACGCAAGAGCTAAACTGGCGTGTTGGTGTCCGTACGCCTGACATAATCGGCGTTGGCAGCGAAATTTTAAACTGCGACGCGGCATTGTAGAAGCGGCGAATATAGTCAAGACGCGTTTCTTTGGGATAAGAGGCAAACAAACAGGCAGCGACCATCATGTACAAGAACTGCGCGCTCTCGTAAATCTCACCGGTGACACGGTTTTGTACCAGGTATTTACCTTCCAGCTGTTTGACGGCCGCATACGAGAAGTTCATATCACGCCAGTGATCGAGATAGCCATCCAGGGTCTCGAGCTCTTCGAGGCTGTAGTCTTCCAAAATGTGTTTATCGTATTTGCCTTTCTCAACCATGCCTTTTACATGATCAACCAGCTTAGGTGGCTCGAATTGGCCATAGGCTTTTTTACGTAAATGGAAGACAGCCAAACGCGCCGCGAGATATTGATAATCCGGGCTTTCTTCAGAGATAAGGTCGGCAGCGGCTTTGATGATTGTCTCGYGGATATCTTCAGTGCGCATGCCATCGTAAAACTGGATGTGAGAGCGCATCTCAACCAGAGAAACGGAAACGTTTGAGAGGCCTTCGGCAGCCCAAGTCACAACGCGATGGATTTTGTCGAGGTTTAACTTTTCTTTGCGTCCATCACGCTTTAATACAGTAATTTCTTGGTTCATTTGTATGCTTTCCCAATATTTCCTTGCCAAACTGCTCTTTTTGCAAGTTCTTATAAAATGCTGATGATTTTTTGGTCGGCCTCTATGCGGACGTTGCGTCGTTCWTACACTATATATAGGGGTCGGCGTGTAAGTCGGTTACAAGATAGTGATATAGGCGCACTTTTGCAAGCCAATCTGACGGCCTTAGGGTGTGGATATCTTGGGGATGTTATCCTTAAAGTTAGTAACTACCAACCTACTGGCTCAAGGCCGCCAAGATTAATGAAAATTTCAATCACTGAAAGGCAAAAACTAGCAATAAAAAAAAATTATTTTGGTTGATCTTAGTCATGATCAGTGATCGGTTTTAACTGATTGAAAAGCCAGCAAACCCCACAAAATGTGGGGTGTGACTAGGATCCAAGAAAGGCGCTAAGCTGTGTTGGTGTGGTAAAAATATGATCTGCTTCCCAATTGCTAATTAGCGCCGGATCACCCACATATCCCCAGCCAGCAACAATCGACTTCATATTCGCTGCATGAGCCGCCCGAGTATCATTTTCGATATCTCCGACGTAGAAGCAGCACTCTGGCGCACAATCAAGCGTTTTGGCCGCTTTTAAAAGAGGTAATGGATGCGGCTTAGCGTGCGCATAAGTATCGGCACCCACAATCACTTGTGCCGCTTGCAGACGCGGAAAGTGGTCGAGTAACTGATGAGTGAGCCCTTCAGGCTTATTGGTCACAATGCCCCAACGCATCGCTAAATGCGCCAACTTATCCAGCAGTGCATCAATACCTGGATACACCTGCGTCCCTTGGCAAATCGCTTGGCCATAATGATAAAGAAAGCGCGCACGTAAGGCGATAGGATCTTGATGTTTTGCTCGCTCGCCAAATCCGGCCGTGAGCAGCCCTCGCGCCCCAAAACTGGTGTGGGTGTATATTTGCTCCGCGGTCAAAGGCGGCAGGTCAAATTCGGCTAAAACACGATTCGCAGCTTCACCCATATCGGGCGCAGTATCGAGCAGGGTGCCATCAAGATCAAAGAGGACGGTCGACGGAGTCATGCTAGCGTGCTTCCTTTTCAGTCGGTTAGGGGGCCTGAGTATGAACGAGATAATTCACATCGACATTGGCGTTCGACAACTTATAGGTGTCGAAAATCGGATTATAGTGCAACCCAGTCATATCTTGGGCATTGAGCGAGGTGTTATCAATCATCGTCATCAGCTCTGAGGGCCGAATAAATTTATGATGCTCGTGGGTGCCTTTCGGGACTAACTTCAGAATGTGCTCGGCACCGACAATCGCAAATAGCCAGGATTTTGTATTGCGATTTAAGGTTGAGAAAAAGACATGGCCACCCGGTTTAACCATTTGGGCACAGGCGTGAATGACAGAGGCGGGCTCAGGGACATGCTCCAGCATCTCCATACATGTCACTACATCGTATTGCTGAACAAAGTTACTGGCGTGTTCTTCGGCTGTTGATTGGATGTATTGAACATCGACGCCCGCTTCAAGCGCGTGGAGTCGGGCAACGGTGAGTGGCTCTTTACCCATATCTAAGCCGGTGACGTCGGCGCCTTCTTGCGCCATGCTTTCTGCAAGGATCCCGCCACCGCAGCCGACATCGAGCACCTTCTTACCAAATAGTCCACCGGCTTTGGCCATCACATAGTCAAGACGCAGAGGATTGATTTGGTGTAGAGGCTTAAACTCACCCTCTAAATCCCACCAACGTGATGCCATGTCTTCAAACTTTTGAATTTCTGCCGGATCGACATTTGATACCTGAGTCATAACTACAGCTTCCTTATCGGTTTTGCTGCATTATAGCGAAATCCAACACGATAAAAAGAAGCCTATTTATCAGCGCGACGTGATACATCAGGCCAGCGCGCTCAGACACCTTGTGGGCTTATATTCTTAAAAATGCATAGCCAGATACGGAAGTGGTGGGTTTTTATCCGTATAGACGCGCTCAGAGCGTCTACTAACGAGATCCGTGATACATCTTGGCCATATTCACGTGTCTCGTAGAAGGCTTTGTGTTATTCTCCGTAGTCACGTATTTGAATACGCAAACATTATTTTGAGGGATGTTGGCTCCATGAGCGATCTTGCTAAAGAGATCACGCCAGTCAATATCGAAGAGGAGCTGAAAAGCTCATACCTCGACTATGCAATGTCCGTCATTGTTGGCCGAGCTCTTCCTGACGTGCGTGATGGCCTAAAGCCAGTACACCGCCGCGTATTATTCGCGATGAACGTACTAGGCAACGACTGGAACAAGCCATATAAGAAATCGGCCCGTGTGGTCGGTGATGTGATCGGTAAGTATCACCCACACGGTGATAGTGCGGTTTACGACACCATTGTGCGAATGGCGCAGTCATTCTCGCTACGCTACAGGTTGGTAGATGGTCAAGGTAACTTCGGTTCTATTGACGGCGATTCTGCGGCGGCGATGCGTTACACCGAAGTGCGCATGGCAAAAATTGCCCATGAACTGCTCGCCGATCTTGATAAAGAAACCGTGGATTATGTGCCAAACTACGATGGCACCGAACAAATCCCGGATGTGTTGCCAACACGCGTACCTAACCTGCTCGTCAACGGTGGGTCAGGGATTGCGGTCGGGATGGCAACCAACATCCCACCTCACAACTTAACCGAAGTGGTTAATGGTTGTCTGGCTTACATCGATAACGAAGATATTACCATCGACGAGTTGATGGACTACATCCCAGGCCCTGACTTTCCAACCGCGGCAATGATCAATGGCCGTAAAGGGATTGAAGACGCTTATAAAACGGGCCGTGGTAAAGTTTACTTACGTGCCAAAGCGGATATCGAAACAGAAAAAAATGGTAAAGAGACCATCGTTGTTAACGAGATCCCTTACCAAGTCAACAAAGCGCGTTTGATTGAAAAAATCGCCGAGTTGGTAAAAGACAAAAAAATCGATGGTATTTCTGCACTGCGTGATGAGTCGGATAAAGACGGCATGCGGATTGTCATCGAATGTCGCCGCGATGCGGTTGCGGAAGTGGTTCTAAACAACCTTTACGCGCAAACGCAATTGCAGACATCGTTCGGTATCAACATGGTGGCGCTGGACAACAACCAGCCGAAGCTTTTCAACTTGAAAGAAATGTTGAAATGCTTTGTCAATCACCGTCGTGAAGTGGTCACACGTCGAACGGTTTACGAATTACGTAAAGCGCGCGATCGTGCCCATATCCTGGAAGGGCTCGCGGTCGCGCTTGCTAACATCGATGAAGTGATTGAACTGATTCGTCAAGCACCAACACCTGCTGTTGCCAAGCAAGAGTTACAAGACCAAGGTTGGAAACTCGGTGGCGTATCGGCGATGCTTGAAGCGGTTGGGGGCGAAAATGCCCGTCCTGAGTGGCTCGCGGCAGAATTTGGTGCCCGCGACGATGGGTCTTACTATCTCACTGAGCAACAAGCGCAAGCGATCTTGGATCTGCGTTTGCACAAGCTTACTGGGCTTGAGCACGAAAAGATCTTAGACGAGTACAAAGGGCTTCTAGAGCAAATCGCCGAGCTATTACACATCTTAGCGAGCACTGAGCGCTTGATGGAGGTCATCCGTGAAGAGCTGGAAGCGGTGCGTGATAGCTATGGTGATAAACGTCTAACTGAGATCACTGCGGCAAGTGCCGACATTGATATCGAAGATCTGATCAACCAAGAAGATGTGGTAGTGACGTGGTCACACGACGGGTACGTCAAGTACCAAGCGTTGAGTGACTATGACGCGCAACGTCGTGGCGGTAAAGGCAAATCGGCGACGCGCATGAAAGATGAAGACTTCATCGAGCGTCTATTGGTGGCAAACACCCACGACACCATCTTATGCTTCTCCACCCGTGGCCGCATGTACTGGCTGAAAGTGTATCAATTGCCGCATGCGTCACGTAATGCCCGTGGTAAGCCGATTGTTAACTTACTCCCGCTTGAAGACGGTGAGCGAATTACCGCTATTCTACCGGTGCGTGAGTACGAGGAAGACAAGTATGTCTTTATGGCAACCGCACACGGCACGGTGAAGAAAACGCCGTTGACCGACTTTAGTCGCCCACGTAGCGCCGGTATTATTGCGGTCAACTTACGTGACAACGATAGCCTGATTGGCGCGCAGCTCACCGACGATAGCAGCGAAGTCATGCTGTTCTCGCAATTCGGTAAAGTCGTGCGGTTTGTCGCCTCAAATGACACCGTGCGTGCAATGGGTCGTACCGCTGCAGGGGTGCGAGGTATTCGATTGGCCGAGAATGACCAAGTTGTCTCGCTGATTATCCCGCAAGCCGGCGCTGAGATCCTAACCGTCACCGAAAACGGCTTTGGTAAACGCACTGCTTTGGATGAATATCCGACCAAGAGTCGTGCAACCAAAGGGGTGGTATCGATCAAAGTCTCCGAGCGTAACGGTGATGTCGTGAGTGCCATTCAGGTGTGTGAAGGCGACGAGCTGATGATGATCACCAATGCGGGCACACTGGTACGTACTCGCGCCGAAGAAGTGAGCCAAGTGGGTCGAAATACCCAAGGTGTTCGTCTGATCCGCGTCAGCGATGACGAGAAAGTGGTTGGCCTACAGCGCATTGAAGAGCCTGATGAAGAAGAAATGGAAGCGCTAGCGAATGAAGCTGCTGCAACCCATAAATCAGAGGGTGTCGACACGTCGGACGAGGATGCTTCACCCACGGTGAATGATGATCAAGACGACGCGCCAGCGCCGGATGAGGATTCAAACACCTAATCGTGACTCGGTGTAAGATTAAAAAGGGTGCAGTGAACTGCGCCCTTTTTTATTGCCTATTGATTGGGTAGCGCTAAAAATATCCAGGCGTGCCAAGAAATCAGGGTGGAATGTGCCTTGGTGCCTTCAAAATGTGCGTGAAACGTGTTAAATCAATTACACGCCTTTTAAAACGAACGGCTTAAAACGTCTTTTTAAAACAACGAGTAGTCTTGCCGTCCAACGGACGCGGGAGATGACAAAAAGCAGGAGCCCCTCCCCAACATGGATAACGTCTATAACTTTTCAGCTGGCCCGGCGATGCTGCCGCGTGAGGTCATGCTTAAAGCCCAAAAAGAATTCATGAACTGGCAAGGCCTTGGCACGTCAGTAATGGAAGTTTCGCATCGCAGTGAGGCATTTTTATCTTTAGCTCGCCAGTCTGAGCAGGATCTGCGAGAACTGCTGGTTATTCCAGAGAATTATCACATTCTATTTTGCCAAGGTGGCGCACGTGCGCAATTTGCCGCAGTACCCATGAACCTCATGGGCAATCATACCATTGCTGATTACGTTGATGGCGGTTATTGGGCCGAGAGTGCCGTCAAAGAAGCAAAGCGCTATTGCACACCGAATGTAATTAACGTTCGACGCGAGCGTGACGGTAAGCGAGCTATCTCGCCAGCCAAAGATTGGTTGCTCAGTAGTGACGCTGCGTATGTGCATTTTTGCCCGAATGAAACCATTGATGGCATTGAAATTAACGATCTGCCCGACACCCATAAGCCGATTGTCGCCGACATGTCATCGACCATTTTGTCACGTCCGATCGACGTGTCTCAATATGGTGTTATTTATGCGGGTGCACAGAAGAATATTGGCCCTGCTGGACTCACACTGGTTATCGTGCGTGATGACTTACTGGGCTTGGCAAAAGATGTATTGCCAAGTGTGCTCAATTACAAAGTATTGGCCGATAAAGACTCCATGTTTAACACACCACCGACCTTTGGCTGGTATCTTGCGGCTGAAGTGTTTAAGTGGTTAAAACAACAAGGTGGTATTGAAGCGGTGTACGCGCGTAACCAACAAAAAGCGGCGTTGCTATACGATGCCATCGACCAGTCAAGCTTGTACCGGAACCAGATTCATCCTGACAACCGATCATTGATGAATGTGCCGTTTCAACTGGCCAATAGTGAGCTGGATGAAACCTTCCTCGCGGAAGCGACAGCGCAAGGCCTACATGCACTCAAAGGCCACCGTGACGTGGGTGGGATGCGAGCGTCTATTTATAACGCGATGCCACTAGAAGGGGTGCAAGCCCTCGTGGACTTTATGCATGAGTTTGAGAAAACGCACGGCTGATTCAACGTGTCCAGGTGAGATTTATCGAAAAGACCGCTTTTGTCGTGAAAGCGGTCTTTTTATTTCCCTTCTCGACACTTTGATAAAAATAATAATTGTGAGACCGCTTGTATTTTGGTTACTCTGGAGACACTAAGCATCACGGATATAAACCAGAATGGAGCAACTGACACTTTCCCCCATCTCTCATGTTAATGGTCAAATTAACCTACCTGGCTCGAAAAGCGTGTCTAATCGCGCCTTGCTGCTTGCCGCGTTAGCGTCAGGCACCACACGATTGACCAACCTACTCGATAGTGATGATATTCGGCATATGCTTAATGCATTTACCGCGTTAGGTGTGTCGTATCAACTGTCTTCGGATCGCACCGAATGTGTGGTAGAAGGGCTGGGACAAGCTTTTCAGGTCGACACCCCGCTTGAGCTATTTTTGGGCAATGCCGGCACAGCGATGCGGCCTTTAACTGCGGCACTGTGCCTGGGTAAAGGCGAGGTGACCTTGACTGGCGAACCAAGAATGAAAGAACGCCCGATTGGTCACTTGGTCGACGCGCTCAATGCGATCGGCGCCGATGTCCGTTATCTCGAGGCCGAAGGTTACCCGCCATTGCGCATCAAAGGCACAGGGTTAGCTGGCGGGGATGTCAACATCGATGGCAGTATCTCCAGCCAATTTCTGACTGCGCTGCTGATGGCTGCTCCGTTTGCGCGCCAAGAAACGCGTATTACTATCAAAGGCGATTTGGTCTCTAAGCCTTACATTGATATTACCCTTGCTATCATGGCGCAATTTGGTGTCGAGGTGCAAAACGACAACTATCAGCGTTTTGTCGTGCCGGCTGGTCAGCACTATTGCTCGCCTGGGCATTTTATGGTTGAAGGCGATGCATCGTCTGCCTCTTATTTTCTTGCGGCCGCGGCAATCAAAGGCGGTGAAGTTAAGGTCACAGGCATTGGACGGAAAAGTGTACAAGGTGATATCCAGTTTGCCGATGCGCTAGCCGCAATGGGCGCGGACATAGAGTGGGGCGACGATTACGTGTTAGCGCGCCGCAATACGCTACAAGGCGTGGATATGGATTTTAACCATATTCCCGATGCCGCGATGACCATTGGTGTCGCTGCGTTATTCGCAAACGGACCGACGCGCATTCGTAACGTATATAATTGGCGAGTCAAAGAAACCGATCGACTTCATGCCATGGCAACGGAGTTGAAAAAACTCGGCGCTGTGGTCGAAGAAGGTGACGATTATCTGTATGTTGAGCCACCTAAGCAACTTAAGCATGCGGCAATCGACACGTATGACGATCATCGCATGGCGATGTGTTTTTCGCTGGTGGCACTCAGTGATACGCCCGTTACCATCAATGACCCGGGTTGCACCTCAAAAACCTTTCCTGATTACTTCGACAAGCTAGCGGCGATCAGCGCTGACTGATGATAAAGCGTAAGGGTTTTTTATTGCTGCTGATATTGAGTCAGCAGCAATGATTTCCTTGTCCATTTCTTCTATAATGTGCACCGAATTATACAACCGCCCGTTTTCGTTAAAGCGTGATGCAAGCAAAAGCCTGATGCGACTAACAAGCATCATGTGACTAACAAGCATGATGTGACAAAACGGGTGCGTTGAGCGATCGAGACCAACGTGGAGAGATTTATGCCGATACAGGCGCCTGTCATTACAGTAGATGGACCAAGCGGTGCAGGAAAAGGAACCCTATGTATGCGACTGGCTGAAAAGCTCGGTTGGCACCTGCTCGACTCAGGAGCTATCTATCGGGTACTGGCTCTCGCAGCGATTCATCATGACGTTGATACCGAATCTGAAGAAGCACTGGTGCCACTGGCCGCCAACTTAGACGTGCAGTTTTTGGCCGAAGGAGACTTGGTGAAAGTGATCCTGGAAGGCGAAGATGTGTCCGGGACCTTGCGGACCGAGCAGGTAGGCAACCAAGCCTCAAAAGTGGCTGCGTTACCCCGGGTTCGTGAAGCATTATTACGCCGCCAGCGCGCCTTTGTTGGTGAGCCGGGGTTGATTGCTGACGGACGTGATATGGGAACGGTCGTGTTCCCGAAGGCGGCGGCTAAAATCTTTTTGGATGCCAGTGCAGAAGAACGCGCGCGTCGCCGTCAGCACCAGTTGCAAGGTAAAGGGGTTAATGTTACCTTTGAGCAACTTTTAAGTGAAATTCAAGAGCGTGATGATCGCGATCGCAACCGTGCGGTGGCACCATTGCGCCCTGCGTCTGACGCCTTAGAGCTAGATTCTACCTCGTTATCGATTGACGAGGTGATCGAGCAGGCGTTAGCGTTTATTGAAAGCAAATTATCGGCTGCATAAGCAGTCTATAACCGTTAGCTGCAAGGATGATAGCTGACATATTTTACAACCCCATGCGGTAGGATACCCGTGGACGTTTATCAAATTGAAGATTTTAAATATAATGACTGAATCTTTTGCTCAACTCTTTGAAGAGTCTCTAAAAGAAATCGAAACTCGCCCAGGTYCTATTGTTAAGGGTACTGTTGTTGCTATCGAGAACGGTTTCGTTCTGGTTGACGCAGGCCTGAAATCTGAATCGTCCATTCCGGCTGACCAATTCAAGAACGCTGCTGGCGAACTTGAAATTGAAGTAGGCGGTGAAGTCGATGTAGCCCTGGACGCAGTGGAAGATGGTTTCGGTGAAACTCAGCTTTCTCGTGAGAAAGCTAAGCGTCACGAAGCTTGGATCCAGCTAGAAAAAGCGTACGAAGAAGCTGAAACCGTTAACGGTGTTATTAACGGTAAAGTGAAAGGTGGTTTCACCGTAGAACTGAACGGCATCCGTGCGTTCCTACCGGGTTCACTGGTTGACGTTCGTCCAGTACGTGACACTTCTCACCTGGAAGGCAAAGAGCTCGAGTTCAAAGTAATCAAGCTTGACCAGAAGCGCAACAACGTTGTTGTTTCTCGTCGTGCGGTTATCGAGTCAGAAAACAGCGTTGAGCGTGACGAGCTGCTAGCTTCTCTGCAAGAAGGCATGGAAGTTAAAGGTATCGTTAAGAACCTGACTGACTACGGTGCGTTCGTTGATCTGGGCGGCGTTGATGGCCTGCTTCACATCACTGATATGGCGTGGAAGCGCGTTAAGCACCCATCAGAAATCGTTAATGTTGGTGACGAAATCAACGTTAAAGTTCTGAAGTTTGATCGTGAGCGTACTCGTGTATCACTTGGTCTGAAACAACTGGGTGAAGATCCATGGGTAGCCATTGCTAACCGTTACCCAGAAGGTCACAAGCTGACTGGTCGTGTAACTAACCTAACTGACTACGGCTGCTTCGTTGAAATCGAAGAAGGCGTTGAAGGTCTGGTACACGTGTCTGAAATGGACTGGACCAACAAAAACATCCACCCATCTAAAGTGGTTAACGTGGGTGACGAAGTTGAAGTTATGGTTCTGGACATCGACGAAGAGCGTCGTCGTATCAGCCTAGGTCTGAAACAGTGTAAAGCCAACCCATGGCAGCAATTCGCTGAAACTCAGAACAAAGGCGACCGCGTTACTGGTAAGATCAAGTCAATCACTGACTTCGGTATCTTCATCGGTCTAGACGGCGGCATCGACGGTCTGGTTCACTTGTCTGACATTTCTTGGAACGCAACAGGCGAAGAAGCCGTTCGCGAATACAAGAAAGGCGACGAGATCTCAGCAGTGGTTCTTCAGGTTGACGCAGAGCGTGAGCGCATCTCACTCGGCATCAAGCAGATGGAAGAAGACCCATTCAACAACTACCTAGCAGCCAACAAAAAAGGTGCTATCGTTAACGGTACGGTAACGGCTGTTGACGCGAAAGGCGCAACGGTTGAGCTGGCAGAAGGTGTTGAAGGTTATCTGCGTGCTTCTGAAGCATCGCGTGACCGTGTTGAAGACGCGACGCAAGTGCTTTCAGTTGGCGACAGTGTTGAAGCGAAGTTCACCGGTGTTGACCGTAAGAACCGCGTTCTTAACCTGTCTGTACGTCTGAAAGACGAAGCTGACGAGCAAGAAGCAGTAGCGAGCCTGAACAAAACCGAAGAAGGTTCTATCGGCAACGCTATGGCTGACGCGTTTAAAGCAGCGAAAAGCGAATAATGTATACGTTGAGGGGGAAATTTTCCCCCTCTGCACTTATACTGTTGAGAAACATACTAAAGCGGGGTGTTTATGACCAAATCTGAGTTGATTGAAAGACTCTGTAGTCAACAAACCCATCTATCTGCGAAGCAGGTAGAGGATGCCATTAAGGAAATCCTTGAGCATATGGCAAGCACACTAGAAAGCGGTGATCGTATCGAAATCCGTGGTTTTGGTAGTTTCTCACTACATTATCGCGCGCCTCGTGTGGGGCGTAATCCTAAAACAGGCGAAAAGGTCGAGTTAGACGGCAAGTACGTCCCTCACTTTAAACCTGGTAAGGAACTTCGTGATCGCGTTAACATTTATGGTTAATCGATAGACGCTGAAAAAAACGGCATGCTGTAAGTATGCCGTTTTTTTATGTCCGCTGATCATAGCTTGCGTGACGAATTTCCTGCATAATCATACCTCCTGTGTAAGATCTTATACCTACGACGACACGTTGTTATTGGGATTAATCTTAGTCCGAATAAAGCGTAAGCTAGGGGAAGGGTAACGACGACGTTTAGTATTGAAATCAAGCGTCAATGTTCACAATGGCAGGTGCCTCGCACTTTGTCTATCTACCATAACTGATCGGGCATTCGGCCTTTCGCAATGAGGGAATACTTGTGAAAATACTCGGCATTCTGTTTCTGGTATTATGCTTTTTGATCGCCTTGGCGCTAGGAGCGCAAAACCAAGCTGTGGTCAATTTTAACTATTTAATCGCTCAGGGTGAGTTTCGTTTATCCGTCATCTTGGGTATTGTCTTTGTCATCGGGTTTGGCATTGGCTGGCTCGTTTGCGGCGCACTATATCTCAAAGCCCGAATGACGGCTCGAGGACTACGTAAACAGGTGGAAAAGCAACGCAAAGAACTTGATAAGTTGCGTACGGACCCGCTTAAGGAACAATAATTCATGCTAGAGCTGTTGTTTCTGTTACTCCCGATTGCCGCCGGTTACGGCTGGTACATGGGTAACAGGAATGCTCGTCATCGACGGCAAGAACAGTCCCATCATTTGTCTCGCCAATATGTGGCGGGGCTCAATTTGCTGCTGTCTGAGCAATCAGATAAAGCGGTCGACTTATTTATCGAGCTTTTGCAGGTCGATAACGAAACCATTGATACTCACCTGGCGTTGGGCAACCTTTTTCGCTCTCGGGGTGAAGTCGACCGGGCAATCCGAATTCATCAAAACCTAATCGCTCGGCCCAATCTCACCTTAGATCAGCGCAACCTCGCGATGCAGCAGCTGGCTAAAGATTATATGGTTGCCGGCTTTTTTGATCGCGCCGAGAAAATCTTTGCAGAGCTGGTTGATGAGCCAGATTATCGCGAATTTGCCCTGCAGCAATTACTTGCCATTTCGCAACAAACGCGAGAATGGGAGCAAGCAATCGATACCGCAGCGAAGCTGGTCAAAATGGGCAAACATAAGCTGCGTAAAGATATCGCACATTTCCACTGTGAGCTTGCGATGCAGCAACTCGCTGAGGGTGATGAGCACAAGGCACGGCAATTGTTACGTCGTGCTTTGTCTTACGATAAAAGCTGTGTCCGAGCGAGCTTAAAATTGGCAAGACTCGACATTCAGCATGAAGATTACAAAGGGGCGCTCAAACAGCTCGAGAACATCTTAGAGCAGGATGCTGATTTTGTCAGTGAAGCGCTACCTTTGCTTGCAGAAAGCTATCGCGCCTTGGGACGAGAGATGCAGTTGGTGCGTTTTTTAAAAGAATGTATTGAAAAGAATGCAGGCGTCAGCGCCGAGCTAATGCTCTCTGAAGTGATTGGCAGCAACGAGAATATCGCCATGGCGCAGAGTTTTCTTACGCGCCAACTTACGCGTAATCCGACCATGCGCGGCTTTTATAAGTTAATGGAATACCATGTTGAGCAAGCCGAGGAAGGGCGAGCAAAAGCAAGCTTGAACACCTTAAAAGGCTTGGTCGCTGAACAAATGAAAGTGAAGCCTCATTACCGATGTCGTAAATGTGGTTTTTCCACGCATGCGCTTTATTGGCAATGCCCATCTTGCAAAAGCTGGGGCGCTATCAAGCCAATTCGAGGGCTTGATGGGGAGTAATGGCGATGCTTAGGCATCGCCGTTTTTTTATCGGTTAGTGCGGCATTATGCCGTTTATAAGCATTCAACGAGGAACGAGGAAACAACATGCACGACCCAAAAGTCATCGTGGCACTTGATTATGCAGATATGAACCAAGCGTTATCCTTTGCGGATAAAATCGAGCCAGGTTCATGCCGTTTAAAAGTGGGCAAGGAAATGTTTACCTTGTTTGGCCCAGCGCTTGTCAAACAGCTTCATGCAGGCGGACACGACGTCTTTCTCGACCTCAAGTTTCATGATATCCCCAATACCTGTGCCCGTGCTGTAGCGGCTGCGGCAGAGCTAGGCGTGTGGATGGTCAATGTGCATGCATCAGGAGGCGAGCGCATGATGAGTGCAGCACGCGAGGCGCTTGAACCATATGGAGGCAACCGTCCATTGCTTATCGGTGTCACCGTGTTGACCAGCATGACGGATGCGGATTTACGCCAAATTGGGGTACAACGCTCACCACAAGCGCAGGTGCAGCATCTTGCCAAGCTGACGCAACAGTCGGGTTTGGATGGTGTGGTGTGTTCAGCACAAGAAGCCAGTTTGCTTAAAGCGCAGTGTGGTGACACCTTTAAGTTGGTGACTCCAGGGATCCGTCCGGCTGGCAGTGCCGCAGGCGATCAGCGCCGAATTATGACGCCAGAAGAAGCGGTAAATGCAGGTTCGAATTACCTTGTCATTGGTCGACCTGTCACCCAAGCTGCCGATCCAGCCGCTGTGTTACATACGATTAATCAATCCCTACGCACTTGATGTGCCAGCTATCTAAGTCTTACCAGAGAAGGCACTAACAGATAACGCACTAACAGATAAAGCACCAACAGAGAAAGCATTCAAAGAGAAAGCATTAACAGAGAAGCATCAAGCAAGGAAAGCATGAGCGGCGGGCAGAGCCGGCCGCTCATGTTTGTATTACGGTCGCGCACCTGAGGATTTGCGAGAGCGCCTGTCTAATACCGGAGCGGTAAAGTGGCTATCGATAAGCCTTTGGGTGAGGCTATGCTGTGGGTTAGCAAACAGTGAGGCGGTATCGCCCGATTCAACCACTTCGCCTTTTTGCATCACCATCAACTTATCCGTCACATGTTTAATCACGCCCATGTGTTGCGACACATAGACATAAGATAATCCCATTTCTTCTTGTAGCTCGAGCAGCAGGTTGATGATCTGCGATCGCATTGACATATCCAAGCCATTTAATGCCTCATCGGCAACAATCACACTGGGTTGCAAAATTAACGCCCTTGCAAGCGAAACACGTTGCTTTTGACCGGTAGCAAGCATTTGCGGATAAAAATAAGCGTGCTCCGGGATTAGCCCGACCCGTAATAAGGTGTCTTTAATCCGTTTCCCACGCTCTTGGGGTGTCATATTGGTATTTCGACGCAAAGGCCCTTCCAATATTTGTCCAATTTGGTTGCGTGGGTTCAGCGAGGTATTCGGATCTTGAAAGATCATCCGTATGAGCTTGCAGCGTGTTTGATAATCTTTATAGCGGAGCGGATCGCCATTAACGCGGATTTGTCCCGCGGTCGGTTCAATCACGCCAGCAATCATTCGTGCTAAGGTTGACTTACCTGAGCCATTTTCCCCGACAAATGCAATTGTCTCGCCGACATCCAATGAAAAGGACACCGGCTTCACCGCATGGGTGACGCGCTTTTTTAGCCAACCAGACCGGTGATGATAGTCTTTCGATAGCCCATCAATTTCAAGAAGAGCGGCCATGCTTGTTCTCCATGTTGAGCGGGAAATGACAGGCAAATTTATGGTTTTTCACTTTCTCGGTTCGCGGTACTTCTACGCATTTACGCTGCGCATAAGGGCAGCGCGGGCCAAGTCGGCAACCAATAGGTAAATGTTGTAATGGCGGTATTGAGCCAGGCAGAGTTTCTAGTTTGCTTTTATGCGGGATCTCGCGGCTAAAATCCGGCATGGTCCGTAATAATGCGTCTGTATATGGATGATGGGGCGTGGTGAGTATTTGCTCTCGGTTTCCCGACTCCACAGACTGGCCACAATACATCACGGTAATTCTATCCGCCCAACGCGTAACCAAAGTCAGATCATGACTAATCAACAAAATGGTCGTGTTCGACAGCTGATTGGTGCGGCTGAGCAGTCGGAAAATTTGTGCTTGCGTGATGGGATCCAAATCATTGGTTGGTTCATCGGCAATTAATAATCGAGGGCGGTTAGCGATCGCCATTGCAATCATCACCTTTTGACATTCGCCATCGGTGAGCTCGTAAGGATAGCTGTCCATCACCCGCCGATGATCTTTTATCCCAACCTTATGGAGTAGGGCGATGGAATGCTGTTTACGCCAGTTTAAACGCTGCCACCAACTGCCAGAAAACGACGCGGGAGGAATCGCTTCTTCAAGCTGATGGCCCACCACTTCAGAGGGGTCCAGACAGGTCGATGGCTCTTGAAAGATCATCGCAATATCTTTACCCACCACGTGGCGACGCTCTCTGGCTGGTAGCTCCAGTAAATCAATATTGCCCAGCCTCAAACGGTCGGCGCTGACATGCCATTGATCTTTGGTCACACCGCAAATGGCCTTAGCGACCAAGCTTTTGCCTGAGCCCGATTCTCCTACCAGGCCACGAATTTCACCGTCATTAATGGTCAGGCTCATTCTATCAACCGCTTTCACCATCCCTTGAGGCGTTTCAATTTCGATGGTTAGGTGTCGAATATCTAATAACGGCATTATTCAGTTCCTGCGTTGATGGCTTGGCTGACGCCCTCACCGACAAGGTTAACAACCAACACGCTAAACGCAATGGCTATGCCGGGCAGGGTCACTGTCCAGGGGGCGGTAAAAATAAGCTCAATGGAATCACCGAGCATAGCGCCCCATTCGGGGGCTGGGGGTTGAGCCCCTAATCCTAGAAAACCCAGCGCGGCAACATCCAAGATCGCGACCGAGATTGCACGGGTTACTTCAGTACTCAATACGGTGACAATATTCGGCAAAATAGAATGGTGTAAAAGATAGATATTATTCGCGCCATCCAAGCGTGCGGCGATGATGTAATCTTTCTCTATTTCATCGTGGACCGCGGTATACACCGCACGAATAATTCGAGGGATCAGTGACAACCAAATCGCGAGCAATATCTGGGTTTCACCGACACCGAGAAAGGCGACCACAATGATCGCCAATAGCAGCGAAGGGATGGAAAGAATGCTGTCAAGAATGTGGTTTAACACACTGGACTTTAGCCCCTTGGTCATGCCTGCCAGCACACCAATAGCGATGCCGACCAACGACGCGGTTAATGCCGTTATCAGCGCCAATCCAAAGGTTAAGCGAGAGCCGGCAATTAAGCGCGATAGCATGTCGCGGCTCAAATCATCGGTGCCGAGAAAAAACTCAATCTGCCCAGACTGCACCCAAGAGGGTGGCATCAAAAGCTGACCCGTTTGATGTTGCGGGCTCCAAGGGGCGAGCAAGGGTGCAAAGAGGGTCACTAAGAGAAGCCCGGCTAGACACCAAAACCCAATCACAGCTAACTTATTGCGGCGAAAGGCAGTCCAAGTCCGCTCAAACTGAGTGGGAATATGCTGTTCAACGTAGACACTATTTGAGGGCATACCATTTCTTCCTTACCAGCGGATTCATAAACGCCCCTAGCACATCGGAGACAATATTAATCAATAAGACAAATCCACCAATCGCGAGCACGCCCGCCTGTACAGAGGTATAGTCTTTGACAAGGAGCGCATCGAGTAACCAACGCCCAATGCCTGGCCAGTTAAATACAGACTCGACAATAATCACAAAGGTCACCATGGTGGAAACCAATAATCCAAAATTGGGAATAATAGGCGGAATCGCGTTTTTCATTCCATGCCGAAGCACAATCTCGGTTTTCGATAGCCCTTTAGTGGCCGCGGCTTTAATGTAATTCTGACTCATCACATAGGCCATTGAGTTTCTGACCATCTTAATAATTTCAGTTGTCGGAACCACGGCAAGCGTCAGTGTCGGGAGAGCAAGATGACGCATAATATCGGTCGCGACTTTTCCCTGGAGCGGTAAATCCGAGAGCCATAAATCGACTAACGCAAACCCAGAAATATGCGGAATCTCATACAAAAGGTTGTAGCGGCCTGATACGGGGAACCATTGTAAGTCGAGTGAGAACACCATAATCAGTAAGATGGCTAACCAGAATGTCGGAATCGAAAATACCACGACAGCGAGGGATGAAATCACTTTATCAGTGGGGCCTTGGCTACGCAGCCCTGCGAGCGTGCCGAGCGGTACGCCGACCATCACGCTAATGACCAGCGCTGAAATACAGAGCTCTAAAGTCGCCGGTGCGACATGGGCAAGAATATTGACCACTGGCTCCCCGTTAGCCGCAAGCCCTAGGTTTCCATCAATGAGTTGGCGTAGATAATAAACCCACCCTAACCAATAGTCATATTGGTGCCATCCTGAATCAGGCGACAATAAAATGATGTTATAAGCGACCAAGGTGAGGATCACCAAGGTGATCAAAAATAAGTTGAAGCGTCGTAAGGTATAAATCAGCATGGTTTAGCGCTCCCGTGACACATCAGCAAAACTGTCTGCCCCAAAGGGTGTCATCGTGAGCCCGGTTAAATGTGCATCACGGACTTGGTGTTGAATACCATGGGCAAGTGGCACCACCGGCATCCGACGGTCAAGAATGGTTTGTGCGTCCTGGTATAAGGTTTTGCGCATGGCCATATTGTCTGTCGCAATTGCCTCATTTAAGGTTTGATCGAAAAAGCGGTTACACCAATTGGCGATATTCCACCCCGTGAACTTGGCATTGCAAGTCAGTAATGGGCGTAAAAAAGCATCAGGATCCCCATTATCGGCCACCCAACCGGTAAGCACCATACCGTGACTGTCATCGCCTTCCCGAATCGATGCGCGGTTAACGGTTTTTTCTGGAATGATATTTACGTCTATGCCAATTTCTCCCAGATCGGCCTGGATCAGTTCGGCGGTTTTACGCGGACTTGGATTAAACGCCGTGGGCTTTAATGGCACCGTTAAATCAACACTGAACCCATGGCGATACCCGGCTTTGGCGAGCAGGGCCGCTGCGAGCTTGGGATCATGTTGGCTTTGCTGATTAGGGTCATACGCCCAGGACATCGGTGGCAACAAGCTGGTGGCAGGTGTGCCTGTGCCATAATACACCGAGCTTAGTAAGGCGCCGCGATTAATCGCCAGATTGATCGCCTGACGAACCTCCACCTGCGAAAGCGCTGGATGGCGGGTGTTGAGCGCAATAAACGCCACGTTCATCCCCGTTTGAGATGATAAACGAAAGCGCGGATCATTCACCACGACGGGTAACTGACTGGCAACGGGAGAGGCGAGCACATCACATTCACCCGTCAGCATTTTTGCCAAGGTGCCCGTTCCTCGGGTTGAAATATCAAAGACCACCTGCTCCATCGGGGCGGGACCTTGCCAATATTGCCAGTGGCGGCGCAGACGAATTAATTCACGAGGCTGATATTCAGCCATAGCAAACGGGCCGGTGCCAACCGGGTAGGCGTCGATCTTTTCTGGTGTACCGGCGGCTAATAATTGGTTGGCATATTCTTTTGAAAGAATCACCGAAAATTTGGTGGCCAGTGTAGAAAGAAACGACACATCGGGTCGCGAGAGGGTAAATTGCACACGATAGGTATCGGTCGCTTTGACACTCGAGACTAAACTTGAAAAATCCATGCTATCGAACCATGGATATTGGCCGCCAGAAATGCGATGAAAAGGGTGACGGGGGTTAATCAAGCGCCGAAAAGAGAAAACAACGTCCTCAGCATTGAGGTAACGAGACGGCGTAAAGGTCACACTGCGATGAAAAGCCACACCACGACGGAGCACAAAGGTATAGGTTTTACCGTCATCACTGACCTCCCAACTTTTCGCGAGCATGGGCTCG
The DNA here is from genome assembly GCF_001995405.1 of Salinivibrio sp. AR640. Classification (NCBI taxonomy): domain Bacteria; kingdom Pseudomonadati; phylum Pseudomonadota; class Gammaproteobacteria; order Vibrionales; family Vibrionaceae; genus Salinivibrio; species Salinivibrio sp. AR640. The sequence goes on along the minus strand of NZ_MUFD01000001.1, from coordinate 22,082 downwards.
GGTTGGTAGGTGTCAGGGTTCAGCTGAAGCAGGCGATCGTACAGCTGGCTCGATAAGGTGTCTGCGGTCAGGCCGCCATCGGTCAACTGAGGGTTAAATGTGTTCGGTTGGCCTGGGCCACAAAACACAAAACCACGGTTGTCGGCCGCACGTTGATCGTTAGCCGCATCACAACCTGCGAGAAGCAGACCGCTCACGCCCAGGATCAAAAACTGGAAAAAAACGCGCATAAACCAAGTAAAATCAGCTATCAAAATGAATCCCGTAATCTACCACCGAAACGGTCTTACCACCAAGTAAAGTAAGGGTTATCTTGCGTTTCTGTGTCCGTGAGTTGTCCCTGTGCCGATAAAGGTTGAGCAACCACAAGATTAGTTATCTTGTCCCACGTTATGCTTGCGCAACAGCCCCCTAAATTGATGGTAGCTTAGGCCGAGTAACTGCGCGGCCTTCCTCTGATGATAGTTGGCTTGCGACAACGCCGCTGTGACCAAATCGCGTTCTTGTGTGGTTTGCCACTCACGCAGATCAAGAGGAAAGGCTGGCAGTGAACCTTTGACCGCTGAAGGAGCATGTGTGGATTGCTGAGGCTGCCAAGGCGGTGAAAATGGGTCAAGACAAATCGTATCGATGGGTGTGGTGGCATCATTATGGCGCGAAAGCGCCCGCTCAACTGCATTTTTCAGCTCTCGCACATTACCTGGCCAGGAGTGTGTTAGCAATTGTGCTTGGGCCGGTTGCGAAAAGCCCGCAAATAATGGATAACCGAGCTCAACCGCCATTTTCATGGCAAAGTGCTCGGCCATGATCAAGATATCCTGCTGGCGCTCGCGAAGCGGGGGAAGATGGATAACGTCGAAGGCGAGCCGGTCCAGCAGATCAGGACGAAATTGGTTGTCTTGTGCAAGCGCGGGTAGATCTTCATTGGTGGCGCACACCAGCCGAACATCTGCGCGCAAAGGCGTGGTGCCGCCAACACGTTCATATTCGCCATACTCAATCACACGGAGTAACTTTTCCTGAACGCCCTGAGGCGCGGTAGCAATCTCGTCCAAGAATAGAGTTCCGCCCTCAGCGCGCTCAAATCGGCCCGCATGTCGGCCTTTGGCACTGGTAAAAGCACCGGCCTCATGGCCAAAGAGCTCAGAATCGATCAGCCCCTCGCTTAGCGCCGCACAGTTCAAGCTCACAAGCGGTTGTGACCAACGGGTTGAGAGGTAATGAAGACGCTGCGCGATTAACTCCTTCCCGGTGCCGCGCTCACCCATAATCAGAACCGGACGGTTGAGCGGGGCCAGCCGACTAACATGGTCTAACACGGCTAAAAAACGGTCGGACTCCCCCAGTAAGTTATCTTGTTCTCGCATGGCGATTTTTACCAAATAGTGGTTTTATTCATCATGAACGGTTTAGAAGGCCGACGCAACTGCTTTTAACCGATTGAAAAATAGTGCATAAAAAGTTGGCATACCGTTTGAATAAGTGTGAGCAGGTTTAAACAAACTTGAACAAATAGAAGGAGTCAGTAATGGGAATCTTTTCTCGTTTTGCAGATATCGTCAATGCCAACGTCAACGCCTTGCTCGATAAGGCGGAAGATCCACAAAAAATGATCCGTTTGATCATTCAAGAAATGGAAGACACCTTGGTAGAGGTGCGGACATCATCAGCGAAAGCGCTGGCAGATAAAAAAGAAGTCGCGCGTAAGATTGAAAACATCGAACGCCAAATTCAAGACTGGCAGGAAAAAGCCTCGCTAGCGCTGCAAAAAGATCGAGAAGATCTCGCGCGCGCTGCCTTGATCGAAAAACAGAAAGCGCATGATGTGAAAGTCGCACTCGATGAAGAGCTGAGTTTAATTGCGGAAAGCGTTGAAAAACTGAGTGGTGAAATTGCAGCGCTTGAGACCAAGCTGAGCGAAACGCGGGCACGTCAGCAATCGCTGAGCATTCGCCGTGAGACTGCGGGCAATCGTCGTGATGTACGTCGTCACCTCGGCAGTGGTCGTGCGGACGAAGCAATGGCGAAATTTGAACAATACGAGCGCCGTATTGACGAACTTGAAGCGGAAGCCGACAGTTATCAAGTTGGCAAAGGCAAAGGACTAGACGACGAGTTCGCGGATCTTCAAGCCCAAGACGAAATTGAGAAAGAGTTGGCGTCTTTAAAAGCCAAAATGAAAGATAATCAATCATAACCAATACGACGAGGAGCGGACATGTCATCACTATTTCTTGGCTTTCCACTGGCGATATTTTTACTGTTCGTCGCCCCGCTATGGCTGTTGCTGCATTACCGCAGTAAACGCCAAGTTGAGCAGGGCTTAAGTGGGCAAGATTACGAAACGTTACAGCAGCTGGCTCAGCGCGCTGAAAAACTGCAAGCCCGTGTGGATAACTTAGAGCGCTTGCTTGATGCTGAAGCGCCACAATGGAGGCAACGCGCATGAGGGGAACCTTATATCGAGATCCAGACAACGGCCGCATTGCCGGTGTGTGCGCCGGCCTTGCCAACCACTTTGGGATGGAAACCTGGTTAGTGCGGATCCTGACGGTCTCCGCGTTTTTGCTCGGCTTCGGTTTTTTTGTGGTGGTGGCCTACATCGCCGCCGTGCTGATCTTAGATAAAAAACCGGCGCAAGAACACGAAACGGTTGAGCCGGCTCAAGCGGCGCCAGCGCATCAGGTGAAACAAAAGCCATGGCAGTCGGGCAAGTCAGCCAGCCAACTGATCCGTGATCTCAACGGCGAGTTCACGCAAATGGAAGACAAGATCACTCAGATGGAAGCCTATGTGACATCATCAGCGTTTAACGTTGATCAAGCGTTTAAAAAGCTATAATCCGCCTCAACTTATCAGAACACGCATTTAACTATGCACAGCGGCTGCCTGTCGTAGGCAGCTTGGCTGATCAAGGAGCCATAAAAACTTATGCCATCAGTGAAAAGGCGCGTAAAGCAGTGGGCTAGCCGAGGCGCTGACCGTCATGTTCGTCTTGCGGTTACTGGCCTCTCGCGTGCGGGAAAAACGGCCTTTATTACCTCACTCATTAACCAGCTGACGCATTTGGGGACCGAGCCTCATTTGCCGTTAATGCAACTGGTGCAGCAGGGACGTGGATTAGGGGCGCGTCGAGAGCCACATCCACATATGCACTTGCCCGCGTTTGATTACGACTCTGCCATGCAGGCGCTACATAGTACTCCGCCGGCGTGGCCGTCACCCACGCGTGATGTCAGTGAAGTACGCCTAGCCGTGCGGTATCGGCCCCAGTCTGCCGCACTGAGAGCGATTAACGACATGGCGACCTTGTACGTTGATATTATTGACTATCCCGGAGAGTGGCTGCTCGATTTACCCTTGTTGAGTCAAACCTACTCGCAATGGTCAGCTAAACAGTCGGGATTATTGACCGGGCGTCGTGGCGAGCTTGCTGGCACGTGGACAACCAAAGCCGCGGCACTCGACCCGTTTGCACCTGCAGATGAAAAAAAGCTGGCTGAGATTGCTGCCGACTACACGGCCTTTTTACACCAGTGTAAAGCACATGGCGGGCTGCATTGGGTGCAACCTGGCCGGTTTGTGCTCCCCGGGGAACTGGCTGGTGCACCTGTGGTGCAGTTCTTTCCTTGGGTTGGCTCGGACAATGAACAGGATTTGGCCAAAGCAGGGAAAGACTCCAACTATGGGGTACTCAAAGCGCGCTACGACTATTACTGTGAACATGTGGTTGCCCATTTCTACCGCGAACACTTTGCCAAAATTGATCGCCAAGTCATCTTGGTCGACACTTTACAACCGTTGAACGCTGGGCCCGCTGCGTTTCACGATATGCGCCTCGCCGTTGAGCAGCTCATGCAAAGCTTTAAATACGGCAAGTCAGGGTTACTCAAACGGCTGTTTTCGCCCCGTATCGATAAAGTGTTGTTTGCCGCTACCAAAGCCGATCATGTGACCCCCGAGCAACATCCAAACTTGGTGAGCCTGTTGCAACAAATTGTTCATCAAGCATGGCAACAGGCGGCGTTTGAAGGCATTGATATGCGCTGCCAAAGTGTCGCCGCGATTGAAGCAACCACACCGGGCTATGTCTCGGTAAAAGGCAGCAGCCAAAGCGCGTTAAAAGGCCATTTGGCCGATAACAGCCCAGTGACGTTATATCCGGGAGAAGTACCGGCTCAGTTACCGGAAGATGCCTTCTGGCAGGATCAAGGGTTTGACTTCCCGTCGTTTCGTCCGCAACCCGCGCCGCTCGATGCCCCTTTGCCACATATCCGCATGGATAAAGCCTTGGATTATTTGCTTGGCGACAAATTTCGATAAATGAGGTAGTCATGACCCAATATAAGCCAAAACAAACCTTTGCACAGGATGCCGAGATAGACCAGACGGCATTAGATAGCCGGATACAACAAGGCACCACGTTTGAATCGGACCATGATTTTACGCCGGCGGCGAGTACTGAATGGGAAGCCTCGCTTGATGCAACGCTCGCCCTCTCGTCACGCAAGCGACGCCGAGTGTGGCCATTTCTTATGTTGGCAACCATGCTACTGGCATTGTGGCAATCCGCTGACAGTGTGTATCAAAGCTGGCTAGCGCAAGATTGGCTTAGCCTTGGCTGGCAAGGTTTGTTGATCGCCATCGCCACGACTGGATTGGTGATGCTGGGTAAAGAATGGCGCGCGATGCGTCGTTTGCTGCAACGCGATGCTGTTCGCCAACAGGCTGAGCAACTGCTGGCCAGTGATGCGGTCGGGCAGGGCGAACACTTTTGTCGTCAGTTAGCGGAGCAAACTGGACAAGTACAGCGTCCAGCTTTTACACAGTGGCAGCAAGCGATCACGGCAACCCATAACGACAGCGAAATTTTAGGCCTTTATGAGCAACAGGTACTCAGCGCTCAAGATAAGGCAGCGCGCGCCTTGGTGACGAAACACTCGCAAGAGGCGGCCTTAATGGTGGCCGTTAGCCCATTGGCGGCCGCCGATATGTTACTGGTTGCGTGGCGAAATTTTCATTTAATGACCAAGATTGCCAACGTGTATGGCATTCAACTTGGAGTCAAAGCCCGATTGAGTTTACTTAAAATGGTTCTCACCAACATGGCGCTTGCCGGCGCGAGTGAGGCCATGACCGATGTTGGCTTTGATGTCCTTTCAGTGAACCTCGCTGGACGTGTTTCTGGCCGCGTCGCCCAAGGGTTGGGGGTTGGTTTGCTCACGGCTCGCCTTGGATTAAAAACCATGACCCTGATGCGGCCACTGCCTTGGCATGGGCAAGCGGCCCCGAGCTTGTCACAGTTGCGGCGCGAGCTGGTAAAACGGCTAATGGGTAAAAGCCCAACCCCCGGCGAATCACCCCACTGACGCGAATGCGTGTAGCACGCGTGGTGACACGTTCTTGGTGGCGCTCTTGGTGACGCTCTTGGTAACATGCTCTTAGTAACAGGCTCTTGGTGACATCGTAGCCCATTGCGCTCTGTCACCTTATGTTTTTATTTATAATATAATCAAAAGTTTAAACGGCAAAAGTCTGTGCTACAAACGTGATGTCGCAAGGCAAAAATGGCATCAGGGCTTGACTGTTAACCCTAACCCGCTCAAACTTCGCCTCAGTGTCAACTTATCCTGACAGCTAATCCGGCGCATGAAAAAATACTGACGATTGCTTTTGTAACGTCTTGATCAGAGCAGGTTTTAATCACCTCATCCCATCTTGTTCTGCGCCGGTATTGGGTATCACTGTCACGTTACAGGAATCCATTATGAGACTGAAAGTCTGTTGTGAAGATAGGATCGGACTGACCCGCGAACTGCTTGATATTCTGGTTCGCCGCGATATTGATCTACGCGGGATCGAAATCGACCAAGTCGGGATTATCTATCTGAACTGCCCTGAAATTGAATTTGAAGCCTTTAGTCAGTTGATGTCTGAAATTCGACTGATTTCTGGGGTCACCGATGTGCGCAAAGTCCAGTTCTTGCCTGCCGAGCGCGAGCATAAAGAGCTACGTGCTTTGGTCGAAAGCCTGACCGATCCTGTGGTCTCGATCAACCTCGACGGCTACATCGATATGGCCAATAAAGCGGCACAAGATCTGATTGGATCCAGTGAGCATCAGCTTATCGACGAGCATGCGAACACCGTGTTTCCTGACTTTCAGTTTGCCCATTGGCTGGAAAAAGAAGAAGCCAGCCAAAGCTGTAGGATGGTGGTGATGGCTGGCCTCGACTTCCTCATGGAAGTGATGCCTGTTCATATCAACGATGAAAGCGAACAGCCTGTGCTCGTGAGCGCCGTGGTCCAACTGAAACAAGTGGCGCTGAATAACACCCCGCAAACGGTTTTCCGCACGCCTAGCGACCATGGTTTTGAGCACCTCGTTGGCCAATCCAACAAGTTTAAGCAGCTGATGAGCCAAGCTAAAAAATTAGCGATGCTCGACGCGCCACTGTTGGTACAAGGCGAAACCGGAACAGGCAAAGAGATGATTGCGCGCGCTTGCCATCGGCATTCACTGCGGGCAGACAAACCCTTCTTGCTGGTGAACTGCGTGTCGATGCCTGATAACGCCGCTGAAACCGAGCTGTTTGGCATGGCCGCCGCAGAAGAGGGCGGTAGCGCGAAAAAAGGGATTTTAGAGCAAGCGGACGGCGGCACCGTCTTCCTATATGAAGTCGGTGAAATGAGCCGTCACCTGCAGGTAAAACTGCTGCGCTTTATGCAAGACGGCACCTTCCGTCGGGTCGGTGAAGAGCGTGAAATGCAGGTCGATGTGCGGGTGATTTGCTCAACGCAGAAAAATTTACCTGAGCTGGTGGCCGCGCACCAATTCCGCGAAGACCTCTTTTATCGCCTTAATGTCTTATCTCTGACGGTTCCACCGCTGAGAGAACGTTCTGCGGATGTGATGCCACTTGCGCAGCTATTTATTAAACAATTTGCCGCCGATTTGGGCCAATCCAAGCCAAGCATCGATGACGCGCTTGCAGACTACCTGACCCACTATGCATGGCCGGGCAATATCCGCCAGCTTCGCAATGTGTTATTGCATGCGATGACCCAAATCGATGCCGACGTGATGACGATAGACGATGTGCAGTTACCAGAAATCGAAAACACTCAGTTTCTGAGTGAAGAGTCGATTGATGGATCGTTGGACGAAATCATGAAGCGTTATGAGTCTGGCATATTGCATAACTTGTACCGAAGCTACCCTTCCACGCGTAAACTGGCTAAGCGGCTGGATGTCTCGCATACCGCTATCGCCAATAAACTGCGCGACTATGGCATTGGTAAGAAATAACGCGGGCCAAGACAGTGACTATGTACGAACCCTCGGTGAGTGATTTTCCGCGATTATCCGTGGATGAACTGCGCATTGATGCCATCAGCCATGAAGACGTCATGCGAGTTGTGCAATACTTTCAGCGCAATCGTGCCTTTCTTGCCCCCTGGGAGCCGGCGCGAACATCGGGCTTTTACTCCGAGCAGGGCTGGAAACGGCGGGTGCTACAGCTGATGGAGTTACAAAAGCATCAGCTGGCATATTATTTTTTAATTGCCAAGCAAGATTCTCCCACGGTATTGGGAGTGATCTCTTATACCAGCATGATGCAGTATCCTTCGTATTCTTGCACCGTCGGTTACTCGTTAGACCAAGCGGCACAAGGGCAGGGCATTATGCGCCGCGCATTGGCGACCACCAATCAATGGTTATTCGATAATATCCATATTCACCGCGTCAATGCCGCTTATATGCCATGCAATGCGCGCAGTGCCAAGGTGTTAGAGGCCGTTGGATTTGAACGAGAAGGACGAGCACGGGATTACCTGCTCATTAATGGTCAATGGGAAGATCACCTGTTAATGGCACATATTAATCCCCACTGGCGCCCTAAATCGTCGTCCTAAAGGAAGGTTCCATGAAAAAAGGCGATCGATTGCGATCGCCTTTTGCGTTGCTGTTTTTGCTCGTGCCCTCATGGACATTCGCTATTTCACTGTTAAGACTCGCATCGTATTGGTTGAGCCAACCACTTCCATTTGGTCACCTTGGGTCATGATCACCTGATCGCCTTCATTCAAAAACCCACCCGCTTTCAGTGTCTGCAGGGCAAGCTCGGCCACTTGCGGACCGGCACCACTGTTGCTGTCGAAATACACGGGGGTGACGCCGCGATACAATGCTGCACGATTCAGCGTTTGTTCATGGCGAGACAAGGCGAAAATGGGCTTACCCGATGAAATACGTGACATCATCAACGCGGTGCGGCCTGACTCAGTCAGCGACACCATGGCTTTAATCCCTTTCATATGGTTTGCCGCATACATGGTTGCCATCGACACCGTCTCTTCTTGGCTATCAAACTGACGATCCAAGCGGTGGTTAGACACATTCACCGACGGCATTTTTTCCGCACCGACACACACTTCTGCCATGGCGCGTACCGTCTCAACCGGATACTGTCCTGCTGCGGTTTCTGCTGATAGCATTACCGCGTCGGTACCATCCAACACGGCGTTAGCGACATCCATCACTTCTGCACGGGTTGGCATCGGGGCTGTGATCATCGACTCCATCATTTGCGTGGCAGTGATCACTAAGCGGTTCATACTGCGTGCGCGTCGGATCAATTGTTTCTGTACCCCGACTAACTCAGGGTCACCAATTTCGACGCCAAGATCGCCACGTGCCACCATCACCACATCAGACGCTTCGATAATGTCATCAATACTGGCATCGCTCACCACGGTTTCTGCGCGTTCAACTTTGGCGACTAAACGTGCATCCAGACCAGCCTCGCGTGCTAATGAGCGGGCATAATGCATGTCTTGACCGTTGCGAGGGAACGAGATAGCCAAAAAGTCGACCTTGAGTTTGGCGGCGGTGAGAATGTCTTGTTTATCTTTTTCGGTCAACGCAGGCGCAGACAGGCCACCGCCTTTCTTGTTGATCCCTTTGTTGTTTGATAGCTTCCCGCCCACCGTGACTTCGGTGTGCACTTTGGTGCCGTCAACGGCCAACACTTTGAGCTGTACACGGCCATCGTCGAGTAGCAAAATGTCGCCATGAGTGACATCTTGCGGTAGCGCCTTGTAGTCCAGCCCCACAGCGTCTTGATCGCCCATTCCCGGAGAAAGATCGCTGTCTAGGGTAAATTTATCACCCACCGCAAGCACAATAGCGCCGTCTTTAAACGTGGATACGCGAATCTTAGGGCCTTGTAAATCGCCTAAAATCCCCACATGGCGACCCAGTCGTGCGGCGATAGCACGCACCTGTTCGGCACGCTTAATATGATCTTCTGCACTGCCGTGAGAGAAGTTGAGGCGAACGACATTCGCACCCGCCTGAATGACGGCCTCTAACACACTGTCTTTATCCGTTGCCGGGCCCAAGGTGGTGACAATTTTCGTTCTTCTCAATTTTGCAGACATGATTAACTCCTGTAGACAGGGTGATGCGCAAGAAGCGTGTTACAAGGCAAGCATCACCGCTTAGTAATAAACCAATAAAACGCTGACATCAGTGTAGCGCACGGAAAATATTAACGAGATGATATAAAAAAGGAGTGCCATGCACTCCTCGGGATTAGGTCAATGATTCTTTATGAAAACGTGAATCGCGAATGGCTTCTTTGACACGTTTCAAGTTATCTCTAAAGCCGGGGCCGCGGCGTAGGGTAAAACCGGTAGCCAAGACGTCGATGACGGTCATTTGCACCACGCGGCTTGCCATTGGCATGTATTCATCGGTATCTTCAGGGACATCGAGTTGAATGGTGTGCGAGCAAACCTTATCGAGCGGTGAATCGCGCTGGGTGATACCAATCACGGTGGCGCCATTTTCTCGGGCCAAGTTCGCCACGTCGACCAGGCTTTTGGTCCGGCCTGTGTGTGAGATCATCACCACCACGTCGCCGTCATTGCAGTTAATACAGCTCATGCGTTGCATCACAATATCGTTAAAGCAGACGACAGGGATGTTAAAACGGAAAAACTTGTTCTGCGCATCGTGGGCAACAGACGCTGATGCACCCAAACCAAAGAAAGAAATTTTCTTTGCTTGGGTCAACATATCAACAGCACGGTTAATTTGGTGTGTATCAATGCTGTTCTTCGCCACATCTAAACAGGCCATGGTTGACTCGAAAATCTTGGCTGTGTAAGCATCGGCACCGTCGTTCTCTTCAACGTTACGGTTCACATAAGGCGTACCGTTTGCCAAGCTCTGCGCTAAATGCAATTTAAAGTCGGGAAATCCTTTGGTGTCTAAACGACGACAAAAGCGATTCACCGTTGGCTCACTCACATCAGCCATTTTCGCTAACGTCGCAATGCTTGAGTGGATAGCGGTTTGAGGCGAGGCGACAATAATTTCAGCAACTTTTCTTTCAGATTTGCTGAAGTTTTCAATATTTTTTTGTATTTTTTCCAGAGTATTCATCTGAGTTACCGCTTACGTTCAAGACCAAATTAAAAACTATCGCTCCCTGAGAGCGAACAAAATGCAGTGTTTAAGTACGTCAATCATCACGGTTTTTGACCACCGTTTAATGATGAATAGTCTATCTTCTCACGCTTTGTAATGACATTATTATGACTATCTGAGAATGAAAACTTTGTCACCATTCACGCTTTTGGTTATTTCCTTACACAATGAAGGAATATATTTACAGCGTGAAATAAATAATCGGTCAAAAATGGGGCAAAAAGCGGTGTGAAGCCGATTACATTGAAAAATAATTACGTAACCCTAAGGAGTGCTTGTGTCAGGATTGAAAGTCGGAATTTGTGGTTGTGGTTGGTTGGGTACCCCCCTTGCGTCGCACTTGCTAGCGGCAGGGCATCAGGTGGTGGGGACCAAGCGCCAATCGGATGCAGCGCAAGCATGGAGCCAGTCACTAGGTGCGCCAATGGTGCCTTTTGATGTCATGGCGCCCGATTACCACCACGCGCAGCCATTGCTTGATTGCGACATTGTGGTGATCAATATCGCGGCAGGGCGACGTAATGCCGATTTTGATGCCTACCGCAACGCGATGACCGCCTTTATTGATCATCTGGCACAAGCGGGCGTTGAACATGTGCTCTTTATTAGCACGACGTCTGTGTATGGAGAGCTTAAAGGACAAGTCACAGAACAGACACCGACCGCCGCGACAACGGCATCCGGTCAAGCGCATGAAGCCATTGAAGCCCATGTTGATCGCGTGTATGGCGATCGGGGCAGTGTGCTGCGCTTGGCAGGTTTAATTGGCGGTGAACGTCACCCATCGACCATGTTGTCAGGGCGTACAGGGCTGTCTGGCGGCAGCGAACCGGTTAATCTTATCCATCGTAGCGATGTCATGGCTGCAATCAGTGCAATGATTCATCAGCGCCAATGGGGACATGTTTTCCATTTGAGTGCGGATCTTCATCCATCCAAAAGCGTTTATTACAGCTGGGCTGCACGTGAAATGGGATTAACGCCACCTGAGTATCACCCAAGTGCTGGCGATGGAAAATGGATTGATGCCACGCATACGCTGGCGCAGCTGGGACTCACCTTACGGTATGCGTCGCCCTATCAAATGATTGCCAATGGTCAGGTAACGTCTGATGACCCTGCACCAAAATAAAAAAAGCCCACACAAGGTGGGCAAAATAAAGGTAGAGACAAATAAACTCTAAAGTAAGTAGAAAAAGCAGCAGCAGTTCGGAAAGAAAGGTGAATCATGCACCTCAATCGCTGAGGGGGACAAGGCATTTCTTACCGATGCACCCATTAGGACTGGGCGATGACCAAGAAGTTCCTGATGATTTAAAAAAGTCGCCAAATCTTGTCAATGGGCGACGATTTCGTGATTCTTATCACAAACTTGGCGGCAATAAACGCCGCCATCTCGTTAAATTGAAACAGATATAAATTATTTATCCTGCGTATAATTGGTGTAGCACTACACGGCCCATTGGCGTTGTTTGAGCCACTGGAATAAGCCACCTAGACCCACTAAGCATAGCCCGAGGCCAATGAAGGACAAAGCTCGCATTAGCCCCTCCAAACTTGCCATATCAACCAAGAAAACTTTCAATATCACTAACGCCAAAGTCGCCATGGCACCTTGCTGCACACGTACCGATTGTTGCCAGTATCCACCGAGCAGAGTCAGGCTGCCAATTACTAACCAAACCAATGAATAAGTGTAAAGCTCTGCGTTTGATGTTGGCAGTGAAAGCACAATGGTGTCACCTTGCCAAGCTTGGCGGATTAATCCGTTGACGAGCAAGAACCCAAAAAATGCCGCAGCGATACCCGTAAGCAGTTGTACTCGCGCGTTAAACGCCAGGCTCGATGAGGATCCCTCTCGGCCTAGCCAAAGACAAACCAGCAAGGGGACGCCCCACCAAGGCCAGAGCAAACTGGAAAGTGGCGAATAACCAATAGATACCTCTTCAAAGTAGGGATTGTGGTCGACAAAGAGGATCAGTTGGATGAGTATGCTCAATGCCAGCAGTGCTATCCCGCTAAAGCGGTATAAAAAAGCGAACGTCTGCGCGAGGCGATAGCGATAAAGATAAACACAAGCTAACAATGACCAGTTCATACTCATTACCACAGCGCCTGAGACGGAATAGATGACACCGCTAAGGCCTTGAAGATCACACAGCCAAATTGTCGTGCTGGTCAGCCACAGTGCGATGAGCTGTAACTGGGCACCCGTGAGCCAAGCGGGCAGTGTTTGGCTTTGTACCCAACGCTGACTGCCATAAATCAACAGACTAAGCGACGGATAAAGCCACAGTGTATCGGGCACCGATGTCATGTGATTGGTTGTGAGCAATAATAAGGTCGCGCGAGCGAGCACAAGACTGACCAGGGCTTGAATAATCCAATCAGCGAGTGTAATCCTGTATTTATGGGTAAGCCAAAGCATCACCACGGCTTGAAGGGCGATCGCCAAGGTTAGCGCGTAATTGCTCAATAGTAAGGTCAGCGCAAGCGCAAGGTGTGCATTCACCCCACACCATAGGCTTAACCGGACTAAATGTTGTGTCTGGTCTGTTCCTTTAAAATAACGAGTAAATGTCGCTAATATCGCCGCGCCACCGGCTAAACATGCTGACCATAATAGGGTGCTATATGCGTGAGGAGGTTGCCCACCCCAAAACGGATCCGTCACTACCGAGTTTAGGCTCACCATTAATGGTGTCGCTAGGCACGCCAACCAGATAAAGTGAATGCTTTTTGGCGAACGCTTACCCAAGGCCAAACTATATAACAGAGTAAACACACCGATACTTAAACCCATATGTTGGGCAAGTGCAGAGCCATCAAGATCACTTGTCAGTAGCCAAAGCGCGGCCCAAATTAAGCCCAGAGCAGGCCAAGCACCCCAACGCACAGAGAATAGGGGAGCGAGGTAAAGCCACCCCACTAGTGCTGCGATCAATGGAATACCAGCGGTGATAGATAATGGAAATGCCGCCATTGATGCAATCAGCATAATGGCAAGCATCAGCCAGGTGTCGAGTGCGTGATGGTGCCATGATCGAATATCAACAAGAATACGCCAAGATAGTGGCCCGTCAGATGTTGGTTTAAGCAACCAACCCAATCTTGGTACTGCAATCAGCACGTAGACTGAGCCGACAGCAAATCCAGTGACGATAAGCAGGGGCGCCGAAAAATGGGCAAAAGCAAATAACCAAGCAAGATGCATCCCCCACAAGCTATACCACAGCCATCGGCGCTCGACACGTTGAGCCACATAGGTGATGGCGGCGGCGACGAGTAAAAAATAGCTGGCGAGCAACCCGTAGCTGGGGGTGGCACTGGTAGAGAACAATGGCGCGCCATACGCACCGATGAGCCCGACAACGGTCAGTAGTGGGCCAAACCTAAGCCCGTAGAAGGTCGCAGCGAGCGAGATCAGCGCCAGCATCACAACAGCGATAGGATCAGAAATAAACTGATAGGGCGTCGCCGCCATCAAGGTCAGGCCAAACAAGCTGATAAAGCCCGCACTCGCAATGGCAGCGGGCACATAGCTCGGCCAATCAATTTGCGTATAACAGCGCAACTTATCGTGCAACCACTCACTGCTTACAATCAAACCGACGCCAAACAGCGCTCCCAAGCCAAGACGGGCAAGAGGGGGAAAATAGCCTTCGCTGATCAGATAGGAAATTAAGAAAAGTCCACCGAGGGTAAAAATACCGGCGCCACTCCAAACCAGCCATTGCTGTTTCGCGCGCTCAAGCCATGCCATCGCATGTCCTTTGGTGGCACGCATGGCGTTATCGTCGTGAAGAGGGGGGGCATCTGTGGGCTGGAGAGTATGATGCTCGCGGTTTTCCTCTAAAGCGTCCGATTCCGTTGATGACTTTACTGAAGGTTCATTGCTCGAACGCATGCTTGATGACGTGTGGTTATCGCTGGAACTTGTCGTGGTCTCTTGCCTCTGACGCAACTGCCTCAGTGCATGTTGGGTCGCCTCAAGATCATGACGCAAGGAACTCACTTTAATGATCGCAACAACGCCGCAAATACTGCCGACCATAATGATCAACGCCATAGCGACAAGAAAAGTGAAATACATAATAGGGTGACCACATCTGTTAGCGAACGCAGACACACTTTACTGTGGATAGACATTAAATCATCGAAATTGGGCGAAAAGAGCCCAGATTTGGGAGTAAGCGCATAAAAAAGCCCACAAGCAACGAGCAAGTGGGCATAGAAGAAAAGTCTTCTAGAAAAAGCAGTGGCACAAGGTGTGACTAGCAAAAATGCGAATGGGTTCCCACATTGGTATAAAAAAAGCGCCGCCTATTTTTGCGGCCGTACGGGCTTACTGGCTTAGTCTCTGATATTCAATACGTTACATATCATCTTGCCCCTCCTGTCTCAGACGGATCATTTACCAAACATTATACGGTGACAACAAACGGGCGCTGAACGCCAGTAATGGCCTGATCACCTTGTCATCACTCAATAATGTGATGTTGCTCATGCGATACGTAGGTGTTTCTTACTTGTTAAATAAGGCTTGTCGGTATAAAGTTAAACAAGCGTTTAAATCAGGTGAATGAATAATGGCAGGACGAGGCGACACCAAAGCGAAAATACTGGATGCCGCGGAGCAGCTCTTCGCCGAGCATGGCTTTAAAGAAACATCGTTGCGCACCATCACCAGCAAAGCAGGGGTTAACCTTGCCTCGGTGAATTACCATTTTGGTGATAAAAAATCATTGGTGCGCGCGGTGCTTGGACGTTATCTCGAGGCATTTATGCCCGCACTTGGCGAACAACTGCAAATGTTGTTAAGCCAGCGTGAATGTACGATGGCCCAAGTGTTTTCTTGTGCCAAACAGCCGGTACTCGCACTTGACCAATACCGGCCTCATGGCGCGGCCACCTTTATGCAATTAATTGGTCGAGGCTACACCGATGTGCAAGGGCACTTGCGTTGGTTTATTACCACGCGCTATGAGCACGTTTTATCCTTGTTTAACCAAGCGGTGCACAAAGCCAACCCGGCACTCACCCCCGAAGCCGTCTTCTGGCATATCCATTTTACGCTCGGCGCGGCCATTTTCACCATGGCATCGAGCGAGGCACTCCGTGAAATTGCCGAAAATGATTTTGATCGCACGTTAGACACCGAAGCGATCGTTGACCGCCTCATCCCGTATTTAGCAGCAGGGATGAACGCCGAGCCAGCAGTGATGCAGCAAGGCCAAGTGCTTCCGTTTTCGGCGGAATCGCAGGCCGACTAGCGCAACAACGTATGGGCGTGGTAGGCGTGGAGCCAGCCCTCATTTATTCGCCCACGTTATTGTCGATGTCTGACAATGCGTGGAATGCAATGTAAAACCCGTTCTGGTCGCACAATAACAGCAACAAGAGTGCAACCATGATCAACAAAAGGACCTGAATCATGAGCTCTCAAACTTCATTACGTCGTTCACTGATTAGTGACAAAGCGTTTACTTTCTTCAAAAAGGTGCTGCCACCCTTATCAGCGACAGAGCGTGAAGCGATGGAAGCGGGCAGCGTTTGGTGGGATGGCGAACTCTTTTCCGGATCGCCAGATTGGAAAACCTTGCACAGCTATGGCAAGCCAACGCTCACCGCTGAAGAACAAGCTTTTATTGATAACCAACTCGATACCTTACTGGCCATGCTGGACGATTTTAAAATCGTGCAAGAGCAAAAAGATTTGCCGGAAGAGGTGTGGGATTACTTGAAGAAAGAACGCTTTTTCTCGCTGATCATCCCCAAAGAATACGGCGGCCTCGCGTTCTCGGCGCTGGCCAACTCCACCATCGTATCGCGCATTGCGACGCGCAGTTTAAGCGCGGCGGTCACTGTGATGGTGCCGAACTCACTGGGCCCAGGAGAACTACTGACGCACTACGGCACCCAAGAACAACGCGATTACTGGCTGCCACGTTTGGCCGATGGCCGTGAAGTGCCTTGCTTTGGTTTAACCGGCCCAGAAGCAGGCTCGGATGCAGGGAGCATTCCCGACCATGGCGTTATTTGCATGGGTGAGCATAATGGCGAAGAGGTTCTCGGGATCCGCTTAAGCTGGAACAAGCGCTATATCACCTTAGCTCCCGTGGCCAGTGTCGTTGGGCTTGCCTTCAAACTCGGCGATCCTGAGGGGTTGTTGGGTGACAAAAAAGATCTCGGCATCACCTGTGCCTTGGTCCCGGCAGACCATCCAGGGGTGGAAATTGGCGATCGCCACAACCCACTCAATATGGCCTTCATGAATGGCACCACCCGTGGTGAAGACGTCTTTATTCCGATTGATTGGGTCATCGGCGGGAAAGACTACGTAGGTCGAGGCTGGCGTATGCTGGTGGAATGCCTGTCTGCCGGACGTGGGATCTCGCTGCCTGCGCTCGGCACGGCGGTCGGCCACTTAGCCACACGCACCACAGGCGCTTACAGCTATGTACGTAAGCAGTTTGGTATGCATATTGGCCGCTTTGAAGGGGTCGCCGAAGCACTGGGTCGCATGGGCGGGTTGAACTACTTGATTGAATCGACCCGTACCCTGACCACCACCGCGCTTGACCAAGGTGAGAAACCGGCGATCATCACCGCCATTTCTAAATACCACATGACCGAGATCGCGCGCACCATCTTAAACGACTCGATGGATGTTCACGCGGGTCGTGCCATTCAATTGGGGCCACTCAACTACATTGGCCACCATTACTTTGGTATTCCTGTCGCGATCACCGTGGAAGGGGCGAACATTCTTACCCGCAACCTGATGATCTTTGGTCAAGGGGCGACCCGTTGCCACCCTTATGTACTTAAAGAGATGGAAGCGGCGGCTAACCCAGACCAAGAGCAAGGCGCACAAGCATTTGATAACCTGCTGTTTAAACACATTGGTCATGCCACTAAAAACAGCATCATGGGGTTAGTGAATGCGTTAACCGGCTCGCTGACTAACCGTGCACCGGTTAGTGGTGAAACGGCCAAATACTATCGCCATCTTACTCGCATGAGCCGCGCACTGGCGGTAACCACCGATGTGGCGATGTTGTCACTGGGCGGTGAGCTAAAACGCCGCGAAATGCTTTCAGCGCGCCTTGGTGATGTATTGAGTCACCTTTATATGGCATCGGCAACCCTGAAGCGCTATGAAGATGAAGGGCGTCCAAGCCAAGATCTGCCAATGGTGCACTATGCGCTGCAATACTGCTTAGCCCAGTGTGCTAAAGCCTTTGATGGCGCCTTTAACAACTTCCCGGCCAAAGGCGTGGGTCGTAGTTTACGGGTGCTACTGTTCCCATTAGGCATGCGTTATACGATGCCGTCCGACAAACTGCTTAACCAGATCGCCGAGCAGTTAATGACCCCAAGTGCAGAGCGCGACCGTTGGACGCATCTTTGCTATGTCGGGGAAAAAGCCGACGATCCGGTGGCGGTAATGGAACGCGCCTTCACAGCCATGTGGGCGTGTCGTGATACCGAAAAAGCCCTGATCAAGGCAGTAAAAGCCAAAAAAATCAATGGTAAAGCTAGCCTGGCCGACCGTTCACAACAAGCGGTAGAGCAAAATATTATTACCGCCGATGCGCGTGAAAAATTGCTTGAGGCCGATGCGTTGCGTGCTTACGCCGTACAAGTGGATGATTTTGAGGCCGATTGGTTTACCTCAAACCAGTTACAAGGGGGCGCTATCGACAAAGCCAACCCAAATAAAGCCGCTTAAACGCTGTGATTACGCTAATGAAAAGCGTCTGTGATGAGCAGACGCTTTTTTGTTGGCTCGCTCATGGAACCGATTTACACTGCGATCTTGCCCACTATTTTTGCCTGCAACACCTCCAACCACTGGGTATTTTTGCCCTTTTTCCATAAAAGGGGATGCATAGGCAGGCGTTAGTATTTATCCTAGCCTCAATTTTGTGAGGGACGTTGAATATGATCATCAAACCTAAAATTCGCGGATTTATCTGTACAACCACCCATCCAGTGGGGTGTGAAGCGAACGTAAAAGAACAAATTGACTACACCAAAGCGCAAGGCCCGATTGCCAATGCGCCAAAACGTGTGTTGGTCGTGGGTGCATCCAGCGGCTATGGCTTGTCCTCACGCATTGCAGCCGCCTTTGGTGGCGGCGCCGCAACCATAGGCGTGTTCTTCGAAAAGCCAGGCACCGAGAAAAAGCCAGGCACCGCAGGCTGGTATAACTCAGCCGCGTTCGACAAGTTTGCCAAGCAAGAAGGCCTGTATTCAAAAAGCCTGAACGGCGATGCTTTCTCGCACGAGGCCAAGCAAAAAACCATCGATTTGATCAAACAAGACTTGGGTCAAATCGACATGGTGGTTTACTCACTGGCCTCGCCAGTCCGTAAGCTACCTGACAGCGGCGAGCTGGTACGCTCATCACTCAAACCTATCGGTGAGACGTACACCTCAACCGCCGTCGATACCAACAAAGATCAACTTATCGAAGCGAGCGTCGAGCCTGCTACTGAGCAAGAGATCCAAGACACCGTCACTGTCATGGGCGGTGAAGACTGGGAACTTTGGATTAACGCACTCAATGACGCCGGCGTATTGGCCGAAGGCTGCAAGACCGTCGCCTACAGCTACATTGGCACAGAGCTCACTTGGCCAATTTACTGGGAAGGGGCACTAGGCAAAGCCAAAATGGACTTAGACCGTGCCGCCAACGCGCTAAACCAGACGCTTGCCGCCAAAGGTGGTAGCGCCAACGTCGCCGTATTGAAAAGCGTCGTGACCCAAGCGAGCTCGGCTATTCCCGTTATGCCGCTTTATATCGCTATGGTGTTCAAAAAGATGCGCGAAGAAGGGGTCCATGAAGGCTGCATGGAGCAAATCCATCGCATGTTTACTCAACGCCTCTATCAAGCCGATGGCAGCGAGCCTGCCGTTGATAGCGAGCGTCGCTTGCGTTTAGACGACCTAGAGCTACGCGAAGACATTCAGCAGCACTGTCGCGACTTGTGGCCGCAAATCACCACTGACAATCTCACCGAGCTAACCGACTACAACGAATACAAAGCCGAGTTCTTGAAGCTATTTGGCTTTGGCGTAGACGGCGTAGACTACGACGCAGACGTGAGCCCATTGGTAGAATTTGATGTCGAAAACATCTAAAACTGTTTAGAAAACAGACGAAAGAGGTCAGCCAAACGCTGGCCTCTTTTTTATTGCACGAAAGCTAACCAAACAAACCAAAATCGTCGCTTTTTACTTTACAAGCGAAGCCTAAGCCAATAATATACGCCGCGTTCCGGAGAGATGGCTGAGTGGTTGAAAGCACCGGTCTTGAAAACCGGCAAGGGTTAATAGCCCTTCTAGGGTTCAAATCCCTATCTCTCCGCCACATATAGAAAAGCCGCTGCTCAGTCAGCGGCTTTTTTGCGTTTATATCCCCAAAAATTTCTAAATTCTGACCCCGCCAACATTTTAGACCCCTTTGCCTAAACACACTGCCCAGCGTCTGATAACCTAGCCCGCAAAAAATTGCCCTGTAAGGCCTTTTGGACGCCGCTAACCAAAGGGCGGTAGCGTGGGTGTTAAAGCAAATCCTTAATGCGTAACCTCAAGCACTCATTGATGCGTAGGCCACTGCCGTACATAAGCCCACAAATCAGCTTATCTCTTGCGCTAAGGTAGGTAAAAATTTTGGCAACTTCTTCTTTACTGAGCACAATTGGAATTCGCGGCGATTTTTTGGACGGACTAAACGCAATCTTACCTAGCGGTTGGTTTAAAAACTGGTTGTAAAGAAAGGCTAATGCATTGAGGGCAACCTTTTGTGTGTTTGGTGAAACTTGCTGCGCATTCGCCAAATAAGACAGAAACGTTTTTTACATCCTCGTCACTGAGCTCTGTAGGGTGTTGCTTGTGATGGAAAAGGATAAATCGACGAACCCAGTACAAGTAACTTTTCTCGGTTCTAATCGCATAGCCTCGTCGCCTAATCTCGTGCTGAAGGCTTGCCATAAACGGACTTTTGGTCATGATCTTTTCCCTCCCTCTAAGACTGTTTATTCATGGCTCTTCACCGGATGTGGTGGAAAGTGTTTCTTTTCAAGTTTTCCGATTAATTGGACAATAAGGAAACACTCTGCACTTGGGCCCTGAATCAGATGAAAGATACAGCACTCTATCAAGCGATCCTTGGACTGATTCCGCCATGGACTGTCGACTCTGTCCAAGTGGATAAAAAGAGCCAACGTATTACCGTGACCNGGCTCTTCACCGGATGTGGTGGAAAGTGTTTCTTTTCAAGTTTTCCGATTAATTGGACAATAAGGAAACACTCTGCACTTGGGCCCTGAATCAGATGAAAGATACAGCACTCTATCAAGCGATCCTTGGACTGATTCCGCCATGGACTGTCGACTCTGTCCAAGTGGATAAAAAGAGCCAACGTATTACCGTGACCATCATGTACGAAAGTCCTTCAGGCGTTGCTTGTCCAACATGTTCGAAAGCGGTAAGAAAGCATGACTCTCGAAAGCGGATATGGCGTCATTTGGATACATGCCAATACGAAACATATCTTGAGGCCCAAGTCCCACGTGCTGACTGTCCAAAGCACGGGGTTCAGACCGTTTCTGTTCCTTGGGCATCTCCTGGTAGTCGCTATACCGAACTCTTCGAGACAAAGATTATTGAAACACTTCAGTTCACTTCTCTTCACTCTGTATCTAAAGCCTTTCGACTGAGTTGGGGAGCCATTGATCGGATAATGAAAAGGGCTGTCTCACGAGGGCTCGCCCGGAGAAATTTAAATAAGGTAGAAGATCTGTTGGTAGACGAAACTGCCTTTTGCCGAGGGCATGATTATGTCACCGTGATGTCGAGCCGAACGGGCCAAGTTCTCGCTGTTGCCGACGGTAAAAGTGAACAAAGCTTAGCAAACTGCTATCGAGTGCTGCCTAACATCGCTAAACAACAGGTCCGCTCAGTCTCGATGGATATGAGCCAAGCTTTTATGAATGCAACCGAGTCCTTCTTTGGCTCACGATCTAAACGCCTGATTGCAGTTGATCATTTCCACGTAGCAAAAGTACTCACCAAAGCTGTTGACGATGTTCGCAAGCAAGAGGTTAACCGTCTACCGCCATACCTTAAACGAGAGTGCTACAGAACGCGTTATGGCTGGCTCAAAAGAAATAGAAACCTCACCGGTCGCCTGAGAGAGCGTATAAACAGATTGGCCAAGCTCATGATAGATACAAGCCTTAGCTGGTTGCTCAAAGAGCAAGCAAGACTAATCTGGTACGGAGGTTCGATCAGAAGCGCAAGGAATCAATGGCTAGAGTGGCTTGCTTTAGTTAAAGCAAGTGGAATTAAACCATTGATGACAGCAGCGGCGACAGTGAAAAAGCACTTACCAGCAATCCTTAATGCAATGCGGCTGAAGGCATCGAATGGCCTGGCGGAAGCTATAAATGCCAAAATCCAATACATGAAGCTTAGAGCCAAAGGCTTTAGAAACAAACAACGGTTCAAGACAGCGATACTGTTCTATTTTGGGGGGCTTGATATGACTTTCCACCATGAACGGTGAAGAGCC